>VGRO01000479.1 GCA_016875335.1 Deltaproteobacteria bacterium | reverse complement strand
GGCGATCGCGCGGTCGCCGGAGGGTCCGGCGGGGCGCAAAGCCGGTTTCGGCCGGCGCGGCCTCGGGGCCAACCTTGTTTGCGGTTCCTATCCCTTGCGGTTCCTATCCCTTCGCCAAGGCGGCACGCGCTGCGAGCGGAAACGGAGGATCGGTGGAGTCGAAGACTCGATACCTTGAGCGTGTTTGCACGGCCGTCCTTTCCACGGTTGAGAAGATCTCCAGCGACGCGCAAACTGAAGTTGAACGGCGAATGCAGCGTCGCCTTGAGCAGCGGCCATCTGACGACGCAGTAGGTCAGGAGACTACTCGCGTGGCGGAGGCGAATCTCGCGGCTGCGCGGCTTGCGGCACGGCAGCCGGTCGATGCACGAGTCGTTGCGACGGACCTCGATAGCGGCAAATCTATCGTCGTGTATGTTGCACGACATCCAGGCGGCCGGCCCACCGCCGAGAACCATGCGCAGGTAGTAAACTACCACGGCCCGCTCGGGCGCCTCGCCACGGTTCAGGCCGGCGAGGAGATTGACATCCAGCTTCCACGGCGACCTGCCGAATATCACATCGACGAATCGGCGCAGTTCGAACCCAGCCGGGACGGTGGCGGATTGTGGGACGTGCTCGGCCTGAGGGCGCGGCGTGCCAGCGGTGAAGAGCTGTACGCCATCGGCTCACTTCGAGCCTTCCTCCGGAATGCCGGGGACGTCGCGGCTGAGTTTGACATCAGCGCTGCACTACGCGGCGCAACCGAACGGGAAGACAGCCTTCTTGCAGCGCGACTGAGTCGAAATAAGGCGCGCCGGGCCGTGGCGGTGGATGTCGAATTACGCGACAGAGCGCTTCTTGACCGCTTCCAGGATGAGATATTCCGTCTGCCGCTGGCAAGCGGCCTCTGCGTTCTGGGGCCACCCGGAACGGGCAAGTCCACAACCCTCGTCCACCGCTGTGCGCAGAAACTCGTGTGGCAGCACTTGACAGACGAGGAGCAACGGCATCTCGTGCGGTTGGGCTTTAGCGAGGACGCAAAGGGGAGAGGCTCGTGGGTGATGTTCTCGCCAAGCGAACTGCTGACCTTCTACTTGCAAAATGCGTTCAACAACTTGGGAGTGGCTGCGGCGCGAGCCAACACCCAAACGTGGGCAGGCTACAGCATTGAGCTCAGCAGGGCCTTGCGGCTCTACAAGTCAGCACAGACTGATGGCACTTTTCTCCGCGAGCGCAAGCCGCTGTTGGCAAACGAGCAGAGTGCTACGTTGCGGGCAGTGTGGACGGACTTCGATGGCTTCGATCGAGAACAACAGTGGAGTCGCATTCGGCGGGCAGTCGATGAGCTTGCAACTGCCGCGCCGCGGATTCCGAAAGTCGGATTGAAGGCGATCCTGGCAATCGAGACCGCAACCGGTCATGGCGCGTGGGAGCGATCCGTGCACCAGAGACTGCCGGACATCCAACAGGCGCTCTCGACTGCCAGGGACTTTGCCAAAGGAGAAGTGGACGACAGTATC
>VGRO01000478.1 GCA_016875335.1 Deltaproteobacteria bacterium | reverse complement strand
CACACCGCATACATCCCCACCAGCAAGGCCGCGTCGAACAGGTGGAAGACGCGCGAGGCAATGCCGCAGGCGAGGTCGGTGACGGCGTCGGCAAGGCGGTAGACCTGCACGCCCCGCTGCCGCGCAACGACGAGCTCGAGGGCGATGAGGACAAAGAACACAGGGACTGCGAGGGCGACGAGGCGGGCTTCCATGCGGGCTCCCAGGCCGAGAACGCGCACAGCCTACACCAAGCGCCGCGCGGCGGGCAGGTCGTGGTCGGTGGCGGGCGAAGGCGGACTTGTGTGCAGCAAGCGGGTCACGCTGCGAGTGGACCGACATTTCGCCAAGCGTGCCAGCGCGGTGTCGAACGACGACGACCCGTTGCAGGCGGCCGTGCCCAACGACAACCAAGATACCCGACAACGACAACTACAATTCCCGAAGGGGTCTAGTGGTCGTCCGAAACAGGTTCAGGTAGTTGCGCGCACCCGGCAGCATGTCGGCGCAGCACGGTCGCAAGTGGTCACGGACAGGCAAGTGTCGAAAATGAGAAAGCAGTTGAACAAGCAGCACGGCAAGACCAAGGTCGCCCTGCCTCGGGCTGTCACCGCTGGCGCTCCAGCAAGGCCCGCAGTACCTGCAAATCCTGTTGATCTTTTGGCCGGTTGCACGCTGCTTTGGCAGCCAGCAGGTCCTCAGCGGACAGGAACGAGGCCGCTCAGTTTTGGCGCGACCGCGGCGGCCTGTACGACAACGAGATGCAGCGCTGGCATGACGGCATCTTTGCTGCCGCAGAGAAGCTCCTGCACTGTGGTCAGCAGGTGGTTCACGTCGGTGACCGCGAGTTGGGCCGCTACAACATGCTGGCGTGGATGGCCTATTTGAACATGAACTTCGTTGTGCGGGCTTCGCTTGACCAACTGCGGACCATGGTCGGCAAGCTCCGCCTTACACTGCCGGACGCGCTGGCCGAGGCGCCATGGAGCGGCTCGGTCGAAGCGGAGCTCGCAAGCCGGCCCGAGAATCGGAGCGGAAAGGCGGTCAAGTCGCATCCGTCCCGGCGCAGCCGCAAGGCCGTACTGAGTTTTCGCAGCCAGGCCGTTGAACTCACCCGCCCCAACCACAAGGAAAGCAAAGAGAGCTACAACCCGCTGGGCCAGCTGTTGCCGGACAACCTCTCCATTTCAGTCGTCGAGGTACGGGAACTCAATCCGCCTGCCGGGGAACCCGCCGTGCACTGGATTCTGGTGACCACCCTGCCCGTGAACAGCGTTGCTGCGCAGTTGGACGTCATCCGCTGCTACCGCCGGAGGTGGATCATCGAGGAGTTTTTTCGTGCGCTCAAGCAGGGTTGCAAGTTTGAGCGTCGGCAAATCGAGAGCGCACAGGGACTTCTGGTCGCCCTTGCGATGTTCCTGCCGGTCGCGTGGTCCTTGCTGCGTTTGCAAACGGCGGCCACGGAAACGCCCAACGCGCGGTGGCAGTCGTTGTTCGCCAAGCCGGTGCTGACCGCAATTCGCCGGCT
>VGRO01000477.1 GCA_016875335.1 Deltaproteobacteria bacterium | reverse complement strand
TGCGTCTGTCCCTGTGCCTGTCCCTGCGCCTGTGCCTGTCCCTGTGGCTGCGCCTGTGCCTGCCCGTGCGCCTGTCCCTGTGCCTGCGCCTGTGCCTGTGCCTGTCCCTGCGCCCGCCGCCCCGGCCGCGGCGGCCCAGGTGCCGCCCCATGCCACCAGTGCCAGCACCACAAGCCTTCGGGCCTGTTGCCGCGCTGCGCTCATCGCCACCCGATGTTCAGGCCGGCGACGCCGCCCGCGCTGTACCAGTATTGGCGGCGAAAGAATGGCCGGGCCGTGTCCGGGTCGACGCGGCCGATGCGCTGTTCGCAGGCCAGGTGCTGGCCATCGAGTTCGACGAATGCGGTCAGCGCCGACATCGGCCCGAGGATTTGCTGCCATCCAGCGCGCAGCAGGCCGCCGATACCGATACCGGTGCACTGCGGAAGGGGCGTGCGCGCCGACAAGTAGGTGTACGAGTCCGCGAGGTTGGTGAAGTCACTGGGATTGGGGTCAGGCCGTGGATTGCCGACCTCGACCAGCCCGGCAAAGCCGACACCGAAGGCAATCTGGAGGTGATCGCCCAAGTGCAGCGTCGGGTCGAGGGTGCCGCTGTATCGCAAGCCGAACAGGCCGCCAGGGTCAGCGACCTGTTGGTACTGGAACGACCCGAGCAGCGACCACCAAGGGTCCACGCGCGCCCCGACGCGCACCGTCGCACCCAAAACCTGGCCGGAGGGCGCACCGAACAGCCCTGCGAGCCGCCCATACGCCATGCCCAGTTCGAGGCGAAACCCAGCCCCGCGCCAGGCCGCCACGTCGTCCTCGGTTGGCAGCGACAGCTTGAACGGCAGAACGTCGTCTCTGTCGGCCGCGGCAGCGGTGGCGTCGCCGGGCCCGTCCAGCGCCTCGGCGATCGGTGCACGATCCGCCGCGGTCTGCGCGAGCGCCTCGCCCGACGCCGCAACCCAGGCGACCACGGCGATCACGGCGAACCGGTGCACTGCGGTCATTTCAAAGCCTTGCGCGGGTCGCCGCACGGCCACCACAGCGGCAACTGCGCGGGCAGCGGCCAATCGGGCTCCTTGCAGGTCTTGTCGGCGCGGCACCCCTGCAGTTGCAGGTGGGTCAGGCCGCGGCACTCGCCCGGCTTGTCGGCGATGACCAGCTCGTTGGGCTCCAGACACGCCCACGGCAGCGAGAAGTCGGGGGCCATGTCGACCGATGGCTCGCGGTAGCGCACTTGCTCGGCGCGACAAAACGACGTGCGCACCGTCTCGGTCGGCTGCAACGCCAGTTCGATCGGCTCCGCCTGCAGGCCGCGCGCAGCACAGGTGGCCTGCAGCGGCGAACCCGAGACGGCGACGGCCGAGTAGCCGCCCGGCGGGGCCGCGCAGCCGAGCGTCGGATAGTAGAAGCTGGCCGTGTTGAAGCCGCCTTCGCGATAGGCAATGCGGATGTGCGGCGCAGCCATCGAAGCAAACGAGGTCGCGTAGAAAAAGTCCTGCTTGCTCTTCGGGTCGTTGGCCTGCGGATTGCCGGC
>VGRO01000476.1 GCA_016875335.1 Deltaproteobacteria bacterium | reverse complement strand
CGCGCCTGGGCCAGGGCCTGCACCACGAGGTCGGCGGCCGGGTCCAGGTTTGGCCCGGAGCGCAACCGTTCGAGCCCTGTCTGGGCAAGCAGGCGCCCCAGTCCGGGCGCGGCGCGGTGCAGGGCGGCGCCCTCGGCGGTGTCGAGGATCTCACGCACCGAAAGGCCGCGCTCGGCAGCCGCGCGGGCCGTTTGCGTAAACGCGGCGGCCACCTGCCGGCCCCAGACCACCGCGAGGCCGCGCACTGCATCTGGGCCCTTGTGCAAGGCCAGGGTGCGCAACCCCTCTTCTGCCCGCCCCAGCGTCGCGCGCGCGGTCGGGTCGCCCTTGACGCCCTCGGCGCCGAGGTTGGCCTCGGCCGCCAGCCATTGCACGATGTCGTCCATCACGGCGGTCGACGGTAAGGGCAGGCGCGCCGCGGCCGCCGCCCATTGGTCCTGCCTGCGCACGATTTCTGACAGCTGCCGGTCGTCCAGGCGCCAACCGTCCAGGCGCAAATCAGCGTGCACCTTGGGCTCGACCGGCGGCGCCAGAGCAATCGCCAAGGCGGCGGTGGCCACCAGGGCGGCCAGGGTCGCGGCCACCAACCCGCGCGGCGGCACCAGCACGGGCTGCTCCAGTTCTGCAGTAGTCGCCGCGGCCGGGCCTTCGTCCCCTTGTACTGGGACGCCCTCGGTCGCGTCGGTCGCCGGGTCGGGATCGGCAGGCGGCGCGCTGCCGGTCACCGCGACCCCGGACACTGCGCGGCCAGCCAGCGCATCATCTTGGCGCTGGTCCAGCGCTGTCCGGCGACAAAGCGCGCGCGCACCCGGCCGTCGGCGACCACCCACGTTTCGGGCAGCTTCTCGGTGCCCATGCGCAGGCGCAGCATCTTGGCCTCGTCGCCGCCCTGGCCCTGCGGATCGCGCACCCACAGGCCCATCGGTTGCACGGACTGCCCCAGCACTTTGCGCAAGGTGGCGTCGGCCGCCGCCCAGTCGTCGTCGTAGGAGACCGCCAGCACCTGGCAGTTGCGGCCGTGGGCGCTTTGGGCCAGCGCCGCGATTTCGGGCAGTTCTTCGAGGCACGGCGGGCACCACGACGCCCAATGGTGGACGAGCACCGCGTCGTGGCCCGTCAGCAACTGGCGCAGCGTCGCGGTGTCGCCTTGGGCGGTCTTGGCCTGTGGGTGCAATTGCAGCGGCGTGTCGAGTTCAGCCGCCGACAGCGGCCGGTCAAACAGTTCGGCGCCGAGTTCCGCGGCCATGCGCTGGGCGCGCTCGCTGCGGGCGGTGGGCGACCAGACGTGCCAGGCGGCGAGGCCACCCAGCACCAGGGCCAGGCCGCCGGCGACCCAGCGCGACCAGTGGGGCGCCGCAACCGCAGCAGAGGGGGTTATCGAATGCGATGGATCGGTCATGGCCTGCTCGCCGCCCTGCCCGCGGCGCGGCGATGGTAGCCGGTTTTGCCGCCGTTTCGCAGCTACCCAAGCGCGCTTGAAACAGGCAGCATTGCGCGCCCCGCCGCCGTGGCGGCCGTCCGCG
>VGRO01000475.1 GCA_016875335.1 Deltaproteobacteria bacterium | reverse complement strand
TTGCCGCGCAGGGCCTCGCGGATCAGTTCGACCAGGTCGTCGCCCAAGGCCGTGAGGTTGGACAAGGTTTCGGCCTTGACCTTGCCACCCTCTCGGTAGGTCCGGCGCAGCAGATGGCAACGGTAGGCCTTTCCCTTGTGTTCGCGCTTGGTGGTCAGGACGTGGATGCTGCTAGGTGTCTTCATACGACCTATATAGCACTGCTGACGAGATAAAGCAAGCGCGTTGTGTGACGATTAGTATCTACACCGGAACGCGCAGAACGGCGTGATTCGCTGCAAGGCCATGCAGTTGGAGTTGGATCAGGGGTGGAAGATCAGACTAGCGGGCACAGTCCGGGGAAAACGCGCGACGTTGACTGCGCCACTGGGTTGGATCGCACTCTGCAGCGATCGCAGCGGCGACAACAGGACGGCCCAGGTCAGCTCGGAACAGTTCAACGCAAACTGCACGGGTGCGCAGTCCCGCTCCCTTTGATGGTGCGGCGGCTGACCTCGACGAGACCGGGGCCGCGGGCGTGCCAGGCCCTCGCGTCAACCGGCGCGGTCGGTGCGTCGCGTGTGCCCCTCGACACGGCGCCACGCGCGGCAGAGTTGCGGCCCGCGGCGCAAAGGCGACGGCCCGCGGAGTTGCCGCCCGGGCCCACCGAGCCCGGCTGGACGCGATCTCGGCGCACAAGGCCGTTCGACCGCCGGTAGTGGTCGCCGATCGACGCCCAGATGCACGACGACGACCTGGCGCGCAGCGTCACATGCACGGCAGTCGCATGCGCGACACCGCACGCGACGCGTCACGACAGCCGCGGCCCATCCGGCCGGCCGAGGGCAGCCAGCACGGCAGGGACCCGAATCGCGGTCAGTCTCGCATCACCTCCCGCGGTCGCTGCGGACGACCCCCGGGAACGTGTGCAGCGGGAACACCACCGCCTGCCCGACCTCGCCGCGCAGCACGCGATCGGTCTCTTCGCACAGCCGCTCGCGGGCCTCTTCCCACGCCTGGCACAGCGCCTTGTAGTCCGCCAGGTACGCCTGACGCGCCGCCTCGCACGCGGCGTGAACGCGCAGCGGGCGGGCGCGTCGGCGCGCCGGCGTGGGCCGGGTCGCCGGCTCCGCGGGCGGCAGGGCCGCGGATGCCTCGGGCGCCTGGGGCGGCAGCGGTTCCGGGCCTTGCGGCGGCCCGTCGTCGACCGGAAGTTCTTCCGGATCATGGACTTGAACAAATGGTGGATCCGTCGGTCCCCACCGGTCCAGCGCGGCGGCCCCGGCGGCGCGGTAGCGGGCCCGGACCTCGTCCTGGTCGAGGTGCCGCCAGCACGGCACCACGCTCAGCCGGACCTCGTGCTGCGACGTGTAGGCCGCGTCGGGCTTGGGACCGTCCTTGAGCCGGCGATCGAGGGTCTGGCGGTGGTGGTCGAAGTGCAGCCCGGCGACCGGCTCGCCGGACAAGAGCGCCGCGTTGGTGTGGGCGCCGGGCCACGACAGCAGATCGGGCGCGACGCCAGCCTTGAGCGCCTGGCCCATGATGTAGGTCAGCCGATCAGC
>VGRO01000474.1 GCA_016875335.1 Deltaproteobacteria bacterium | reverse complement strand
CGGAGCCGCGAGTCGGACCCTTGGTCCGCGAGCTGGCGACCCACTGAGCAAGCAAACGGGCCCAAGAAATGATTGAGTAAATCATTTCCGGGCCCTAACAATGGAGACTGGCAGCATCAACTCCCCCATCGACGACCATCGGTCCAGTCGCGACACAGGTGGAACCGCGTCCCGCCGATGCGCGAAGCAATCGCCGCCAAATCCGGCCGCAGTGGGCAAACACCACCGTCGAGCCAAGTGGCAGAACGAATGCGACGCGGCGCCAAAACGGAGGCGAGCAGTGGGGGGCCGCCGGGTCGCTCAGCCACAGGTCACCTGTCGCTGTGCAGCTTTCAGGTCGGTGCCGCCCCCAAGCCCGGCCCGCCGCAGCCTCGCCAACCACGTCCAGTCCCGCAGCACACGCTCTCGGGCCGCGCGCCCCAGGCGGACAGCGGCATCAGGGTCAGCAGCAACTTCTCGGAGCGCATCCGCGAGGTCTGCAACCGCGCATTCTGCGGCGCTGCCGGGATACAACTCGGCCGGCACAACGGCGTGCGCCGGTACGCGAATGCAATCGTCGGCAAGGTAGTC
Source organism: Deltaproteobacteria bacterium (assembly GCA_016875335.1). GTDB lineage: Bacteria > Myxococcota_A > UBA9042 > UBA9042 > UBA9042 > SXRM01. The sequence goes on along the minus strand of VGRO01000474.1, from coordinate 975 downwards.
GCGCGGTCCGCTGAAATCCGTGGCAATGAGACACCGTCCATAGGCCAGCGCCTCCAGTCCGACCAGACCAAACGCCTCGCAGCGCGAAGGCAGGACCACCGCGTGAGCGTGTTGAAAGTAGGCGCCCAACTGGTCCCGCGGCACGGCCTGGCTGTCGACCTCTATACGCCGGTCGCCGAGTGCAAACTCCGCAATCCACCGGTAGGCGAGTTCGGCGTGCGACGGCCAGCATTTGATGACCAACTTGACGTCGGCCTGCGTGTACGCGAATGCTGCCTGGAACGCCCGCAACAGCAGGTCAGTCCCTTTGCGGTAGCACACCTGGCCCAGGTGTAAGAACGTGACCGGCCCAGCCGGAGGGGGCGACCATTCGTGCAACTCGTCGGGCCAGACGCCGTGGGAGAGGACATCAGAAGCGACCCCTGACCGCCCGATGGTCTCGGCGACGAAGCGGCTGACGCCCCAGACGCGGTCGTACCTTCGCAGGACGCGCGCCGCGTTGTCGGATAGCGTGTCGGAGTCCCAGTAGACGATGGCCTCGCGCGAGCGAGCAAGGATGCGGGGAGCTTGCGTGTAGCCGTTCCACACCAGCAAGCGGTCGACGCGATGCGGGCCGCGCAGGCGCTGCTGACGGCCGCGCGCCAGGGCGCGAAGATGGACGGGTTGCAAGGCGTCGAATGGTGTTCCCAAGGCTGGGAACAGGCCGGGGTCGTGGCCGAGTTCGGCCAGCGCGCGCAGCAAGGAGTGGCCGACGTAACTGATGCTGTCGTGGGTGCCGATGGGGGATTGGAGGGCGAGACTTGGCATCATGGCTTTGGAAATGGCAAGGACGTCGAATAGTAGAAGTCTCCAAACCGATTGACAGCCACATGACCATCGGCAGGGTGCAGCCACAGTACCGGGTTGAGTTCTTGCAGGACAATGTACTGCTGGCCAACAGGAAGCGCCTGCCACTGCGCATCATGTTACCGGCGC
>VGRO01000473.1 GCA_016875335.1 Deltaproteobacteria bacterium | reverse complement strand
CGCGGACGCTGCGGCTGTGCCCAAGCGCGCCGCAGCACCGGCGCCGCCGAGCGGGGCTGGCGCCGCCAAACCAGTAGATCCACTGCACATCGTCGCGCCGGTCCCGGTGCCGCGCACCAACCCGCGGCTGCCCGCGCTGGCCACGTTGGCCGGTGCGGGACTCGTGGCAGTGACCGGCATCGGTTTTGCGGTCGCGGCGGTGGTCGCCGACAGCGACGCCGACCGGTGGCGGGTGCCGGGCAGCGGCAAGTTCGACACCAACAAACTCAGCGCGACGAAGGCCGACGAGGTCATCGCCGACATCAACGGCAAGTGGACTGCTGCGGCGGTTGCCGGCGGGGTGGCCGTAGCAACCAGCGCGGTCGGCACCTGGCTGTGGACGCGCAGCGGCCGCTCGGCTCCCGCGGTGACTGTGGCCGCCGACGGGCGCAAGTTGGGGGTCGTATGGACCTTTTGACCGCAATCTACCTCCCGCGGGCCCCGGCGCCTGCGCAAAGCGACCCGACGTGAACGACGTTTCGACCGACAGCCAGTCCACTCCGCAGGCTGCCGGAATGCACATCGGCAACCGCCGCGGTGTCTGGCGCCTGCACGTGGTGGCTTGCCCCGACCGGCGCTGGGCGGGCCGGATCGCCATCCTTTTCGACACCGAGTGCCGGGTTGGCCGCGATGTCCACGGCGAGACCGAATTGTGCATCGAAGACGCCGCCTTATCGCGCGAGCATGCCACCTTGGCCGTGACCGGCGTCGGCGTGGTCGTGCGCGACACCCGCAGCCGCAACGGCACCTAGGTGGCGGGAGGCAAGGTGCGCGAAGCGATGGTCGGCCACGGGGCAGTCCTGCGCTGGGGCGACACGGTCGCGGTACTGGAGTGGGACGGCGGCGACGCCGACCTTTTCGACCAACCCACCGCCAACGTGCCGGGTTCGTCGGAGCGCGCACGCCAGGTCCGGGCGGCGCTGGACCGGGCCTCGCGCGACCTGCGGCCGGTCCTGGTGTGCGGCGAGACCGGCACGGGCAAGGAGTACGCGGCGACGGAGTTGCACCAGCGGGCCGGTCGCTTCGGGCGCCTGGTGCGCGTCAACATCGCTGCGGTGCCCGAGTCGCTTTTCGAGGCGCAGCTCTTCGGTCACGCCCGCGGGGCCTTCACCGGGGCGGCCGGGCCGCTGACCGGTTGGGTGCGCGAGGCGGACGGCGGCACCCTGGTGTTGGACGAGATCGGCGAACTGGCGCTGCCGCTGCAGGCCAAACTATTGCGCGTTCTGGAGGATCGCACGGTTCGCCCGGTCGGCGGCCAGGCCGATTTGCCGGTATCGGTGCGGTTCGTGTGCACCACCAACGCCGACCTGAACCAGCGCGCCCGCGACGGCAAGTTTCGCACCGACCTGCCATGATCCACCGGCAAAAAAGGTCCTGAATCCTTGGCGATCGAATTAACTCAGGTTTCCCGGGGAAACCGGCGCAAACCTGCACCTTCAGGGTGACAGGTTTGCGCCGGCGGTTAATTCGACACGCCGAGTGGGCCTCTCAGCCACAGGCAAACAGCCACAGGCTTCAGGCTTCAGCCACAGACGCAGCGGCAGCGGCAGTCG
>VGRO01000472.1 GCA_016875335.1 Deltaproteobacteria bacterium | reverse complement strand
GCCCTGTGTCACCAACTCGCGGATTGCCGTGGCTGCGGCGATCGCCTTGTGATCTGCCGGCCCCTCGAGCGCGTCGGCGTCGCGCGCCAACGCCAGCAGGCGTCGGTGGTCGGGGTGGTCGCTGTCCACTTCTGTTTGGCTGCCGGGCGTACCGTCCGAGCCTTCGGCGTCGGCGTCGGTCTGGTCGAGCACCGCACGGCGTCCGATTTCATCGGCCATTTCCACCGTCTCGGCCTCCAGGTTGCGCGCGCGCGCCCGCAACGTGGCGGCAGCGGCCCGCGGACTCGACGCCAGCGCCCGCAGCAAGGCCAGCGCCGACCACCACTGCACGCGCTGCTTGCGTTGGTCCAGCGCCTTGTCGTAGACGCGCTCCCGGCACCAAGCCAGCACTTTGTCCATGAAGGCGCGGTAGGTCGGCGCCATGTCATAGGCGAGTTCCGCCGTGAGCCGACCAGGGAATGGCGTGTCGGCGTCCATGTACGCGCGAATGTCGGCGCGCCGCCGCTGGACCAAGTGCTGCGCCAAGCGCTGACGCCACGCGCGGTTGGCATCGCCGCCCAAGTCGAGCGGCAGTTCGGCGAACTCCGGGTTGAGCAAGGTGAGGAGCGAGCGAAAGTTGTCCTCGTTGCCGCTATGCGGCGTCGCCGTGACCAACACCAAGTGGCGCGTGGCCTGCGCCGCCAACTGCCGCAACAGGGCATGCCGCTGTTGGCCGGTGCGCCCGCCGCCGCTGGTGCAGCCATGGGCCTCGTCAACAATCACGAAGTGCGGGCAGACGCGCAGAAACTCGGCGCGGCGCTGCTCGGTCTTGATGAAATCCAGCGAAACCACGACGAACGGATTGTGGTCGAACAGCGACTCGCCGGGCCCCAAGTGGCGCTCCAACCGTGCGGCAGTGCCCGCCAACACGGGCACCGCGTCCAGGTGGAACTGCTGTCGCATGGCCTTGACCCAGCCGTCGGCGAGGTGCGGCGGACACAGCACTGCGATGCGCTGAATCTCCGCACGGTCCAGGAGCTCTCTGGCAATCAACAGCGCCTCGACCGTCTTGCCAATGCCGACGTCATCGGCGATCAGCATACGGACGGGGTCTTGCCGAAGCGCAACCAGCAGTGGCACCAACTGGTAGGGCCGCGGCTCCACACCCAACCCGGCGAAGCAGCGAAACGGCCCAGCGCCGGACCGGAAGCCTAATCGCAACGCGTCCCGCAAAAGGCCGATGGCGCGCGCGTTGCCGAGCTCGCGATGAGGGTCCGGCGGCTTGAACTGGCCAGACGCCACCGGCTCCAGTGGCAGGTAGACCCCGGTCACCTCATCATCTGAGCCGCCCAAGGGGCGCAGCCACAACACTTCGTCTTCGCGCTCGGACTCGGGCAGCACCACCCATTCGCGGCCGCGGGCGCGCACCAACGATCCGACCTGGAACTTGCTCTGGCTGTGGACGGCGGGCGCCGACATCATGCCTCCTGCCTTTGTTTCCAACCGCTGCCAAAGACACTGGGGTAGGCCAGCAGCACGCTGCGCCAGTCGCCCGCGTGGTGGAAGCGCAAGACCTGTGGAAAGCCCGCGTCCATCAGCGCCTCGACCTGGCTGCGGTCGCGCGCCTGTTGTT
>VGRO01000471.1 GCA_016875335.1 Deltaproteobacteria bacterium | reverse complement strand
CGAGCTGCGCAGCGACGCCGCCAATGTGCAGGGCGAGCGCTACCGCCAACAATTGTTGCGGGCCATGCAAGGCCGGGCACCGGCTGGCTACAAAGAGCGCCTGGAGCGCTACTACAAGGCCATCGGGCGCTGAGAGGAACTACTCGGTCGCGGCGTCGGGAGGGTCTTGCGGCGCAGGCGGGGTCGGCCGGATGTCAAAACCGCTGAACGCTTCGATCGGCTGGCGGGCGGTGGCCACGTCGCTGACCGCCGCGTGCAACGGCCCGCGCTGACACCAAGCGACCATGGCGTGCACGCTCGGTTCGACGCCGGCGAATACGGCTTCGACGCGGCCGTCGGGCAGGTTGCGCACCCAGCCGCGCAGGTTCAGTTGCAGGGCCATCTTGCGGGTCGCGGCGCGGTAGCTGACGCCTTGGACGCGGCCGGTGACCAGGACGTGGGTTTGGATCTGGCGGTGGGTCATGGGGGCTCCGGGACGGGGGGTGCGTAGACCGAGGCTACGGCAGCGCTTTGGATCGCCACAACGGGCGCCCCTGTGCGGGCGCGGCACAGGCCCAGCAATTCTACCCGAGTTTTTTGCCGCCCGATCGCGGGTGGGATGGCTCGCTCGGTCGCACGCTGAAAGGCGGCTTGCCGCGCCGTCGCAAGTCGTTGCGACCGAATTGAAGTGTTTCGGGCCCGTGGCTGTGGACGTGGCTCTGTCGAGCGGCGCGGGATGACAGGATGCCGAAATCGTGCACCTTTGCGGCATATTTCCTGGGCCACGCCTTGATCCCGGATTGGGAACACGGCATGCTCAGGTCACCGGCCCGGTCCGGCGCGACAAGCCGTGCGCATCATTGCCCGCAAGACGCTGCAAAACTTTTGGCAATCCGGTCATGCGGATGCCGAACAACCGCTGAAGGCCTGGTTCGCGGAAGCCCGCCAGGCGAACTGGCGAACGATGGCGGATGTCAAACAGCGCTACGCGACCGCAAGCGTCATCGACGCAGAGCGCGTGGTGTTCAACATCGGCGGCAACAAGTACCGCCTGGTCGTCAAGTTGTGGTTTGCGGGTCAAGCCGCTTTCGTCAAGTTCGTCGGCACCCATGCCGAATACGACGCGATTGACGTCGCCAACCTGTAGGTGACCCATGCCCATCGTTCCCATTCGCACTGAACTGGACCATGCCCGAGCGGTCGCCCGCATCGAGGCCCTGTGGGGCGCTGAGCCCGGTACGGCAGCCGCCGACGAACTGGATGTGCTGGTGACCTTGGTCGATGCCTGGGAAGCGCAGCAGCAACCGATCGCCGCACCAGACCCGGTCGAAGCGATTCGCTTTCGCATGGACCAAATGGGATTGCAGCGGCGCGACTTGGCGCCGATCTTGGGCGGCAGGTCGCGGGTCTCTGAGGTATTGGCTGGCAAGCGACCTCTGTCGTTGGCGATGATCCGCAGGTTGCGCGCGGCGCTCGGCATCTCCGCGGATGCGCTGGTCGGTCCTTAGGGACTGGAAAATAATAAGTCGATCACTCTCACATCAGGACGGAGCCGCGAGTCGGACCTTTGGTCGGCGAGTTGGCGACCCACGGAGCAAGCAAACGGGCCCGAGAAATGATTGAGTAAATCATT
>VGRO01000470.1 GCA_016875335.1 Deltaproteobacteria bacterium | reverse complement strand
GCCACGGAGGCCACCGTACCCTCGGCGATGCCGGTTTCCGCCGAAAATGCCGCGAGCTTGGTGCCGCTGCGGCTGCCGATGCGCACCTCGTGGCCGGCCGCAGCGAAACCGCGCGCCAGCGTTTGCCCCACGTGACCCGTTCCCAATACGCCAATCTTCATTGCACACACCTCTCTGCCATGCGGAACAACCGGATGGACGACCGCCGCCCAGCCTGTCGTGGACGCATTCCCGTCAGCGAACCCCTTGCGAGATGAGTAGGATTTTGCCGCTGCGCGTGCCCCGTTCGTGATGCGCAAGGGCATCCTTGACCGCAGAGAGCGGGTAGCGGGCCTCGACCTGGGTGGCGAGTTCGCCCCCGCTGACCAGGTCGACGAGCTCAGCCGTCAACTCTGCGCGCCGCTGGGGAGCCAGCGCCCGCAGCGAGCGCAGGCGCGAGTAGCCGCGCACGGTGACGTCGCGAAAGACCAACTCGGCGGCCGGAAGCCGCACGGTGTCGTCGGCCAGCAGCCCATAGACGACCAACTCGCCCCCTTCGGCCAGCGCGCGGAAAAGCTGTCCGGAGGCCTCGCCAGCGACAGCGTCGAGCGCCCGCACCAACGGTCCGCCAGCGGCAGCGCGCAGCCGACCGGGCAGGTCAGGACCGTCGACCACCACCGCCCGCGCGCCGCGCGCCAGCACACTGTCCACCGATCGCTGGTCGCGCACCACGGCTACGGCGTCAATCCCGCGCCGCCGGCACAACGCGAGCGTCAGCCCAGACACCGCAGAGTTGCCGGCATTGAGCGCGATCCACGCACCCGCAGGGACGCCTTCCAGCAGACCGGCGGCGGTGAAGGGGTTCACCGACAACATCGCGGCTTGCTCGAGGTCGGCGCCGTCCGGCAGCGGCAGCACGCCGTCGTCGGCCAGCGCCATCCGCTCGCGCCAAGTGCCGCCCCACGGGATCGCGACCAGCTCGCCGACGCGCCTCTGCGAATTGGCCCCAACCGCCACGATGCGGCCCGCACCTTCGACGCCGACCGGTTCGGGCAGGGTGGGGCGGTACAGGTGCCGGCCGGTCAGAAGTAGCAAATCGGCCGGATTGATGGGGCGCGCGTACACTTCGACGACGACGCCCGCCTCCGGGCAGGCCGGCTCAGCGGCATCGACCAACGCTGCGGCCTGGACGGGATCGTTGGAGTACTCGGTGCAATTGACCTGCAACATGGGGGTTCCTGCTGGTGGGGCGGTGAGCAGACCCAAAGGCAAGCAGGGTGTCAACTGGCCGGAGGTCTTTGCGAGCCAGGCGCGGCTTGCCGATACCGAAGCTAGATTGGTCGCACCGCCTGACAGGGTCGTGCGCGTCTCGGGTCTAGTTCTTGGGCGGCGTCAAGCCGGTAATCGTTCCCTTAACCGACTCCCACTGGATGGCGACCGAGGCCGATTCCTTGGTGCCGTCGCCGTCCGCGTCCATGTCGGTCTTGATCATGCTGCCGATCAGACCCTTGGCGGTAGCCTTGCCTCCAAGCGCTGCAAACTGCTCTTCCGGTGCAGCGTCAATGGCGGCCTCCATATCCTTCTTCGCCAAAGCCCCGCAAATCAGCCCTTTCTTGGTGGTGTCCCAACTACTGGTGCCAGCAAC
>VGRO01000469.1 GCA_016875335.1 Deltaproteobacteria bacterium | reverse complement strand
GCGACTGCCGCTGCCGCTGCGTCTGTGGCTGAAGCCTGAAGCCTGTGGCTGTTTGCCTGTGGCTGAGAGGCCCACTCGGCGTGTCGAATTAACCGCCGGCGCAAACCTGTCACCCTGAAGGTGCAGGTTTGCGCCGGTTTCCCCGGGAAACCTGAGTTAATTCGATCGCCAAGGATTCAGGACCTTTTTTGCCGGTGGATCATGGCGGGGCGGGCAGCCGTTTCAATTCCCGATCGAATTCAACGAGAGCATTCTGAGCGCACTCGCTGCTGCTCGGCCCCACGCCCCCCGCGCGCCGCCTTCTCCCACTCGGCCTCGGTGGGCAGCCGCTTGCCGCGCCAGGCACAGTAGGCCGCGGCCTGGGCAAAGGTCGCGCCATTTTGCGGGTGGTCTACGACCCCGATTCGCCGAAGAGCTTGGCCGAGAGCACACCGAGCGCGTCTTGCAGGTCCTCTTCGCGGGCGTCTTGCTCGGCGCGGGCGTCGATGGCGGCGGCGTCGGCGGCGATGCGCGCGTCGATGGTCTGTTTGAGCGCGATCTGCGCAATGCCGAGGACGGGGTCCAGGGCCTTGGTCTTCTTGTTGGCCTTGACCTTGGAGCGGATATAGCGGCCGTCTCGGATGCACTTGCCGCTGATTTCGGTGGTTTTGGTGACGGCCATGGGGTTCCTCTTGCAAGCAGGCGACGGTGTTGTCGCCGCGGGCGATTGTAGCGGCGGTAAGGGCCCGGAAATGATTTACTCAATCATTTCTTGGGCCCGTTTGCTTGCTCAGTGGGTCGCCAGCTCGCGGACCAAAGGTCCGACTCGCGGCTCCTCCCTGATGTGAGAGTGATCGACTTATTGTTTTCCAGTTCCTAATCCCGCGTAGCGCCGGACGAGTGCAGCACGGCCAAGTGCGACCTCGGCACTGGCAAGTGCGCCTACGGCAATGGCCAAAACGGCACGCCGTGCGACGACGGATCAGCCTGGACTGGTGGAATGCGCGGTGTTCGCCAGTTCAAGGTTCGGGTTGCAAATGTCGCCAAGCCGCAGATACCCTTTCGCTGCGCCCGGTGCGGCGTGCGGGTGTATCGTGCTGAAACGGAAAATTACTGTCATCGACGGACGCCATATGCTCGTCCTTGAGCCCGTTGCCGAAGGTGGATATTTCGTGTCATCCCCGTCGGATCCCGCGCTGCTGACCCAGGGCGCCACCATCGAAGAGTGCATCGAGAACGCCCGCGACGCTGCTGCGGCATTGGCCGCGTCGCGCCGCAAGCTCGCACGGCAGCAAGCGCGCGGTTCGACCGCCAAGCCCCGGCGAGCGGCGTGAAGCGCCGCGACTTTGAGCGCCACCTGCGCGATTGCGGCTGCACCCTGCATCATCACCGCGGCAACCACGACATCTGGGTCCATCCACAGACCTTGCTGCAGGCCGCAGTGCCGCGGCACGCTGAACTCGGCCGGCACCTGTTGGTCGCCATCTGCAGGCAACTCGGCATTGCGGTGCCCACGGCCAAGTAGCTGCAACAGTGCAATCCCTTTGTCCGAGAATTTCGCCGCCGCCCCGTCCACGTTGGCAGGCCCAGGGCCTCCCGGCCCGTTGCCGGTGCGGGCTCGAATGGAAGCCCGAGGCCGTGTCAAGGGC
>VGRO01000468.1 GCA_016875335.1 Deltaproteobacteria bacterium | reverse complement strand
GGACGGCAAGCTCCCGCCGGGTCAGCAGGACAGCGTTTTTGCCCCCCTTCCACTGGTTCTTTAGCCAGATCCGCACGTGGTGCGGCCCGACCGCTTCCAACCGCTGGGCGGCGATCGCCGGCCGGCAAGCAACGGGCTGTTGACTGCATCGCCGACCAGGCCCACCAATGCTTCGGGCACCCGCCGCCACAGCACCAGTCGCCATAGGGCGCGCACGCGGCGCATGCGCGCCGGCCCCAGCACATGCAAGCCGTCAAACTGCAGCGCGTCTGCCATGTCATCCCCTTGCGTACCGTTTCCATGGACCAAATAGGGCCGGCCTTGGTCTCACCGCCGTGCACAGTACCGGCTGGTGCCGAACCGATCCGGCGGGCGGGGCATCGCGCAGTGGCGGCAAGTCCCTGTTAGGCTTCGCCTAGCCGGCTGCGGCAGAGTCGGCCACCAACCAGCGCGGCGGAGTCTGCAACTCTTCGTCCACCGCTGCAAACGCACGGCCGTGCAGGGCGAGCGCCTCGCCAGTCAACCGGTTTGGCAGCCAAGTCGCGCGCGCCACCTCTGCAAGTTCGCCCTTGCAGCACGCAACCGTCAGCCATTGCAGCAGCGCCGCTTGCAGTTCATGGTATTGCCACAACACCGGCGCCAGCTGTGGAAGCCAACCGGCGACCAGCGGCGACCACAGCGCGGCTTCGGCGAGCCAGCTCAGTGTGATGCCTTGCCACAGCGGGTGCGGCGACGTGCGCGGGTTGCCATGTCGGACCGACTCCAGGGCCAATTCAACGACATCTTGCGAGTCGGCAAACTGCACAAAGCGATAGTTCGGTCGCTGGACCAGCATCCGATACGGCACACTGTGGCGGGCGAGCGCCACAACGTCGAGAGGCGCCAGGTGCTGCGCCAAGGCCAGCGGCGGGGTCGGTCGGTCGGGGTGAGCCGCTGACCCCGCATCCGGGCAGACCGCAGCGACGGTGTGGGCAACGTCGGCAAAAAGAGGCGCAGAAGCGGCACCGATCAAGAACTCAGCCGCCACCGCCTGCGACCATGGCGACGCTTCTGTGCCGAGTTGTAGCAATGCCGCGGCGATCGCGCTGTGCCAATCGCGGCGCTGCAGGGCCAGCGCATCCAGTTCGAGTAGCCAAAGATCGCTCGTGCCAGCCGCAAACCTAGCCGGGTCGGTCGACATGCGCGCAACTTCCGCCGGCCCGCGCGGCCGCAGCTGGCTGACCCATTGCGCAAGGCTTGCAACGTCTGGTCCGCGCACTACGGCCTCGCCGGGGTGGAACTTGGGAAGCTGCGGTCAGGCGGCAGCCCCGCGGTTATGGTTCTTCAGACCGGCCGAAAAACAAGACCACTTTGCCCCCGTCGCCCCACGTCGGACGCGTCGCTCGCCGCGCTTGGCCATCCATCCAGTAGCACGGATCTGGCCGCGGTCCGAATGAACGCGGACTTCAGTTGAGGCGCGGGACGGCCAGTCCTGATGAGGGATAGGAACCGCAAACAAGGTTGGCCCCGAGGCCGCGCCGGCCGAAACCGGCTTTGCGCCCCGCCGGACCCTCCGGCGACCGCGCGATCGCCAGCCTGCGCCGCCTGATCATCCGTGTCAAGGCGCGTTTTTGCCCGCCGCAGGCAGACTGC
>VGRO01000467.1 GCA_016875335.1 Deltaproteobacteria bacterium | reverse complement strand
GCCCTTGGCGGTGAAGCGGGCCTTGTCGCCGGAAAACGCGGACATGGCGTCGACCTCGGCACTCGACTTGGCGGCCGTATCATTGGCAGGGCATTTGATGACGGCTGCGGCGGCGCCGGTGTCGGCAGCGGCGGTGTCGGCAGCGGCGGACCCACTGGCGGCCGGCTCGCTACACCACGCTACGCCCTTGTCCTCAAACAACCCACACTCCGGCACCGTCGGCGCGCACCCAACCGCCACCATCGCGCCCACCACCACCAAAGCAACCGTCAAAACCCGCACGACACCACCGCCATCGCGCCGCCATTCACCGGCAGCGCGAAAACCGTCTCGACCGCTTTGGGTGCGCCCGCTCGCTTGACCAAGCCAACCACGAGCGCCACCGCCCCGACCGCGCCAAACCCAGCGGCAGCGTACGCGACACGGTCAATGGTGGCCGCCTGCGCGGTCGCGCCATCGAAGCCAATGCCGGAGACCCGCCCACTGGCGTTGGTCGTCGCCAATTGCGTCTGCAAGGTTGCGGCCGCCGTCTTGGCCCACACCGCAAGCCCAATCGCAGCAGCACCGGCCAGGCCCCCGGCAACGAGCCAACCAGTGCCACCGCCAGAACTCGGCGCGGCAACAACCGTCACGTCTGGCCTGCGCGGCGCTGGCGCCTCAGCCACCACCGGCCCGGCCGCGGGCTCCGCCTCCGGCTCCTCCACCCGCGCAAGCGCCACCGCCACCCGCGACGCCTCCCCCGACCTGACCTCCGCCACGTACTCGCCCACCACATAGCCGCCACGCGACACCCGCACCGCATACTTGCCGCGCGCCAACCCCTCGACCTTGACCGGCAAACCCTTGCTCACCGCAAACCCATCCGGCCCGGCGATCTCGACTTTGGCGCCAACCGGCGTGCCCTCCACCACCAGCGACCCCAACGGCAGCAACTGTGCCCGCACTTCAGCCCGCTCGCCGTTCTTGACGTCGGCCTCGTAGCGCTCGGGGTCAAAGCCTTCCTTGCTGACCGCAACGGTGTAGCGGCCCCTGTGCGCGTCTTTGACCTTGACCGGCAAACCCTTTTCGATGCGAAAGCCATCCGGCCCGCTGATCTCGACCCGCGCGCCCTGGGGCCCGCCGACCACTTCCAAGCTGCCCAGGCGCTCCAGGGCCAGGTTGACGGCCACCACGGAATCCACCCGCACCAGCGCGCTCTGCCGCGCCGCCTCGAAGCCCTCGGCCGTCGCCTCCACCTCGTAGTTGCCGGGCAGCAGCCGCGCGTTCTCCCACCCACCGCGCCCCGTCGCCCGAAAACCTTTCGGCCCCTTGACCTCGACCACCGCCTCCTTGGGCAGCACGGTCACAATCAAGCGCCCCACCGCGTCGGTGACCTCGCCGCCGTCCACCGCCGGCCCCGTGCGGCCGCCGCCCGCCGCCACTGCGCCGCCCTCGACCTTGGGCCCCGTCGGCTTGACCGGCTCCACCGGCCCCGTCGCGCCCGCGCCGTGCGGCATTTGCACCCGGTCGTTGCGCAGTTTGCGCAACAGCTTGCCCACCGCCTCGTCGGCGGCGGCGGCGTTGCCCGACATCTCCGCGCTGCCCGTCTGCACCGTACAGCCGGATTCGAGGTTGACCATCCGCACGTTGAGGTAGCTCTGCTTGCCCTCGCCGACCTTGCT
>VGRO01000466.1 GCA_016875335.1 Deltaproteobacteria bacterium | reverse complement strand
GGTTCCTATCCCTCCCTCGGTGGTCGCCCGCACCACCACGAACGGGCCGGACGATCCCACCACCTTGCCGGCGTTGATGTCCTTGGCGAACCCTGCGATGTCGAGTCCCTGCACCTTGTCCTTGCCCGCGCCGACCCGCACCCACGACCGCGGTCCGCCCGACTGGCTCGAGGTCCAGTTGTGGGTGTCGCTGACAGCCGTGGCGGTAAAGCGCGTGCCCGTGGACAAGAGCGGCATCCACCAGCCGATGCAACTCAAGAACTTGTCGTTGGCGTAGCCATTGAGGATCTCGACGGCCGTGAACTGATTGGTGAACAGCTTGGTGTCGCCCGTTTTGGGGTCGGCGACCACCGGCGGCATACGGAACTTGGTCGGATCGGCCAGCGTCACGCCGGTCAGCGCGTCCAGTTCGATGACCTTCCAGTAGCCGCCATCTGGGTGATTGATTTGCGCCACCCGCGCCGGATCGGGTGCGCCGAGCGCCTGCGCGATGTGCGCTGGGGTCATGCCGGCCTTCTCGCCGTTGCCCCAGTCGGGCGCGCCGCCGTTGACATCGCCCGCCTTGACCGGCATCGGAAAGCCGTTGTAGTGGCCATAGTCGAAGGTCGTCAGTTCGACGCCGGGGATGGCGGCCACCACGGCCTCGGCCTTGGCTGCGGCGATCGCCGGCCCGAAATCGGTGACGTAGTCGTGATCGGTGGAAACCATCACGTCCACGCCTTCCGCGGCCATGGACAGTACGCGGTCGACATTGGGCACTGGGGCGTCGGGGCTGTTGATGGCGTGGACGTGAAAGTCGCCGCACAGGTGGCCCGCAGTGTCCACGACCTTGTGCAGCACCGCGTCGAGCTTGGCTGTCGCGCCGGCCGCAACGGTCACGGGCTGGCCGGCCTTGACCGCCCCCGCACCAGCCGGCCACAGCGAGTACACCGGGCCACGGCTGAGCGTGACCGTGTAGTTTCCAGGCGGCAGCGGCAGGTCGAGCTTGCCGTCGGGCGGCACGAAGGCGATGTCGAACACGGCCGTGTCCGGCTTGCCGTCGCCGTCGCTGTCGAGGTTGTCCGGTTTCTTGTCAAAGCTGACGTCGCGGTACAGGCTCGACTGCGGCACTGCGCACGGCCCGTCGCACACCACGGTGACCTTTGCGGGCGAGGGGTTGCCGGTGCCGTCCTTGACCGCGATGGCAAGGGAGCCGGGCAGCGAAAACGTGACGTCGCCGACCGCTGCCGCCTTGCCGGCCTCTACGCTGGCCTTGGCGTCGGCGACCAGGACCCGCCCCGGGGCGTCGCCGGCAAAGCGGTAGCTGCCTGGAGGCAGGGCGCCGCCGAACACGCCATCTGGACCCGACAAGAACTGGGTCATGGCGCGCGGCGGCTTGCCCTCCAGAATCGCCGAAATCCGCACACCGGCGACGGGCTTGCCGTCGGTGTCCAGCACCTTTCCGCTCGCCGCGCCGGTCGCCACCTTGCGTTCGGCCCACAGCGGGGTCGTCAAGGTGCCAAGGTCACCCGTGCCGACGACCATGGCATGCGAAAACGCAAAGGTTGCGCCAGGTTTCAAGGTCACCGCGCCCGGCTTGGCGGCGATTTCGGCCTTGGGAGTCAGCAGCAGGCCCAACAGATCGGTGGCGCCGAACAGCATGCCGGCCACACCGCTGACCGACAAGTAAGCGCCGCCCGGACCGCCATCGGC
>VGRO01000465.1 GCA_016875335.1 Deltaproteobacteria bacterium | reverse complement strand
TGCGCATGAAGCCAAAGACGTTGTCGCCGGCGGTCCGGCGGCGGCGACCGTCTTGCGCGGCGCCGCCAGCGATGACCGTGCCGGATTTGAGCTGGAGCAGCGCCTCGTTGCCCTTGAGCGGCAGGGCCATCGAGGTCGGCTTCAGCACGACCTCGTCCGAGAACGCTTGCGAGGCGAGCTGGACGTCGGGGAGGATCTCGACCTCGTTGAACTCCTCGCCGCTTTTGATCTTGTCGATCGTCGCCGCGACCTGCTCCGGCGTCCGCGGCGCCCGCTTGGGGTCGAAGCGCGGCACGGCGGGATCGGTGACGAAGGGCTCCTTGGGCTCGCTGGTGGCGTCGGGGGCGACAGCCGTGTCGGCGGTGTCGCTGGCGACGCTGTCGGCGGGCGCTGGCGGCTCGAGCGGCGGCAGCTTGGCCTCGTCGCAAGCCGCGGCGGACAGCGCCAAACCCGCCGCTGCCGCCCATACGGCGTCAAGCGCGCTGCGTCGCCAGTTGCCCTGGCTTGTCGTGATCATGGCTCCCCTGTGGACGTGTCGTAGATGCCGTGCGATCAAGCGCTGTACCGTCGGCCCCACCTCAAGACGGCGGCGGGCCGGAGGGAGACCCAAACGCGGTCGCCTCCGAGTCCGTGCCGGCCACCGCGGGCGATTCGCCGGGCGTTCCTCCCGACGACAGCGCGACCGCCATGCTGCGTTTGTGGGCCTGCCTTGTCAAGCCGCGTTTTTCTGCGGCAGAAAACCTCTCCCGCACAGCACCCCGCACCGCACTCCGCCCCGCCGCCGCGCCGCCAAGCCCGCGCACACCCACCTCCAGGTTCAACCCGTGGTCGCGCGTTGCGCGGCGTCCACCGCCGCCAGCGCCGCCCGATCCAGCTCGACCGGGTGGTCGACGCCATCGAACGTGTCGACTGCCGTCGCTTCGGCGTCGTCGTCAGACGCAGCTTGCGGCCCGCGAACGGCGATCGCGCTGTCGTCAGCGCGGTCGCGTGCCTCGGCCGCTTCCTGCGGTGATGCATCTCCCTGCACGTCATCGGGAAGAGCCGAGGCCGCTTGATTCGTGTCGGCGACGGAGGCGTCGCCACGGACCACATCGGGCAGACCGCATTTGCCGACCGGCAGCACCGCACACTCGGTGGGCTGGTAGCCGACGTAGCCAGGGCCGCAAGCCCAGGTGATGGCCTGGCAAACCGCGGGCGCAGCCGTGTCGCCCTGGCCACACGTTGACGACCGCTGCGCCGCAGCAAGCGGGTCTCGCAAACCCTGCAGGCGCTCCTCGGCCTTGGCGCAGCTCCCCTTGGCCACCCGCGCGTCGTGGGCCGCTTCGGCACCTTCTTGCTTGGGCTGGGAGCAGGCGCCCGGCTCCATCAAGGCTGCGCGGAACAGGCCCTTGGCCACAGGCGAGTCGACCAGGGCGCAAGGTCGCGAGGCTACGCCGGTGTGCGCGGGTGGGCAAGGTGCCGCGATGGCCTTCTGCTGTGTGCTTGGGGCAAAATGACAGCCAACCCCGCGCCCGTGCAAGGCTAGTACCTCAGGCCGGAAGTTCGCGCCGGGTTCCGGCGCGCAACAGGGCCGAGGTACTTCCGGCCGCGGCTGCGGCCGGACGCAGGGGTGAGCGCGCATTTGCGCGCGAGGGGGCGGCGCGCCCCCTTCACGCAACAAGCAGCTAGTAGGCGAAACCGATTGAGGATTTGTTG
>VGRO01000464.1 GCA_016875335.1 Deltaproteobacteria bacterium | reverse complement strand
GCGACCGCAAGGACTGGGTGGCGCAGTGGCAGTCGAGCCGCGGCATGACGCTGGCGCGTCAACTGCTCGCCAAGCTCGCGGGCAGCGCACAGGTGGACGAGGGCGCGTTCTTCCGCGACCTGTGGCAGTACCTGCTGGAAGCGGGGCTCTTGAGGCACGTGACGCTGACCGGCCAGCGCGGCAATGCCTTGCCGAACACCTCGGGTACGGCGCAGGTCGACGCGGATCGGTTCCTGTTGTCGGCGCAATCGGGCCTGTGGCGCTGCCTGGACTGCCGCCGCTCCTACGCGCGCCCGATGCCACGCAACCTGTGCATCCGCTGGCGGTGCAACGGGCAGGTGGTGCGGGCCGAGGAGGATGGCGACGACTATGACCTGCGTGTGCTCGATGTGCCGTTCGCCATGCTGCGTTCGCGCGAACATTCGGCACAGATTCCGCAGGACGAGCGCGAACGCATCGAGCGCAAGTTCAAGAGCGGCCACGACGAAATCAACACGCTGGTGGCGACGCCGACCCTGGAACTGGGTGTGGACATCGGCGCGCTGGACGGCGTGCTGATGCGCAACGTCCCGCCGGCGCCGGCGAACTACTGGCAGCGTGCGGGTCGCGCCGGCCGGCGCCACCGGATGGCCGTGAACTTGACCTATGCGCGGCCGGCAAGTCACGACCGGGCGTACTTTGACGATCCGCAAAAGTTGCTGCTCGGGCGTATCGATCCGCCGAGCTTCAACTTGAAGAACGATCTGATGGTGCGCAAGCACGCTCGCGCGGTCGTGCTGTCCGAACTGCGCCGCCTGCGGGTGGATTCGACTTTGAGCCAAGAGCTGCGAACGCGGGTGCAGGCGGCGCTCGACCAGTGCTTTCCGCCCTTGGTCAAGACCTGGCTGTTCGACGGCCAAGGCAACGTGCGGACCGAAGTGTACGACGTCAACGGGCTGGCCGAAGTGATCATGACCCACCGGGAGACGCTGACCGCGTCCGTGCAGCGGGTGTTCGCCAGCCAGTGGCCGCATGCCGACAGCGGTGCCGTGGCGCCCGAGCTGCTGGCGCTGGCCGTCGATCGCATGGCGGCGGACCTCGGCGTGGTCGTGCGCGCGCTGCGCCGGCGGCTGCAGTGGGCGCTGGACCAGCAGGCGCGGCTGTCCACGGCGAAACAGCAGAAGGGCGCCCTGGACCCGGACGAGGAGGCGCTGGAGCGACGCTGCAGTCGGCTGATCCGGCGGCTGAAAGGCACCGAAAACAGGGGCAGGTCCGACAGCGAAGGCGTGGACGACACCGAGACCTTTGGCGTCCTGGCGCTGGAAGGCTACTTGCCCGGCTACGGCCTCGACGTCGGCACGATCGCGGTGACGCACCTGCCGCCGCCGCGCGGCAACCTGGTGGATCTGCAGCAATGGTCGCTGCGGCGTGCAAATGGCCTGGCGTTGCGCGAGCACGTGCCCGGCAACCTCGTGTACGCCAACAACCACCGCTTTGCGCCGCGGTTCTTCCAACCCCAGCCCGAGGGCACCGAGGTGTTCCAGGTCGACCCGGTGGCCGAGGCGGTGTCTCATGCGGGCGTGCCGGGCGGCATGGCGACGCTGGCTGCCGGCCAACTCGTCGCCATGCCCGTTTGTGACGTGGACCTGGCGCACGCCTCGACGATTTCGGACGACGAGGACTTCCGCTTCCAGCTCGGCGTGACGGTGTTCGGCTATGAGCAGG
>VGRO01000463.1 GCA_016875335.1 Deltaproteobacteria bacterium | reverse complement strand
TGGCAAGTGGCACGGCGACGTGGCGCCGTCCCAGCGGAAGCGGTTGTTGGCCGAGCCGCCAGACATGCTGCTGATCACGCCAGAGTCCATCGAGGTTCTGCTCATTCGGCCGAGCGGCGGCGCCGGCCAGCTATTGGACCAGGTGCGCCTCGCCATCGTCGACGAGGTCCACGCTTTTGCCAACGACGCCCGCGGTGCCCACCTGGTCAGCCTGCTCGAGCGCCTGCAACAAAGGGCGGGGCGGCACGTTCAGCGGGTGGGCCTGTCGGCGACGGTGGGCAATCCGGCCGAGCTGGCGCGGTGGCTTCAAGGTGCCGGAGCGGTGGCGCCGCCACAGGTGATCGATCCCGGCGGTGGCCGCAAAGCGCCCAAGTTCACCTTTGACATCGGCGAAGACCTGAGCTGGGCCGCCGCTGTGATTCGCGCCAAGGGGGGCCGCCAAAAGCAGCTGGTCTTTGTGCAAAGCCGCACCCAGGCCGAGCGTCTGGCCTGTGCTTTGGGCCCCACTGCCCGCGCCTGGATCCACCACAGCGCCGTCGGTCGCTCGCGCCGGGCCGAGGCCGAACTGGCCTTCGAGTCCGAGCGCACCGGCACGCTGGTTGCCACCAGCAGCATGGAACTCGGCATCGATGTGGGCAATCTCGATGAGGTCATCCAGCTCGACGCACCCGGCACCGTTGCCTCGCTGGCGCAGCGCTTGGGTCGCACCGGGCGACGCGCCAACACCCATCCGTGTATGACGTTCTTGGCCGAATCCCCCGAGGACTTGGTCGTCACCATCGCCCTTGCCGAGCTGTTCCTGGCCGGCTGGATCGAAGCCGTGGTGCCGTCGACGCGCTCGTGGACGGTCCTGGTCCACCAGATCTTTGCCAACCTGCTTGAAAGCAGCGGCATGACCCGCGGCCAGCTGCTGGCCCGTCTGCAGCTGGTGCCGTCGTTTGCCGGCTTCAGCGACGGCGACATCGCGCACCTGCTCGACCACCTGCTGGCCCAGGGCTGGCTCGACACCGACGGGGGCCTGCTGCTGCTGGGCCGCCGCTCCGAGAAGGTCTTTGGCGCCAAGAACTTCTTTCGCCTCTATGCCGTTTTCGAGTCGCCCGACAGCCTGACCGTTCGCTGCGGCGACGACGAAATCGGCACGGTGCAGTCGTGGTTTGCCCTGCAACTTCGCGGCCCTCGCCCCACGATCCGCTTGGCTGGCCGGGCGTGGCGTATCACCCACCTCGACTCGGCCAGGGGTGTCGTTCACGTCGAGCCCGGCGACCAAGGCGACGTGCCAAGCTGGACCGGTCGTGCCACCGTGTACAGCCGGCAAGTCTGTGAAAAAATCCGCGATCTGCTCGCCGGCGGCGCCGTGCCCGCTGGTTGCACCCCCGCCGCCCGCGCAGCCTTGGAGTCCGTTCGTCGCCAACTTGAGCACTTGGACCTGCGCGGCAACGCTCGCCCGATCGAAGAGACCAAAGATCGAACCGTCTGGCACACCTTTGCCGGCGGCCGCATCAATGCCGTCTTGGCTCGGTTGCTCGAGCACGCCTGCGGGGCGCCGGTGACCGCCAGCAACTTGAACGTGAAGCTGCAGCGCCGGGGCCAGCGCGCACAGGAGGCCATCAACAGCGTGGTCAATCAGTTGTCCGGCGGCCACCTTCCACCTGACGACGAATGGGCCGTGTTTGACACGCAGAAGAAAGCAGCGGTGCTGTCGGCCTTTCAGGCCTGCTTGCCGGC
>VGRO01000462.1 GCA_016875335.1 Deltaproteobacteria bacterium | reverse complement strand
GCCTTGACACGGATGATCAGGCGGCGCAGGCTGGCGATCGCGCGGTCGCCGGAGGGTCCGGCGGGGCGCAAAGCCGGTTTCGGCCGGCGCGGCCTCGGGGCCAACCTTGTTTGCGGTTCCTATCCCTAAACAGGCATGCCGCCCTGCGTCGTTGGCGGCCAAACACGACGTGACCGCATCCGACCAACTGCGTTGCGACGCAGAGTCCAGAATTGGCCCGCAGCACGGAGACTGACGATGGCTCTGCTCGACGCAAATGGCTCCACCGCCGCCGCCACGCTGGCCAGTCTGCTCGGCGGCGTGGCCGTGGGCACCCAAGGGGTCAACGACTGGACCCTGGCAGAAACCGCACACGGCGAGGTCGTCCGCCTGCATTTCACGCGCGATCAAACCGCCGTGGAGCTGTGGCTGCGCCCAGCCACCGCGCAGACCGCAGCCTGGACCGAGACCGCCCACTTCAAACTCGGCTATCGAGGCCAACTCCCAGACGGCGGCGACTCCCTGCTCGCCGAGTTGGCGAGTCGTGTGCGCGCCCACGAAGGACAACTGACGCGGGCGGCGTTGGTGCGCCTGTTCGAGGGGCCGGGACGGGTGGATGAGCTGGACATGAGTTGGGGCGCGGTGCCGCTGCGGTTGACGCTCCGCTGCAACGAGAACTGTCCGTTCTGCAGTGCCTCGCACGCGGGCAACAACCTTGTGACGGAACGGGACCGAATGCACGAGGCCATCGACAAGGCCGCTGCGATGGGCGCGCGCATGATGCTGGTCACTGGCGGCGAACCGACGCTCATCCCGTGGCTGCCCGACTTGGTCGCGCACATGCGGCGCCTGGGCCTGCGCTGCCGCATCGAGACCAACGGCGTCATCCCTTCGAGCGCGGAGTACTGGCGGCAGTTCGCCGCCTTGCCCGACGAGCTTTTCGTGTCCTTTCATACCCAGCACCCAGAGCGGTTGCAGGCGCTGACCGGGCTCAGCGGCACGTTTGAGCGCAAGCTCTCGTGCATCCACACCGCGCTCGGCCTGGGTATCCATGTCATCGTCAACGTGGTCGCCACCACCGCGAACCTCGACGAGATCGGTCAAATGCCTGCCTACTTGGCGCAGACCTTCGGTACCGGCGTCGAAGTGATGTTCTCGGTCGCAGCGCCGTTGCAGCGCGCTTCAGCAAATTTCTCGGTGGTCCCGCGCGCAAGCCTGGCAGCGGCAGTTCTGGCGCAGGCACTCGATTCTGCGCTGGCATTGGGCGTGCGCGCGGTCGTGCCCGACGTGTGCGGATTGCCGCGCTGTGTGCTGCCGGGTCGCGCCGAGGCGTTCGCCGCCACCGATCGCGCGCAGGCCTTGACCGACCAAGACCGCCGCAGCCTCGCCTCGCCAGACCACGTCAAGGGGCCAAACTGCACGACGTGTGTCCACGACGCCACGTGCCTAGGGATCTGGCGCCAGTACGCGGACAACTATGGCTTTGACGAGTTCCGGCCGGTGCAGGCTCCGCACGCCTAGTCGGAGCTGGTGCGCGCAGCGCGCGTGTCGCACAGTGTCGCGCGCGGACCTGCAATACCGCGGTGTATGCTTCGAACGACCTTGGCGATGGTTGGCGGCGCGGGAACCGACTGCGCTGCTGGGTACGTCGATGGTGGTTTCACGTTCGACGGCGTCGACGACCCGGTCGAGCAGGATTGGGCGGCGTAGCGCAGGGCAGGGCGGCGCGCGCGTTCACAGCTTGAACTTGGCGGTGGGTGTGCTCGGGGCTGGCGGCGCGAAGGCGTG
>VGRO01000461.1 GCA_016875335.1 Deltaproteobacteria bacterium | reverse complement strand
AGGTCATCGAAACCGGACAATCGCCTTTGGCGTTGCAGAAATCGGTGCACCAACCGGGCAGCGTCTTGCCCTCGTTGTCCTGGGTGCCCAGGCAAATTCCCGACTTGCACGACTTGCCGTTCGACGGGCCGCACTGGGCGCCCGGGTCGCCGAAGCCCTGCTCGGGCTCGATGCACAGGCCGCTGATGGTGTACTTGTAATCGGCGGTACCGGTGGCCGGCTTAGGCAACTCGATTTCGTAGGGGCGGCAGTATTTGGCTTTGGCCTCAGCCTTGCAGTCGCTCTGGCCCAAGCACGCATTGGTCGCGCCCGGCATCGGCGTGCACACCTTGAGACCGGTGAAAACGTCGTACTTCTTGTCCTGCGGGTCGCTGGTGTCCAGCGGAATCTCAAAGACGCCGCACTTGCTATTCGACGGGCAGTCCTTGTCGGCCTTGCAGTGGCCCGAGCAGGTTGCGTTGACACACCAGTACTTGTTCTCGCAGGGCTTGAGGGTGACGTCGTCGTCATTGGGGAAATCGTCGCACGGCTCGCCCTTCTTGGCGGTGTTCGGCGCCTTCTTGACGCACGCCGACTCTTCCCAACTCGGCATCTTGACCTTGGCCGGATCCTTGGGGTCAGGGTCGCCGTCCTGGCTCTTGACGCCATTGTACTGGGTCAAGCAGTAGTAGGCGGGGTTCTTGCAGTCTTCGTCGAGGTAGCAGCTCTTGGGCAGACAGACGTCGACGGCCGGCTGGTCCGGGCCGAACACCTTGGAATCCTTCTTGCACATCCATGCCGAGCACTCGGCGTCCTTGGCGCAGGCGTCGCCGTTGGGGCACTTGCCCGCTTTGCAGGCGCCGACGTCGGTCACGCAGTCGTCATCGGACTTGCAGAATTCGATGCAGCCAGCGCCACCGCAAAAGTTGTTCTTGCAGGTGGCCACGGCTCCCGTCTTGGGATTGCTGTTGCAGTAGCCGCCCACCGAGGCCTGCGCGGGCTTGCCATCGGCCTCCTTGTAGGCCGGGGCACACACGGACACGTAGGCGCCGCGCACGAAACGGTAGCTGCAGACTTCGCCGTTCTTGCAGTCCGCGCTCGCCTTGCAGGGCGAGAAGTTGGTGCCGGGCGCACAGAAGTAGACCTGGTTCGGCGAGGCGGGCGAGAACCACTGCACGCACTTGAACTCCTTGCCCGCGGGCCCGTCAACGAAACCCGAGCAGTCCGACGGCTGCGAGTCGGGGTCTTCGATGCCGTCGCCGTTCTCGACCTTCTCGCCGGTGGCGTTGTTCTTGACGTCCACCGCGATCTTGCATTGCGATGTGCACACGCCAAAGATGCAGCGCCCGCCTTCGCACTGGTTGTTCAGGCACTGATAGTACTCTTGCTGCACGGCGTCGCTGGCGTTGCCCGGCGGCACTACGCACTCGGCGTTCGGGCCGCAGGCCTCGCCATTCTTCTTGAGCGGCTTGGCCGGCGCCGACTTGATGCAGGTGTAGATGGTCTTGGAATTGGGGGTCGTGTCGCACTTCTCACCCGATGGGCAGCCGCCGCAGGAGTTGGTGCAACCGGGCACGTAGCCACACTTGGCGCCCTTGTCTGCGCAGCACTTGGCGTTGGCGCTGAGGCCATCGGGTCCACCGGTGCTGGCGTCCGGCGTCGGGTTGTCGCCGGTGTCGGCCTTGCCGGTGATGACTTCCACCGCGGTCTTGCCGTCGGCGACCGCGTCAGCGGGGCTGGTCGCGTCGGCTGTTTGGCCGCCGCCACCGCCGCCGCCGCCGCCACCGCCGCTC
>VGRO01000460.1 GCA_016875335.1 Deltaproteobacteria bacterium | reverse complement strand
CGGCCGCCGACATCGCGCCCGAACCCGAAGAAGCGCCCGCCGCGCCCGCCGCCCAGCGCGCGGCCAAGGTCGATCGACCGCCCGAACCCGCCGCCATCGCCGAACCCGCCCAGGCGCTACAGGGCACGCTCGCCGGCAGCGTGCGCTCGACTGCGGGCGAACCCGTCACCGCCAGCGTCCACTTGCTCGACGCCCAGGGCAAACTGGTCGCACGCACCGCCACCAGCGACAAGGGCGAGTTTGCGGTGCCCGCCCCTGTGGGCATCCACGATCGGGTCGAGATCCACGCCGCCGGCTACCCGCCGTGGCGTCAAGCGCGGGTGCGCATCGTGGGCGGCCAGACCACGCGCATCGAGGCCGTCCTCCAAGCTGAGCAGCCGATGCGCGGCCAGGTGCTCGACCCGGCCGGAAATCCGGTGTCGCACGCCTTCGTGGTGCGCGTCGGGCCCGGCGACCAAGTGGTGGCGACCAGCGACAACCAGGGCCATTTCGTGATCTCGCCCGAGGCCGGCGACATGGATGTCGTGGCGGTGCACAACCAGTTCGCGCCGTCGCCTCCCGCGCAGCTGTCGGCCAAAGGCGGGCCTCCGGTCGTGCTGCGCGTCGGCGCAGGTGGGTCCATCGCGGGCAGGGTGGTCGATGGCCAAGGCCGGCCGATCGCGCATGCCCACGTCGCCATCGAAAGCGCGCACTACGACGGCTCAGCGGTGGCGATGCCGCAGCGCGCGGGTGGACTGTCCGGCGCCGATGGATCCTTCGCGGTTGGGCCCCTGCGGCCGGGCGAGTTCACCGTGCGCGCCGACGCCCCAGGCAAGGCGACGGGCTACGCCAAAGACCTGCGGGTGGGCAGCGGCGCCACCGTATCGGGCGTCACCATCGTGTTGGGCGGGGGCGCAACCGTGCGCGGTCGCGTCACTCAAAAGGCCAACGGTCAGCCGGTGGCGCAAGCGCGGGTAACATTGCTCGATGTGCGGCCCGGCCTGGAGCCCGGCGGCAGCAGCACCGACGCCGAGGGCAACTTCGCTATCACCGGCGTCGGCGCCGGCCTGCACACCCTGCGTGTAGATCACCCGGAGTACCGCGCCGAACTGTCGAGCGGCCTGCAAACTGGCGACAGCGGCGAGGTGGTGCGCGATGTGCAATTGTCCGCGCGCCAGGCCGGCGAACACTTCGCCTTCCAGGGTATCGGCGCGGGCTTGCAGCGCGACGGCGCGGCCATCGTGATCCGCAACATCATGGAGGGCACGCCGGCGCAGCAAGCTGGGTTGCAGGCTGGCGACAAGATCCTGGGCGTGGACCGCCAGAGTACCGCCGGCCTGAGCCTGCCGCAGGTCATCGAGCGCATTCGCGGTCAGGAGGGCACCACGGTGTTGCTGGAGATCGAGCGGCCGGGCCAGGGCAAGTTCACGGTGCAGGTAGGCCGCGGGACGGTGGTGGTCAAGGATCCGCAGTAGGGCGGGTGCTGCACAAAGGTCTCAGAGTCAGCCGGTTGCGCCGGGCATGGGCAGGGGCGGGGACGGGCAATGGCACGGGGGCAGGCGCAGGCACAGGGACAGGGACAAGGACAGGCATAGGCACAGGGACAGGCACAGGGACAGGCACAGGGACAGGCACGGGGACAGGGACAGGGGCAGGCACAGGGGCAGGCACAGGGGCAGGCACAGGGGCAGGCACGGGGACAGGGACAGGGGCAGGCACAGGGACAGGGACAGGGACAGGGGCAGGGACAGGGACAGGGACAGGGACAGGGACAGGGACAGGGACAGGGGCAGGGACAGGGGCAGGCACA
>VGRO01000459.1 GCA_016875335.1 Deltaproteobacteria bacterium | reverse complement strand
CACGGCTGCGGCGGCCGGCCTCGCAGGTCCAGTGGGCTCGGGCGAGACAGGCGGCATCGTCGGGTGCGCCGCTGGTGGTGGACCCGCCGCCGCGGGAGGCGCCGCCGGATCGTCGTGCAGCGCGGTCCAGACGACGCCGGCAAGCACCGCGAACGCGAGACATACGATTGCGATGCCGATGGCCGTCCAGGGCAGCGGCTTGCCAGGTGCAGTTGCCGCAGGCGTGGCCACCGGCGTCGGTTCGCGCGCCGCCGGCTTGGCGACGCCCTCCGGTGTGGTCTGGGTGGGCAGCGTCATGGTCGCCGGCTGGTACGGATCGCGCAGCGTGGCGTGTTCAAGCAGCGCCGTCTCGGCCGCGGCGACTTCCGGGGTGGGCAGTCCCTGGCCGGTCGGCGGGCGCGGTTCGAGCGTTCCGGTTGCCGCCGGCGCCTGGGGTGTAGATCCCGTGGGCGGCCGCGCCGGCTGGGTGCCGGTGGGGCCCGGTTTCGGGTTGGGGTGCGTGGAGTTGGCCCCCACCTGGCCCGATTTGAACACCTCACCATGCGCCTCGGTGGCGTCGGCGCTGGCCGCGGGGAGCTTGGCGCTCGGCCGCGCCGTATGGCGTTCGACCACGCGCGGCGCGGCGGCGTCGAGTTCGGGCAGCACGGCTTCCAGCGCTTCGCGCATGTCGTCGGCGTCGCGGAACCGCTCGAACGGCAACTTGTGCAGCGCTTGCATCACCAGGTCGGTGAACGCCCGCGGCAGCCCGGGCACCTTGTCTTTGAGGTGGACGGGTTGGGTCTGCATGTGCGCGACCAGGGTCTCCATCGGCGATGCTCCGGCCAGCGGCACCTCGCCGGCCACGCATTGATAGAGGATGACGCCAAGCGCATAGAGGTCGCTGCGCCCATCAAGCGGCTTGTTGAGCACTTGCTCGGGGCTCATGTATTTGGGGGTGCCGACGGTGAACCCGGTCTTAGTCAGCCCGGCGTCGTTGCCCGGGTCGGTCGGCTTGGCGATGCCGAAGTCGATGACCTTGACGAACTCCTCCTCGCCGTGGACCTTGCACAGAAACACGTTGTCGGGCTTCAGATCGCGGTGCACCAGCCCGGCGGCATGGGCCTCGGACAGCGACTTGAGCACTGCGATGCCGATGCGGGCCGCGCGCGAGGCGGCGATGCGGTGGTCGGGCGCTTCCTTGAGGGCCTGCGCCAGTTCGCTGCCGTTCAGGCGCTCCATGGCGATGAAAAGCAGGCCGGTGTCGGTCTGGCCGAAGTCGAAAACGCGCACCGTGTTGGGGTGGCTGAGCAGCGACGACGCCCGGGCCTCGTTGAAGAAGCGCTTGACGTGGGTGTCGTCGTCGCCGAGATCGGGCTTGAGCACCTTGACGACGACGTCCTGGCGGGTCGCGACGTGGCTGGCAAGGAACACCGCCCCGAAGCCGCCCTTGCCAATCTGCCGGTCGATCTTGTAGCGGCCGCCGACGACGATGCCTGGCTTGAGCACTTCGAGGGTGCTGGTCGCCTTGACGATCGTCGGGCAGTGGTGCTCCGGGCACAGTTCCGCCGCGGTGACGACACCGCACTGCGGGCAGATGCGATCGACCGTTTCGGGCATGGCGCGGCCAGAAGGGTTGGTTGCAGGCGGAGGTCGGTCGATCGCAGCGCGCGTCGGCATCGGGGTTTTGGCATAGATCGCGCGTGGCGGCAAGCGCGTGCGCGGGCCAGAATCCACCGCCCCGCGCCGGCCAGCCGCGGAGCGGCGGTGCCGGCGCCTTTTTTCGCCTCCACGCCGTGCCCGGCAGCGCCCGGCGGACCTT
>VGRO01000458.1 GCA_016875335.1 Deltaproteobacteria bacterium | reverse complement strand
GGGGCGGCAAAACCGGGGGCAAAAAAGGTCCGCCGGGCGCTGCCGGGCACGGCGTGGAGGCGAAAAAAGGCGCCGGCACCGCCGCTCCGCGGCTGGCCGGCGCGGGGCGGTGGATTCTGGCGAGACAAGCCGGTTGCGCCCACCGCGCCTGCGCGCCACACTGCCCACCCCACGCCACGGAGACCCCAATGCCCCTGCATGACCTGTACCGTTCGACGCTCGCGCTGCTCACCGACCTCTACCAGTTGACCATGGCCCAGGGCTGGTGGCACGCCGGCATGCACCGCCACCAGGCCGTCTTCCACCTGTTCTTTCGCAAGGCGCCCTTCGGCGGCGGTTTCGCAGTGGCCGCCGGTCTGGAGCCTGCGCTGGAGTTTCTGCAGGCCTACCGCTTCGACGCCAGCGACCTCGCCTATCTGGCACAGGTCCGCGACCCGAATGGCGATTTGCTGTTCCGGCCAGCGTTTCTCGACGAACTCGGCAAGGCGCGGTTTGACTGCGACGTCCACGCCATCGCGGAGGGCAGCGTGGTGTTCCCCCACCAGCCGCTGCTGCGCGTGCAGGGGCCGCTGTGGATGGCGGCGCTGGTCGAGACGCCGCTCTTGAACCTGGTCAACTTCCAGACGCTGATTGCCACCAAAGCCGCGCGGGTGGCCTGGGCGGCGCAGGGTCAGCCGGTGTTGGAGTTTGGGTTGCGGCGGGCGCAAGGCATCGACGGCGCGTTGGCGGCGTCGCGGGCAGCCTACATCGGAGGGGCGACGGCGACCAGCAACGTTCTGGCCGGCAAGCTGCACGGCATCCCGGTGCGCGGCACCCACGCCCACAGTTGGGTGATGAGCTTTGACAGCGAACCCGCGGCCTTCGAAGCGTATGCGGCGGCGATGCCGGGCAACTGCGTATTCCTGGTCGACACCTACGACACCTTGCAGGGCGTGCGCCACGCCATCGCCGTTGGAAAGCGCCTGCGGCAGATGGGCAAGCGCCTGGTCGGCGTCCGGCTGGACTCCGGCGACCTCGCATGGCTGGGCCAACAGGCGCGCAAGCTGCTCGACGAGGCCGGCTTCCCGGACGCCGCCATCGTGGCAAGCAACGACCTCGACGAGAACTTGATCGAGAGCCTGCAGCACCAGAGCAGCCAGATTGCCGTGTGGGGTGTCGGCACCCAACTGGTGACCGGCGGCACCCAAGCTGCGCTCGGCGGCGTCTACAAGCTCGCGGCGCTGCGCGCCGGCCCCGACGACCCGTGGCAGGCCAAAGTCAAGGTCAGCGAGCAGGCCGTCAAGACCAGCAACCCTGGCATCTTGCAGGTCCGCCGCTTCGAGCGCCAGGGCGAGTTCATCGGCGACGTGTTGTGGGACGAGTTGCAGCCTCAACCCGCACGGTGGCTGGCCGTGGACCCGAGCGACGCCACCCGACGGCGCGCGTTCGACGGCCCCGACCTCGCTGCGCGCGACCTGCTGACGCCGGTCATGCGAGCGGGGCAGCGCTGCACACCCGCGGTGCCCTTGCCGGAGATTGCAGCCCGCGCGCGCTCGCAGTTGGCGAGCCTCGACACGACCCGCAGGCGTCTGGCGCACCCGCATGGCTATCCGGCCGGGCTCGAGGCGGGGCTGCACGAGCGCAAGGTAGAACTGGTGTTGCGGGCACGGCAGGCGCGGACGTAGGGCGCCGCGCGGCGGGCGATTTCGGCCGTTCGGTGATTCGCCTAAGGGCCAGGAAATGATTTACTCAATCATTTCTCGGGCCCGTTTGCTTGCTCCGTGGGTCGCCAGCTCGCGGACCAAAGGTCCGACTCGCGGCT
>VGRO01000457.1 GCA_016875335.1 Deltaproteobacteria bacterium | reverse complement strand
TAGCGTGGTGACGACGGACAGGTCACGGGCGACCTCGATAGCGTCGCTGCGTCTGATCATGGCTCCTCCAGCGCGGCGACCAGCGCCGCGACTTCTGTCGATCCCGAGTAGACCCTCGGCGCCGCGTGGTCGCCCCACGCCCGCCGAACCAGCTCCAGCAGGCACCCGCGCGTTGCTGCGTCGTCGAGGTCGGGCAGCATGTCGGCTAAGGCGCAGGTGTACGGGTCCGCCCCGTCGCCCGCGCACCAAACGCTGTCGCGGACGAGGCGGTACTGCTTGCGCCCTTCCAGCCGGTACGCAGCCGTGCCGGGGAGCCAGCGCCAGTGCGTGCACGCGACGGCGCGGCGGGCGAGGTCTTGGTCAGCCATTGTCGGCCCCAACTTCCAGCGCGTCAGCGATCGCAGCGCGCAGGAACGATTCCGCCGCCTGGATAGCGCGTGCCCGTGTTGGCCGGCATGCGCTGTCGGTGACGTTGTTGCCGTAGGTGCGGATGTCGCCAACCCACTCGTTGCCCGTGTGCCAAACGTAGGCGCGCGTCGCGGATGCGCCGTCGCCGATTTCGATCCACGCCACGTCGCTGTCGGCCTCCGCAGGCCACTCCGGCAGCGGCATCACGCCGAGTTTCCACAGCATCGCCTCGATGGATAGGGCTGCGTCCGCCATGCGCCCGAAATCCTGCGTTTCTTCCCCGTCCTCTTCCTGCGCACGGCCGAACACGGACTGCCCGCCGCAGTGGCCCAGGGTACACCGGACGTCCCATCCGTCAGGCGGGTTGGTGCAAACGCCGTCGTCGTCCCATTGCAGCATCGGCATCGGAATCACAGCAGCCATGACAGTACCTCCAGCACCGCGGCAATCGCGGCCCCGCACAAGAACCCCAGCCCAACGTCGCGCCACCCAAGCCCACCTAGCGCGCGGACCTGAGCAGCGCGGGCGCAGTCCCGGCACTCAAACCGACCGCAGGCGGCACCGCACGTCAGGCAGCGGCGCATGCCTGGTTCGCCGGGGAGCCGCGGCGGCTGGGGCGGGAGCGGGCGGGCGGCGCGGTGCTGCTCGCGTAGATTCGCGCCGATGCGTTGGAGTTCGGTCACAGCAGCACCCCCTGCGCGGACCCGCTTGGGCAGACCCGCGAATCGCGCGCCGACGCCAGCAACCGTGCCAGCGCGAACACGGCTTGCTGCGGCACCACGGCGTTGCCAAGGGCTTTGAGCCTGGCGTTGCGGTTGGGTTCGGTCTTTGCCTGCACGAGGCGCGGCGGTTCCCAGGCGTGCTGCGGGCTTGCGCCGTCCATACCTTTGATGCGCTGTGCGGGCCACGCGGGGGCGTCGGCAACCGTCAACGTGTCGCCGTGCTGCAACGTCCAGCCGACCGGCAGGCCAACCAGCGTTTCGACCCATTCGGGATGGAGCCGCGCGCCCACTTGCTCGGGAAGTTGCGGGGTGTGCCCGTTGTCGGCGCGACCGCTGCCGCTGCGGTAGTCGCGGGCGGCAGGCGAGGCCCAGCGCGTTGCGGCGGTCAGCGTATCCGGCACGCCGCGGTGCGCCCCGCGCGACTCGCTATCCTCTGCGCGTGGCGTGGGCCACGACATAACCTGCGCGTCAAGATACCCGCGCGCGATGCCGTGCGCGTGGCCTTTGCTGCCGGGTTGGCAGGTATTGGCGCTAGCCTTCGGCGTGCCCCACGACGCAACGCCCCGCACCGGTCGCGCACTTGGCGCAGGCGGCAGCGCGAACCCCGGCAACCACGCCAAGGCAAAGGTCCGCTCCCGGCGATGGGGTGCGCCAACGTCGGACGCCTTGCAAAGCGTCCACAGCACGCGG
>VGRO01000456.1 GCA_016875335.1 Deltaproteobacteria bacterium | reverse complement strand
ACGCTGTTCGTACACCGACCGCGGCATGACCCAAACGCGCACCGGGGCGTCAACGCCGTGGACGATCAGCCCTTGCCCAGCCAGTTCGCGGAAGCCCTTTTCAGCCAGCGCACGGGCACGCGCCGCAAGCCGCTCGGGCTTCTGCCGCGCATCCTCCCACGCCACCGCCCATGCGTCGTAGTCGATGCCGATCACCCGGCCGTGCGGTTCGGTCGCCTGCACCGGCCGCGGTTCGATCTTGACGCCTGCCCATTCCTTCGGGTCCGGCAGTTGGATCGCGCCGACTGCCACCGGCTTCGTTTGTGCCATCGGTTTCACCCGTTCGCCTTGTTGAGTAGAGTTTCTGCCCACTTGCCGGATAGCAACGGGCTGATGCGCTTGCCGGCCAACAGTTCGGCCAGCGGGCCTTGGGGCTTGATGGCCTGCACCGTCGCTGATACCTGCCGCGCAATCGCTTCGGGGTGGTCCTTTGCCCACTTCTCCAACGCCGCAGCGCCGGCCGGGTCTTTCGGGTCCACCTTTGGGGCGTACTCGCGAAAATGGGGCAGCACGCCCATCCGTTCCAGCGCGCTCGCCCGCCGCTCGGTCACCAGCTCGGCCTTGGTCGCCTCGTTGGCAGCGTGCAGCTTTTCGATCTGCTCTTTGACCTGTTCGTCTGCGGACAGCTTCGCCACCCGGTCGGCTTCGGCCTTCGCCGCCGCGTCCTCGCCCGCCTTCTTGTCGGCAGCATCGCGGGACGCAACGCTCGCGCGCAGGTCGGCCAGTTCCCGTTGCACCGTCGCCAGGTCGGCTCCCGATTGTGCCGCTGCTGCCGGTTCCCCAGCGCCCGCACCGCCACCGCCACCGCCACCTGACCCGGCATCACCCGCCGCAGCCATGTAGACTCGTCCCATTTGCATCACCTGCTCCCGTCGTGAATCTGCAAAATCCTTTGCAGAAGTTGCTTATCGCCGTCAGGCCAGAACAGCCCCGGCTCCGCACCCAAAACGCGCACCATCGCGTTCTGCGTCCATCGGGCGACGGCTGCCACCATCGCGCTTTGCTCGGCGTCGGTCGGCTGCACCACGTTGACCTTGGACTGCCGGAATACCGTACCGCCCTTGGTGTCGTTGCGCACGCGCACCGGCCGCGACCGCTCCTTGCCGCCCTTGGTTTTGCCGCGTTCCGTTGCTGGGTTGCTGCCCAGCGACGACCCGCCGAAGTCTACAACCGCCTCGCTGGTGCCGTAGTTGCGGACCCGCAGCCCGCGCCACAGCCCACCCGACACGCGGAAGCTGCCGAACTTGGTCCCAGCCGCAGCGTGGAACGCCGCGCTAGACCGCCAAGAGGTCTTGGCGACGCCGACGCTCTGCGCGTACGCCTTGCTGACGACGTAGCCGCGGCTCTTGGCCTTGTACTCTTTGGCAGGGGTTGCCAGCCGGCCTTGCTCTGCGACGCGCACCGCGAGGTGGTTGGCCAGACCTTGGGCAAGCGCAAGCGGTCGCTGCACGCGCTGCAACAGCGCCGGGTCCGCTTGGACCTTCTTGCTCAGTCGGACCTTGACCTCGATCATGGTGCCGCCATCGGCGCAGGATCCGCGCCACCCTGCCCTTGCAGTTTGAGCCCAATCGCTTCCAGTTCCAACCGCTCTTTGATGTTGCGCTCCACTTTCAGCCGGGCCAGCGTGTGGGTGATGCCGTCGCGCTTGGCTACCCGGTCAACCACCGAGTCCAGCCCAAGCCCCACATAGGTCGCCAGCGCCTGCGATTCGTGCAGCGGGTCCACCGGGGGATCGTAGTCGTCGTAGCGCACGGCCACCGTCACGTCCGTTGGAATCTGCACCGGGTCGCTTAGGTTCAGCACCGC
>VGRO01000455.1 GCA_016875335.1 Deltaproteobacteria bacterium | reverse complement strand
CGGCCCGAAAACCGCCGTGAGGTCGTAGGTAGCATTGGCCCACATCCGCGGCGCCACGATCGCCCGCACCGCGCGGGCGAGGGGAGCATACCGGCACGACCGTCGGCTGTCAACGCCGAAGCCGACTCCCACAGGAGCGATCGAAGAAGCCCCCGCCGAGACCGCCACCCCGCGCCGAAGATCGGTCGCGAACGAATCTGCATGACCTTCAGGCACACGGCCCCTACCCCACGCTGGCGCGTCGGTCAGGGCGGTGCGGCACCGAGGTCAAGTTGTCAGCGCCGCGGATGCGGCAGCGTGGCGTGGCGGCCCCGGCTTCTTAGATGCAGGCGAGCGGCTCCAGCGGCCGCGGATGCGCCAGGATCTCTGCAGTCGCGTGCTCGAGCGCGCTGTAGATGAGGTCCATCAGTCGCTTCCAGGGCGTCGCGCGCGCCTGCTCGCTGCGTTGCGTCACGCTGCGGAACCAGCCGAGCAGGTTGTAGGCCACGCGCCGCAGCACCATGGCTCGCAGCATGCCGCGAGGGAGACGCACCCAAGGGCGCTTGTCCTCCTGCATCAGTCGATCCCAGGTGTTGTGGCAGTTGTTCTCCACCGCCCAGTGGCGCCGGAGGACGGTCGCCCAGCCCCGTGCCGACATCGCCGTCTCAGAGAGGCTGGTGATGGAGTAACGGTTCTCGACGGTGACGTCGCCAGTCACCTTGTCCTCAATCGTCACCTGCAGGCGCAACGCGCACTTCAGCCCTGGGTAGTCATTCCAGCCCGCTAGCTTGGAGCTCAGCCACAGTGTACGGGTGTAGAGCTTGCCGCCCAGGATCTCGGTGCCGAGCGCATGTCCGTTGGCGACCGTCAGTCTGCCGAGGCATCGCTTGCACTCGTCGAAGATCGTTGGCTGCTCGGCCTTGACCCTGAACAGGTAGTGCTTTGCGTGCGCCAAGACCAGCGCGGCGTTGGCAGCAGCGTTGGCACCGCTGTCGTAGGTCACCAGCCTGAACAGGTGGCCGGCCGTTGACAGCAACGCCGTGAACGCCTCCGCGAACACGCCGTTCTCGTTGGTGCTCGCCGGAATCGGGTGCATGTCCAGGCACGTCCGCGCTGGCGAAGAGACCAGACAGGACGTGATCGTGCGTACCAGGCTGTAGGCGGACCCGTTCGCGGAGTGATGCAGCTGCGCCAGCGGGTCGTTCTGGTCCCAGAGGTTGGTCGCGGTGCTGCGGCCATCCATCGACACGACGCCGAACGGCAAGCCGTCCGGGGCCAGCGCCTTGGCCTTGTCCATCATCGCCACGCTGCGGTGGAGCACAGCGCGCAGCTCGTCCAACTCCAGCCGCAGGAGCATGTCGCGACACGTCGTGTCGGAGAGCTTCTGGGGCAATCCAAACAACCTGCGCGTCGCCGCACTCATGTCGTCGAGGAAGTTCTCGACCTCGCTCAGGCCCTTGCAGCCTGCCACCATGCCCAGCAGCATCAAGCGCACGGCTGGGACGATCGATGCGTGTCGACGACCTCGATGGTCGCGTGTGTCCGTCAGCGCACCGAGGCCTAGCTTCGGGATGCGCTTGCGCAAGACACCGACCAATCTTCGTGTTACTCTTGGGGTAGCCACGAGCCTCCTCAAATGGGCGTGGCCGTGTCCGACCGACGCGCCAGTGATGGGTGGAGTAGCCGGGGCCGCCACAGCACGCCGACCTACAACACGCGGTGGACGACGCCGCAGCGTCGCGTCGGACGCTTCTACAGCGAACATGTGCAACGGGCAGATTCTTGCGTGCCTGCGGCGCGGTCTTGCGACTGGCTCATGGAGACCGAGCGATCTTCAATCGGGTCTGGATCGCCCATACCCGCCACCCGC
>VGRO01000454.1 GCA_016875335.1 Deltaproteobacteria bacterium | reverse complement strand
GGGGGCTCGCAGCCCCCTCGCGCGCCCATGCGCGCTCACCCCCGCGGCCGGCCGCAGCCGCGGCCGGAAGTACCTCAGCCCTGTTGCGCGCCGGAACCCGGCGCGAATTTCGGGCCTGAGGTACTAGCACCCACGCTGGGTCGCGACGCCAAAGGCAACCGCGCCGGTCAACTGGCAGGAACAAGGCGCAAGCGAAGCCGGTAGGCAGCAAGCGCGTCGGGGTCGTGCAGGTCAGCAATGCGGGTGCGCGCGATAGGATTTGAACCTATGACTCCCACCGTGTGAAGGTGATACTCTACCGCTGAGTTACGCGCGCAAGGTTGTGGAGACGGCCCAGCCACGGCTCAAAGCCACGGGCGGGACGCGCATTGTGCTGTAGCGCTGGGGGGCTGTCAACTGCCTGGCGACGGCGCTCCGCAGGTCCCGACCGTGGCCCGGCCGTGACAAGGGACACCGCGGCGGCGGCGCGGCGGCGCAGCATTCATCAATGACTCTCCAGTCTTGCCGACTGCGCCGGCCCAAGCCCCGGCGTTGACCGCCCCCCGGCCAGCCGCTAGCCTGCCTGGAGCGGACGCTGTGGCCTCGGACAGCGCTGCTGGAGGACCCGATGCCAGTCGCCGCGCCCGCCTCCACGGCCACCGCTGACCTGTCCGACCCCATCGTCGAACAGCACCGCGGCCTGCGGATCCACCTCGACGCGCTGTGGGCCTGTGCCGCGGCGATGCCAGTCGATGACGACGAGGCGAGCCGCTGGCGCTGCGAGCTTGCCGAGTGCCTGGACGTGCTGCGCGCCGACCTTGTCGTCCATTTCGCCCACGAAGAAACCGGCGGTGGGTTCGACGAACTAGCACGGCAATTGCCCCACGCGGCGGCCAAACTTGAGGCGCTGACCCGGGAGCACGCGGTGATCCTGGACATGGTCGCCCGGCTGCTTGGCGTCGTCGCGGCAGATACGCCGTCAGGCCTGGTGGCAGGGACGGCGCAGGTGGTCGAGCGGCTGAGGCGGCACGAGGCAGCGGAGAACGAACTGCTGCTGGGCGCCGTGGCCGATGAACTGGGGGTTGGGGATTGAGGGCGGCCGACGGCCCAACCGCAAGAAAACGCCGCCCGGATACCCCGCGTTTGGGCCGTTTGCGCGGGCATCTCGGTGCTTGCGTCCTCCCTGTCCGGATCAATGTGGCACTGGCTCGGTCGGCGCACCGCGCGTGCACCTCGGTTGGTCGCCCCGGTCGGCCTCGCGATCTGTCTACAGGCTGTTCTACCTCGCGGCGGACTGTGAAAGGCTACTTGAGTTTGTTGCCGGCGGCGCCAAGCGCAACCGAAGGCACCCCACCACTCACTCGCACGGCAATCCGCAACTCCTGGCATGGCCCCGGAAGTGATTTGCTCAATCATTGCTTCTGCCCGTTTGGACACGGCCGCGGCTGTCGCGCAGTGCCACGGACACCGCGACCGCAGCGTCAGGTTTGGACGTTGTGGCACTGCTTGCGCGCGTCGCCGGCCTGCGCCTGAGGCCAGCTCGCTACTTGGCACACCGAAAACCAACGCCAGCCAACGCCTCGCTGCGCGCCAGCGCGACCCTGTGCGACAGGCGCATGTCCAGCGCCGTATCCGTCAGGCTGTCCCCCGCACCACACCTTCGCTGCCACTGGCCGGGCCCTGCGGGTTGACCTTCGCCCCGGTGCTGTGCGCGTCGGCCGCATGCAAGGCGCGCCGGGTGCTGCCCGCCCCGCGACCGTGCCAATCCGGCCCAACACCGCTACGCTAGCGGCCCCGGCCCGCACGCCGGATAACCAGTGCCGTGCTCTTCTCCTCCGCGCTTTTCCTGCTCCTGGCGCTGCCGCTGGTGCTGGCAGGCTATCACCTCTTGCCGCACGCG
>VGRO01000453.1 GCA_016875335.1 Deltaproteobacteria bacterium | reverse complement strand
GGAGTGCCTTTGGGGTTCCTATCCCCCCGCAGCACCGGCTTGGCTGGCGTCGGACGGCTGCTCATCCCCGCAGCTCGCCAGCATCACCGTGCCGAGCACCAGCGCGACAAGCAGGGCGAGGGTGTGCCGAGCAACCACCGACAAGCCCGGGCGCCTCCGCCCTTCGGTCCACTGCCGCCGCGCAGACTGGTCAGGACACCTTGGCTCCGCCATTGAACCCCCACAACCAAAAAGCAGCGTAACGGTTTGCAGCGCGGGCCGTCAAGGCAATGTTTGGCCCAGGAATCACCGGCGGATTCGTCCCCGGCCGCCGATTCCAGATGCTCATCCAGGCGCAAGGATGGAGCCGCCTGAGGCGTACACGGGTGCGGCGCAGGGAGGCGAACGACGCGTCGGCGCGAAGTTGGCCACGCCTTGCTGCGGTCTGCGCCGCAGGCGGCGGTTCAGGGTGGCATCCCCGATCCGGGCAGGACACTGCCGGTGGGGTGTGGCCAAGCGATCTGCCCGGCGCGTTGGGGCCCGGCCTCGCGCCGCCGGACGCTGGGCACCTCAGGGGGCCTCGCCGGGAAATTTGCAGCCAAAGCCCGAGAATTCCATGCCGGCCAGCGCACAGTCGAACGAGCGATAGCCCGCGGGGCCGTCGCAGAACTTCACCAGGTTGTCGCTGGACGACGACGAACCGCCCGCGCACGCGGGCGAGGTCGAGCAGCTCGCGTTGGCCACCGGCAAGCTGTTGGAGATCACGCAGACCGCGCCCAACGCCGCACAGTCCAGGACCCGGGTCTTGCCGCTCTTGCACTCCGTGGCCTTGGTCCCTGAGCAGGACTCAACGAAGGTCTCCGGGTCGCACGTTGCGCCACCCGGGAACTTGCATACGTCGGGGTCGTCGTCGAATTTGGCAGTCGGATCGCAGGCCGCCCCGAGCTGGCCGCAGTCGATGTCGAAGCTCAGGCTGAGCGTGTCGCTGACCTTGGAGCAGACCTTGGCGACGCTGCCTGAGCACGCGAACGTCTTGGGCGCGCTGCAGGGCGCCAGCTTGCCGCACATCGCCGCCATCGCGCCGCCGATGTCGAAGCTGACGCAGGGCAGCCCGACCAGCCCGCAGTCGACGGCGATAGACGTCGTGTCCTGGCAGAACTGCGCCATGGACCCGCTGCAGGTGCTGGCCTTCTGGCCGTTGCCTGGGCAGGCCAGGTTGCCGCCCTTGGTGCACTGTCGCACGCCTGCGCAGTCTGTGGCGGCGGCGATGCAGGTCTGCCACTTATCCAGGTTGAGCATGAGCAGGTCGTCGGGCTCGAAAACACCCATCAGGCTGGCGACCTTGGCGGCGGTCGCCGGTGAGGGCGGGTGCATGCAGGTGCTAAAGCTCATCGGCAGACAGTGATCGGCCTTGGCGCACATGATTGCCCGGCTGGTGTTGGCGGTGGGCGGCGTCGCGCACTGGGTCGCCGTGACGAGTTCTCCGGACTTGGTCTCGACACAGCTCTCGCTGGTCGAGCAGATGCCGTCGTCGACCCACACACCAGACTTGCAGCGCACCTTGGCGTTGGCCCCGGGCGCGCAGCCGATCTGGTCCTCCTTGGGGCAGGTCGCGCCGATCGGCCCCCCGGACACGGGCACCACCACCTGGCCGCCGCCGCTGCCGCCCGCTCCGCCGCCGGTCACGCACGCACTTAGCGCCAACGAACTTCCCAACAAGGCCCAGGTCAACTGGTGTCGCATGTCGCCCCCGCGTCCCATGGACTGACGGCGTAGACCCAGGGATAGGAACCGCAAACAAGGTTGGCCCCGGGGCCGCGCCGGCCGAAACCGGCTTTGCGCCCCGCCGGATCCTCCGGCGACCGCGCGATCGCCATGCTGCGCCGCCTGATCATCCGTGTCAAGC
>VGRO01000452.1 GCA_016875335.1 Deltaproteobacteria bacterium | reverse complement strand
ACGACGCCGATGGGATTGGGGTCACAGGCGGCGGGCTTGCACGACTGCCCGTCCGGCGCCAGGACCATGCAGTAGTCGCACGACACCTTGGACCAGGCGCTGAACGCGGCAAC
This sequence comes from Deltaproteobacteria bacterium, assembly GCA_016875335.1. GTDB lineage: Bacteria > Myxococcota_A > UBA9042 > UBA9042 > UBA9042 > SXRM01. The sequence goes on along the minus strand of VGRO01000452.1, from coordinate 1,792 downwards.
GGCGAGTTGTTCGAAGGCATTGTCAGCCAGGGTGCCCTGGCCCGGGCCGACGTACAACGACCACGGCACCTGATCCTGGTGCCAACGCTGGCACGCGCCGCTCGCTGACTTCTTGCAGGCGCACACCTGTGCCGCCACCTCGCTCGGCGCGATGGCCGTTGCCAGCCACGCGAGCACCAGGGCCGCGAACCACCTTTTCATGCCGACCGGCACGACGCACCCTGCCAACATGCAGACCGAGAACCGCGCCCGAGCGCGGGGCACCGCTTTGGACGATACCCGTGGCCCACTACGCCGGCAAGCGAAAACTTGTGGCGCAACGGACGGCTGTTGACGTCCAACCGCACGCGGGCCAGGATGCGGGCGCCGGCGCGGCGCCACGGCGGGCGCGACGGGCCGCACTGGAGTCGTCGCATGAGGAGCCTGCGCTTTTTCTCGTCCTTGGTGCCCCTGGCGATCGTGGCCGCCTTGGCCGCATGCGCCGATCCCAAGCCCGCCGCGACGACCGGTTTGCCCGACGGCGCGGGTGGGCCCGATAGCGCTGCAGCGGAAGCCGTTGCACTCGATGGGCAAGCCGACAACGGCGACGCCGGAGCGGGGTCAGGCTCAGGCATCGACGGCGACGCCAGCGCGGACGAAGCGAGCAAACCCGATGTCTCGGCCGCAGACACGACGACTCCGGCCGACTCCGCCCCCGACGTCGGCGCCGACTTGGTTGCCGATGCCGCCCCCGAAGTTGTCGCCCAGGAGGTGAAGGCGGAAACCGTCGCAGAAACTTCCGCTGACGTGGCGGCCGACACCGTGCCGGCGGAAACGGTTGCAGATGTCGCGCCGGAGGTCGGCTCGGACGCCGCCGCCGAAGTCGCCGACGCCAAGGACGGCGCGGTCGCCGACACGGTTCCGACCGATGCTGGCCCGACCGACACTGGCCCCTCCGTGTGCAAGCCCGGAGAACTCAAGCGCTGCTGGGTCGAATGCCCGCAAACCTACGCCGCCGGCTGCATCAGCGGGCAAATCCCCATCCTCATCCTGGGCACGCAGGCGTGCACGGCCGGCCAGTGGGGCGCCTGCGACGTCAAGCACCAGTGCAGCGAATTCGCCAACGGCCCTTGCCAGAACGCCAGCAAGGCGTCGCAGAACTACCTGTGCACCAACGGTATCCCGATGACGGGCGCGCACATCTGTACCAAGCCGCTCGGCGCCAACTGCACGCTGTCCTACTACATCAACTGGCCGATCTACGACTGCCCGCTGATTTGCAAAGGCCCCGACGACGTCTGCGCGGCCGAGGGCGCCGAGCGCGATTGCGAGGTCCACTGCGGCTCGGCGACCGGGCCGACCAAGCCCGGCAAGCAGAAATGCCAGAACGTGTGCGACGGCCTGCACTGGAACATGTGCTCGACCGGCGAGGCCTGCAAGTGAAGCGCCTGCTCGACCGCTGGGACGCGATCGCCGCGCTGTGGTTGGCGGCGGTGGTGGCGCTGGTGCGCGAGATCAGCGCCTGGCTGCCCGAGCGGGTGCCGACCCACTGGAACCACCTCGGCCATATCGACGGCTGGACGCCGCGCGGACAACTGGTGTGGTTCGTTGCCGGCGTTCCCGTGTTCGTGTGGACGATCACCGTTGGCTTGGACGCGCTGCAGCGCTACACCGCCAAGGGCAAGGACGCCCCGGTGGTCGGCTTGGGGCCGATGCGGTTCGGCATCGTATCGGGCATCTCGTTGTTCTCGCTGGCCGTGTGCATGGCGCCGCTGCTCGGCAACAAGTCGCTGCTCGGGCCGCTCATCGCGCT
>VGRO01000451.1 GCA_016875335.1 Deltaproteobacteria bacterium | reverse complement strand
GCCGTGATGCCACAACAATTCCTCAATCGGTTTCGCCTACTAGCTGCTCGTTGCGTGAAGGGGGCTCGCAGCCCCCTCGCGCGCCCATGCGCGCTCACCCCCGCGTCCGGCCGCAGCCGCGGCCGGAAGTACCTCGGCCCGGTTGCGCGCCGGAACCCGGCGCGAACTTCGGGCCTGAGGTACTAGGACCCTGTCTCTGTTCCCGTTTCCGCCCCGGCTGCCGCGCCCATCCATGCCCGCTGCGGCGCCGCAGATCTGAACAGCGCTCTTGCGCCTGCGGGGCTTCCGCCCCAAAATCCGCGCCCGCCATGGCCGCTCCCGCATCCGACCTCATCGACATCACCCTGAACGGCGAACCCCATTCGCTGCCGGCGGGGACTACTGTCGCGCAGTTGTTGCGGCGGCTCGACACCCCCGAGTTCGGCGCCGCGGTCGAGCGCAACCGCGCGGTCGTCCGCAAGAAGGACCACGCGACGACCCTGCTGGCCGCGGGCGACATGGTCGAGATCGTCCAGTTCGTCGGCGGCGGCTGAGGTCGCCCCATAGCATCGAGTACGCCATGAAAACCCTCCCTTCGGATCCCTGGCATCTGGCCGGGCGCACCCTGCACTCGCGCTTGCTGGTCGGCACCGGCAAATACGCCAACCTCGAACAGACCCGCGCCGCCATCGCCGAGTCGGGCGCCGAGATCGTGACGGTCGCCGTGCGCCGCGTCGATTTCAGCCAGAAGCAGACGGTGCTCGACGCCTTGGATCGCAACCGACACATCCTGCTGCCCAACACCGCGGGCTGCTTCACCGCGGAAGACGCGATCCGCTACGCCAACCTCGGCCGCGAAGCGGGCTTGGGCGATCTGGTCAAGCTCGAAGTCATCGGCGATCCGCGAACCCTCTTTCCCGACAACCAAGCGACGCTGCAAGCAGCCAAGGTCCTGGTGGCCGACGGCTTCGTGGTGCTGCCCTACATCGGCGACGACCCGGTGCTGTGCAGCAAGCTCCAGGACCTCGGCTGCGCCGCCGTGATGCCGCTCGGCGCGCCGATCGGGTCGGGCCTTGGAATCCGCAACCCCTTCAATTTGCAAATCATCCTCGAACAAGCCACCGTCCCCGTGTTGGTGGACGCTGGCGTCGGCACCGCCAGCGACGCGGCGATCGCGCTCGAACTCGGCTGTACGGCGGTGCTGATGAACACCGCCATCGCTGGCGCCAAGGACCCGGTGCGGATGGCCCGGGCGATGCGGTTGGCGGTCCAGGCCGGGCGCGAGGCCTTCCTGGCGGGACGCATCGCGCGCAAGCTGCACGCGGCGGCGTCCAGCCCCCTGACCGGCCTGTTGGCGTGAACGCACCGCGCATCGTGGCCATCGCCGATGCCGGCGACGCCGCAGGTTCGGCCGGCGCCCAATTGGCGTTCGACCTCGGGCGGTTCGCCCGCGCTTGCAACAACGCGGGCGTTCCGTGGGCGCTGTGGCTGCGCACCCACGGCTGGACGGCCGAGCGGTGGCGGGGCGCGGTCCGGCCGCTGTCGTGGCTGGCGGGCCTGGGGGGCGCGCTCGGCGTGTCGGCCCCTGTCGACGGTCCCGAGGGGTGGCACAACTCGGCTTTGGGCCAGTGGGCGGCGCGCGTCCATGTGCCGGCCGCGACACGGTCCAACTGGTCGGGCGGCGACGGCGGCGCGCCGCGCTGGGTCGCCTGTCACGGGCTGGCCGAGGTGGGCGCGGCGCTGGCCGCTGGCGCCGAGCGCGCGGTGCTGTCGCCGATTTGGCCGACGGCCTCCAAGCCGGATGCCAAAGACCTGGGCGTCGAATTGCTGCGCGCCGCTTGCGACAGCCACCCCGGCCGGGTGGTCGCGCTCGGCGGCATCGACGCGACCACCGCAGCGCAGGCCCTGGGCGCCGGGGCGGCGGCCGTGGC
>VGRO01000450.1 GCA_016875335.1 Deltaproteobacteria bacterium | reverse complement strand
TGCCGCGTGGCCTGCCGACGACGAAGCGGCCGACGGCGGCGACGGACCGGGCGAGATCGACATCCCGCCGCTCGACGAGGCGGCCTAGACCGACCACCTCCGCAGGCGACATGGGCCGCGGCAAGGGACGGGTCTGCTCGCGGCACCGGAATTCCGCTGTTTTTCGGCTTGAACTGGCCTCGGCGCGGGCGTCGCTTCAGGCTGGCGTCGCCCGTCGGCATGGGGTTGGCGGGGTGAGCGGCGTGGAAAGGCCCGGGTGCTTCGCGGGGAACAGCGGTTGGACTTCCTATGCACGGATTATGTCGCTTGCTGTCACCGCTCACCACCGCAGATCATCGGTCTGCGGTGAATTAGTTGATCGCGAACTGGATTATCTGTCAACTAGTTCCACGGTTGGCGATCTAGCGATCGCCCTGAGAGGGGCGCCGCAGCACCTTGCCTGCCCGCGCGCACCCGCGTATCGTCGCACACTTGCGCCCACCCGCCCGGGCCAGTGAGGTTGCCCATGATGGCTAACAAGGTTGCCGCCGCAGCGGTTGTCGCATGCGCCTTGGTTTTCGCCGCCGCGCCGGCCGCCGAAGCCGCCAACCCCAGGGTGGTCGCCGCGCTGGTCGCCGCCGCGGAAAAGGAGTTCGACGCTGGCAATTTCGCCCGCGCCGCCGACCTTTTCCTGGAGATCTGGAAGCAAGACAAGGCGCAAATCGTGGTGCTGTACAACGCCGCTCGCGCGGCGCACCTCGCGGGCCAAGTTGACCGCGCCGAAGACCTGTACCGCGAGTACCTGGCGCTGCCCAACGCCGACGCCGCGATCACGGCCAAGATCCAGCCGCACCTGCAAGACCTCGCCAACCGCCGCGCCGATGCCAAGGCCGAAGCCGCCGCAAAGGCCGAAACCACCGGCAACTTCGCCTTGGCCGCGCAGCTGTGGGGGGATGCCGCCGCCGCGCGCCCCGACAAGCCCGCCTGGCAACTGCGCCGTGCCCGCGCGCTGCATCTGGCCGGGGACAAGGCCGCGGCGCTGGCCGCCTACGACCAGTACCTGGCGCGCGACCCCGACAAGGCGTCGGGCCAGGGCGACGCGGCGAAGTGGCGGGCCGAGCTGGCGCCGAAAAGCCTGGACGATATGCCGGTGCCCAAGGACCCAGAGGTGGTCAGGCCGGTCAAGGTCGCGGAGCCGCCGTCGAAGCTGCCCGCGTACGCGTTGCTGGGCGGCGGCGCGGCGGCGGCGTTGGGCGGGCTGGGGCTGTACCTGGCGACACAGGGCGATGTGGCCCAATTCGAGAAGGACACGCAGCCCGGCGCGGACGGTAAGGTCGCCGGGCTGAGCTACTCCGAGGCAAACAGCGAGCGCGCGCGGTTGAATGGCAGGATCTACGCCAGTTGGGCGCTGGGCGGCGCCAGCGCGCTGGCGGCGGTGGCCGGGGCGTGGCTGCTGGCGAGCCGGCCGGCGGGCAAGGTGGCGGTGGGGCCGACGGGCAGCGGGGTGCTTTTGGCGGTGAGGTTTTAGCGGTGATGCGCGGGCTCGGCAGGTCGTGCCCAAGCGTCCTCGCCCTGGCCTCGCCTGCGGCGTGCAGCCGACTTTCGCCTTCTGCACGGGCGAGGGCGGGGACGACAGTGGCGCAGACTCGTCGCATATGGCTACGGAATTTGCGTGATTTTGCCGCCTTGCGCGTGGGTGTTCCGAGATCAGGAGGGTTGAGATGAAATTTCAAAGTGATTTGATCTGGTGGACCGCTTTGACGGCTTTGTCGGCCTGCGCCATCCCCGAAAACGATCAGAGCAAGTTCACCTACCAGACCAAAGAAGAGCGCCAAGCGGCCAAGCTGGCGAGTGATGTCGACGTGGCGGCCGAGGTTGGCGCGGACGACGGCGACAGTGTGGCCGACCTGGACGCCGCGGGCGATGTGGAGGTTGACGCGGCCGACGGCGAAGTCGCGACCGTGGACGCCTGCACGG
>VGRO01000449.1 GCA_016875335.1 Deltaproteobacteria bacterium | reverse complement strand
TCCCTGTGCCTGTCCCTGTGTCTGTCCCTGTGTCTGTCCCTGTGCCTGTCCCTGTGCCTGTCCCTGTGCCTGTCCCTGTGTCTGTCCCTGTGCCTGTCCCTGTGCCTTTGCCTGCCCCTGCCCGACTCGGCCGCTATGCCCACCGCTGCACAGCCGCCATGGCCACCGCCATCACGGTCGCGAGCGGCGGCACGACGGTCGGGGCCGGCAGCACGGAGGCATCGGCGACGACCAGTCCCTTGACGCCCGGCACGGCGTAGCGCTCGTCGACCTGCAAGCCGCCAAAAAAGCTGTGCGCAAAAAGGGGGATCACTCCTGGGACAGGCGTCGCGCGCGCCACCGCGGTGACGTCCTCGCCGGTTGTCGCGACGGCGGGCGCGCCATGGGCTTGCGGGTACACCTCGACGGCGCCCTGGTCCAGCATGGCATCGGCCGCCACCGCCACGCCGGCCAGCACGCGCGCGCGGTCGCGCGCAGTCGGGTCGAACGCGAACTGCGGCCCTAGGAGGCCTTCACGAACCCGGCCCCGGGCCTCGCAGGCGACCGTCACCTGCCACGTCACCAGGTTGGCCAGCAGCTCCATGCGGTGTTCCAGGGCCAGTCCCGCGCCCGGCAGCGCCATGGCCCGCAGCCGCGGCAGCGTCGACACCGCAGACAGCGTGGCGTCCTCGACGCCCGGGATGCGCGCCTGCACGGCGAGCCCCGCCGCGCGGTCGTCATGGACCGGATCGGCGAGCAGGCCCGCGACCAGTGCCTCGACATGCAGCGTCATGCCCAAAGACGTGTGGGGAATGCGCGACCGATGGAGGATGCGCAGGCTGCCCAACGTCCCCGCGCACAGCAGCACGGCCCGCCGCGCTGTCACGGCCAACCGGCCGCCGGTCGCTGATTGCCCCGTCACGCCCACGGCCCTGCCACCTTGGACCACGATGCGTTGCACGTCGACGCCCGTGTGCATGCGCGCACCGTGGCGCACGGCGATCGGCCAAACGACGCGGTCCACACTGCCCATGCCTTTGGTCGGACAGCCGGCGGCGCAGCGGGAGGTGCCCTTGCAGCCGGGCGCGCCGCGCCACACCGGATCGGCCACGCCGACCAGGGCGTCCATCAGCATTCGGCCGCTCTCGCCCCATAGGTCGCGGTCGGCCTTGGCTACGCTGAATTCGGCGTCGGTGCATTCGTGCGCGAGGTCGACCTCTGCGTACGGCATGCGGGTCTGCCAGGCCGGGTCGAGTGCCACCCAGCGGGCGTATACCTCTTCGGGCAGCGCCGCGTGCACGCCCCAGCCGATGGCCGTGGAGCCACCGACGGCCCGCCCGGCTTGCAAGGAGATGGCGTCGGGTCCGCGCGTTCGCCATTGCCCGCCGCCGTGGAGCATGCGCAGCAGCTCGGGCGATTCGAACGGCGTGGCGACGGGCGCGTGCCCGCACTCCAGCACCAGCACCGCATGGCCGGCCGCGGCAAGCCAGCGCGCGGCCACCAGACCGGCAGCGCCAGCGCCAACCACGACGAAATCCGCGCTGTCGGTCAGGTCGGTTTTCGGAGTTGCGGGCAAAACGGCGTCCTGTCGGCCACAGTCAAGCGGTGAGCAAGGCGATTTCTTTCCATTGGCGTGCGCGGACCCGCCAGTCGGCGCGCGGGTGCGTGAGCAGGCGGCTGAGCAGCCGTTCGCGCTCGGTCGCGGACAGGGTGCGGAAGGTGCGGCCGTGATAGCGCAGCGCCGCGAGGTCGGCCATCGCCATCGACAGTGCAAGGCGCCAGCGCGCCAAGCCGGTCAGTGGCACCGGCAGGGGCATGCCGCGCCACGACGGCACGAACGCGCTGCAAATCAAGCCGTACACCGGTTGGACTCCGTCAGTTGGCGTAGTAGGTGATCTTGACGAAGCCGTGGCCGCCGCCGCCCTGTGCACCGGCCGCCGCGCCGCCTCCCCCGAGCTTGGGTGTGGCTGGAATGCCCG
>VGRO01000448.1 GCA_016875335.1 Deltaproteobacteria bacterium | reverse complement strand
GATGCGTGGCGAAATGAACCCGGCAAGGTGTGCGGCTTCTAGGAGCCTGTCGGCGAAACGCCAGAATCGGCAGATTCTGGTCGACAGGCTCCTAGGCAGGCCGCGGCTGCGGCCTGCCAGCGACCGAAACTGGCTGAAAACACTTCAGGCAGTTCTTGGTCCCTGCCCCGATCGCAACCACCACGGAGCCTGTCGGACGACAGTCCGACGGGCTCCTAGCGGCGACCGCTGCGTCCGCACGGGACGCGCTTGGCGAGAACATTGTGCAACGAATCCGAGAAACACGGGCCGAGCCCGCGCGCGACGGACCCAGGATCTTCTGTGTCAGAATGGCCGCCACCCGTCAAGATTGCAGCATTCCGGCTGGGGTATCTCAGATCAAATGCATGAAAATGCGTGGAGTCTCAGATTTGCGCAGTTCGCGCTGGCAGAGGCCCGCGCCGGGCGCGCCGTTGGCTCATGGACTGCCTGACGTTGCATAACGCGCATACAAGGGCTGTCGATGCGCGCCGCTGTGATTTGAGTCGAACTTTCCGCTCCGCGATCGTGTCGTTCCAACGGCGACCGTCGCATGAACGATTGTAAGGTCAGCGCTCGGATCGCCCTGCGAAGCGCACTGGCGCACCACGCAGTTGACATGCCGCCGTCGGGCAACTACCTTGCGCGCCAACCGGTTGCGGGCCCGGCGACAGCGACTCTGGCACGTCGCGGCGGTCGTGTGCGGCTGGAGCCGATTTCGACCGGACCGCGCAAGGCTGGGACACCATGGGCGCCATCGGACGATTCGTCGATCGCATCGCGGCGCCGCGCATCGGCGACAACGCTCCGCGCTGGCCTGGCAGCGGTGGCCACGTCGAGAGCTGGTTCGTGCGGGCCAACGATCCGAACGGCCGCCGCGCGTTGTGGTGCAAGCTGACGATTCTGTCGCCGCTGCAAGGCGATCCGGTCGCCGAGGCCTGGGCCATCGCCTTCGACGGCGATCGCACCTTGGGTCTGCGCAGCACTGTGCCATTGCGCGACGCCGATGTGCGCGACCCCGTTGCAGGGCTGCGGGTGGCCGACTGCCGCATGGACCTTGGCGCGCCAGCGGCCGCGAGCGGGTCCATCGCCATGGGCAGCGACTGCCTGCGTTGGGACCTCACATGGGCGGCCGACGCCGGCAACGCCGGGGCTCCGCTGTCGCTGTTGCCATCGCGGTTGCTGCTGCGGACCGGCTTTCCGCGCAGCAAGTTGCTCACGCCGTGCCCTGCGGCGACCTTCAGCGGAACGTTTTGGTGGGACGACCATTGCATTCGCGTGGACGGCTGGCGCGGCATGCAAGGTCACAACTGGGGCCGCGAACACGCCGCCGAGTACGCCTGGGGCCAATGCCTCTTTGACGACGCGCCGGATGGGCCCGTCATGGCCGAGGCTGTGACAGCGCGGCTGCGCGTCGCCGGCCGATTGACGCCGCCGATTTCGGGCCTGGTGGTGCGGCAGGGAGGCCGCCAATGGCGCTTCGACGCCCTGGTGGATCTCTGGCGCCAAGAGGCGCAGGTCGGCGAGCGCGACTGGACTTTGCGCATGCGCGGCCCCGACGGCGCGGCAGAACTGCGACTGGACGGCGGCGATGCGCCATTCGCTTGTCTGGGGTACGGCAATCCAGACGGCACCACGCGGTATTGCTGGAACACCAAACTGGCCCGCGCCGAACTGCGCGTCGAACCGCGGAACGGGCGGCCGTTCTCGTGTGCAAGCGCCCACGGCGGGGCCTTGGAACTGCTGCGGCCGCGGCCAATCGCCGGGGCGTTGGTGGTGTGATGAACGTGCTTTTCGTCGAGACCATGCGCGGTCACCTCACGGACGCGAGCGGCGCGCACCCGGCCGAGTTCACGGTCAAGGCGTGCAGCCCGCGCTTGCGCGACCTCTTGCGCACGGGCGTCGCCGACCTGACGGGCATCGTGCGAGCGCCGCCATTT
>VGRO01000447.1 GCA_016875335.1 Deltaproteobacteria bacterium | reverse complement strand
TGCCCCACCTCGTTGGCGGTGCTTGCCAATCGCGAAGCAAGGCGTCGTGGAGGCTCGTGTCGGGCGGATTCCTGAGCCATCCAGGACGGAGCTTGCCGACGGCGCCTGGAATCGCGACCTCCCACGCAGCGCAAGCATTTGCCCGTGCAGCTTCCACCACCCCACCGAGAACATCGCGACGCCGACGAGTGCCACCGCAAGCCCATAGCGACCGAAGGCCATCCACTTCATGTGGAGCGCCCGCGAAGCGATGGTAGTCGCCATCATGACGACGCCAAGCCCGAATACGATGCGCCCGACCCGATGTGCTACCGCAGTTAGGGGCAGCGCCGCCAGGTCCGTGGCGAAACTGGTGGCGTTCTCGGCCGCACCGCGTAGCTGGTCGACGACCAGGTCCACGCTCCAGGCACCATCGTCGTCACGGCAAGCCCCAACACGAGCCAGCACCATGGCAACGAGCGCAACGAAGAGAGCAACCGCCATCGCTGTGGTGGCCGTGCGCCAACCGAGGTACTGCGCTGCCAGCATCGCGAAGCTGACAGCGAATACGACCAGTCCACGCTTGCCACGCAGGTAGTTGTCGACGGACTCGGCCGCGTCCAGGAGGAAGTGGGCACTCTGCTCAGCACCAGCAGCGGCGTCTCGCAAGGCGGAACGGACCTGTTTGGCGGTACTGGGCCTGCGCTGCGCCATGGCAACCTCCGCATGTCAATAGTCGGTGCCGTCCGTTGACCCCGGGAGCCGCAAGCAACCACCACGGAACGCCCCGGTAACGTGAGCCGGTCTCGGCAGGCTGTCAATGCCTTCGACGCCCTCGCTGGACTCGATGCGCGCGGCAGAACCCTTCGTCGCATGGATCGCTGCCCATCTGGTCCGCCAGCGACGGAAGCCCGAAACCTGAGACTGTGGCCCTGCGCACCGCGTCGTCCTTGCGTTGGCGACTTCGACCCTCGCGGCGTGCTGCAGCCGCCGGGGGCCACGGACGAGGACGCGCGCGAGTTTACTATCACACCATCAGCGGCGTGGGCAGGAATGCAGGGGTAGCGATTGAGGTCGACCGAATGGCCGAGGTCCGACAATTCCTTGAGAATCGAGTGGTTTCCGGAGCGATCAGGTCAGCACTCGAAAAGGCGAGACAGCGGGCATGAGCGGAGTCGTCCGACAGGCACGCGCCGTCTGCTACCTCGCAATCCCCCTGTCCAAAACCACTGCCGTCAATCCCGCGACCCTGGCAACTTTTCGCCCGCCACCCGCTCCCGCCCAGTGTGAGGCCCGGGAACAGGCCGCGGCGAGGGCCCATGACCGAGCGCTGAAGCGCCACGCGGCGTCATTGCCAAAACGGGGATGCCTGCATGTGCGGATTCCGCCGCCGTCGCGCGGTTTTGGGGGGCCGGCAACAGCAGTTTTCGGGAGCCCTCCACATTGCGTGCCTCGTCTTGAACAGCCACGGCGACTTGCTGCTGCGTATCACGGCTGCGCGACAGCCGCCAGCGCATCGGCCGGACGCCCGCCGCACCAAGCCCCTTGGATGCGGCGCACGGACCGAGCTCGTCTACCACGCAAAATACCGCAGGCCCTTGGCCTTGGTGTCCACGTTGACGGACTCGACAACCGTCCGCCGCACACCGTCGGTGCCGGCCCACGGCGCCGTCAAGCCCCGCCACGCAAGGCCCGTCGCTGGCACTGTCAACGCATCGGAATTGTCGCCAATGCTAACCTTGTTGGTTGAGGGTGCCAGAGTCGGTGGCGACTTCGCGCCCGGCGTCGAGGCGAATACTTCAAGTTTGCCCACCGATTCTATAGAGTCAGCGTTGACCGTGGCAACCTGAAATCCACTAGCGCCAAGGCCAACTCGCGCGCCAACTACTCCGATCTTGCACGACCCAACGCTGCCCGGCTCAGCCACGATTGCCGTCGCTAACGCCCCGCTCGCTGACCGAGTAATCAGTTGAACAACATCCTTCCCCCCCCCCCCCACCCCG
>VGRO01000446.1 GCA_016875335.1 Deltaproteobacteria bacterium | reverse complement strand
GGCCACCCGGCACACTCGACCGACCCGCGTCTGTGCTTACCCGAACACTACGCGCAACCGCGTGCGTCCGCAGCGAATCTCCATGCCGGCCGCCACCACCACGCCCGCGCCTACCGGCGCATCGTCCACAAACGTGCCGTTGCGCGACCCGTCGTCGTAGACCGCCAAGCGACCATCGGCCAAGACCGCAAGTGTACAGTGCGCAAAGCTCATGCGGTCGTCGTCGAACTCGGCGCGCTGGCGATCGGGGCTATGTAGCTCGGGATCGCGGCGGCCCAGAAACAGCCGCCCCGCCACCGGCAGGACCTCACCGCGGCGCGGGCCGGCCACCACCACCAGTTGCCACGGCGCCACCCTGGCCGCGCCGCCGCCACGCGCCGCTGTTGGCACGCTCGTCACGCTTGGCACACCGACCCCGGCCGGTTTGCGCCCGCCGAGCCGGGCCCACGCTTGCGCCATCTCGGTCGCCGAAGGCCAGCGGGCGGCCGGGTCGGTCTGCAAAGCGCGCACCAGCACCGAGCCGTCGCCTACGGCGGCCTGCGCCCGCGCCAAGGGTGGTCGGCCGAGGTGGTCGGGTTGCGTGCCCGCCAAGAGCTCGCACAGGACCACGCCGGCACTGTACAAGTCGCTGCGCGCGTCCACCTTGCCGCCATGCAGTTGTTCAGGACTCATGTAGCCAGGGGTTCCCAGCCTTGCATTCAGGCGCGTCAGGCGCACGTCGCTGGCGTCGTAGGCGATGCCGAGATCGGCGATGCGTGCGCGGCCGTCGCTGCCGAGCAACACGTTGGCAGGCTTGAGGTCGCGGTGCACAGCCCCAGCGGCATGGATGGCGCCCAAGCCGGCCAGGATGTCGTCACCCAAGGCCAAGGCGTCGGTCAACGCAAGCGACCCGGCGGCCAGCCGCTGCGCCAGCGACCCGCCCGGCAGATACTCCAAGACCAACGTCAGGCGGCCAGCGACATGGACCACGTCCAGCAGCGACACCACCCGCGGATGGCCGATGCGCGCCAGCAGACTGGCCTCACGTTCAATCCGACGTTGGCCGGCGGGGTCGGGCAACAGGTCGGCGTGCAGGACCTTGAGCGCGACCAAGCGCTGCAACCGCGTGTCGCGGGCGCGGAACACCTCGCCGGCGGCCCCAGCGCCGAGCAACGTCTCGACCACGAAACGGCCGCCGCTGACCGCGCTGCCCGGCGCTAGCGTCGGCGTCGCATCGTTGTGCGGTTGCGGTCCGGCCGTGGTGCCATGGCCACAGCGCGGGCAGTGTAGTGCCACCTCGGACAGCACACAGTGGCAGCGGTGGCAATGCAATGGCGTCACATCCCAGGTGCCGCGAGGGTGGTGGGTGCCCGCCCTGCTTGACTCGGCGGGCGCGCGATGCTACCACCGCCGCGGCTGCCAACGCCAGTGGCCGGTGCCACGGATAGGAGCGCGCGATGCCCCCACCGCCGTTGCCCGCAGGCGCGCCAAAGATACGGTTGCGGCTGTGGCTGGCCTTGGCGCTTTTGGCGACGTTGGCGGTCCTGGCGCCTGCGGCAGTGCGCGCATCTGGCGACTACGTGGCGGCCGGGCTGCACCTGGAACCGGGCGTGGCGGTGCTGGCGGTGCGCGCCGGCCCGGGCGGCGCAGCGGGGTCGTTGCCAGAACTGTCGGGGACCAGCGCCGACCTGTCGGTGGAGGTCACCGTGCGCAATCGCAACTTGGTGGACGTCACGGTGCGCGCCGTGCGCTGGACAGCACTGCTCAACGGCGGCGCGGTCGCCAGCGGCACCGTGCTCGACCCGCCTCAGGGCGTGCGCATCCCTGCCGACGGTGCCCGGCAGGTGCAGATTGCCGCCACCGTCGCGCTGGCCCGCGCATCGCTGGCAGGCCTTGGCGCCGTGCTATCGGGCAGCGCCAAGGCAGAGATCCGCGGCACCGCCCAGGCCAGTGTATTCGGGCTGTGCGTGCACCGTGAATTCGTGCTGCCGCTGCACGATCTGCGGCCAACCTGGGTGGCTGC
>VGRO01000445.1 GCA_016875335.1 Deltaproteobacteria bacterium | reverse complement strand
GCTGTTGGGCGTCTGCTGCGCGTGCAGCCTCTTCGATGCGCGGGTTGCCTTCGAACCTTTCAGCCAACACATCGATTTCTGGGATTCGGCCGGGTGTCGCGCGGCCGTCGAGGGGCAGGCATCTTTGGCCGCTCCCCTGTCCCGGCATGCTCGGTCTGGACCAACCGGACAGGCGCGGCGTGGCAAGCGCCTGCGGCACAAGGTGTTCCGTCGCCTCTGCGATGTCAAAGACGGTGGTCTGTGGTTGGCGCGGCTGGAACTCGACGAGCAGTACTTGCGTTCGCGTACGCGGGCAAGTTGCGGCCGTCACGGCGTAGTGGCCGTCGCGAGCTACCTCGATTCCGGAATCCGCGAGCAGCGCTTCGAAATTCGCCGCGAAAGCGGACGAATCAGCGCGTTGGATTGCAGCGCCCAGTCGCCGGACAAGAACTGCGTCGTGGACAACGACTCCGAATGCCAGTTCGTCCCGTATGGCTCGGGCCCAACGCGCAGCCAGTTCCGCCAAGGCGTGACTCAGTGCTTGGTCGCGTTCAATGGCGCGATAGTGCGCATCGCGGGGAATTCGAGCCTCGATATCGCGTTCCGCCCTGGCGCAGTCGCTTGTCCAACTGGTCTTGAGGTGTACCAAGGGCTGGGCGAATGCGCAGCGAATCGTCGGGCGGTGGCCGTCGCGCCTGCCCTCGGGCTTGACCAGCAAGACAGCGCGGTCACCGCTTGTCGCGAGGATATGGAACTGCAGGCTTTCCGCCTCATGGACTCGGCGAAGCAGTTTTTTCGCATGGAAGTTGTCGAGAGCGGCGAACACGTACGTAAGGTCAGTGGCGACTCCCATCATGTGCGAAAATCGGTAGACCTCTGGCCAATTGAGGCCGGAGGCGACGATGTCTTCGTGCCACTCTGGGTCAAAGATGCGCGGCGTAAGGCGTTGAACGGCTTCTGTAATAGACATTTCCAGGACAAACGCATTCGGCGGCGCCTCGGCTTCAAGAATCCGGGGACGCCAGGGCGCGATGGTGAGCCTGCGTGTCATGAGGCGCTCCGCAGGGTAAGGGTACCGCACACTGGGTGCGCCACAGTCGGATTCGCCTGCGACTCCAGCGGCGATTGGTATGCAGTGCCGGTCTTCGCGGCCGCCGCCATCGCGTCGTACGCCTCCAGGATCAGCCGCTTGGTGCGGGATTCGCCGTGGGCAGCTTCGTCGCGACGGCGCACGACTGGAAAGGTGTCCAGAACGGACTCCAATTCAGCGCGCGTCAACCCGAACACGTCGTGGGCAACGAGTGCGTCAAGTTCATTGCGGGCCGCGTCGCGGTCAGCGTCTGCAAGCAGCGCGGTAGGTGGCACCGTGCCCTCGGGCGTTGGCACGCACAGGCCGAACTGCGCCATCTCGTTCCAGTACGGTGTCATTTCTGGCGCCGTGCAGGTCAGGCGCAACACGAGCGGCGCCGCCAGTCGCACCCACGGGTCGGCAAGCTTTGGGCGGGGGAAGGGGAGGCTGTCCATCAAAGTGAATGACATTTTCGGTGAACTGAGCTTTGAACGGGCCATCCAGTCCATCGAAAACGAATTAGCCACCGCGAGCCAGGGCAAGTACGCCCATTCGTCTTGCCAGCCGAAATCCACCGTTGGCACCTTGTCGCCGCACACAACACCCGGCGGCACCAAGCACGCCGTCAAGCTCCGCTCATTCCGTGGGTTCGCGACGTCGCCAAATCCGATGCGATAGCGGTCGCATCGACCGCCCAGCTTGCCTGGAATGTCCGAGCGCAGGACGCGCCATTGCGGAACGATGGCCTTTTCGGGGTCGCCAAATTCGCGCTCGACCCATACCGAACTGTTGCCGTGGCCCGACACGTACCCCTTCGCGCGGTGGTCGAAGTGCGTGATCATGCGGCCCTCATACACCGGCAACCCGCTCGGGTCGGCGGTGAACAAGTCGTTGTCGTTGCCCATGTCGACTTCACGTTGATAGTGGCGAAGTGGCATTCCGGCTGACGCATCGCCAAACGCCGGATGGCGGGCGA
>VGRO01000444.1 GCA_016875335.1 Deltaproteobacteria bacterium | reverse complement strand
CATCATCAGGGGCGCACCGTCCGCGCCTGAAAGGTGTCCGTCCGCAGCAACGCTCGCGCGGCCCATCACTGCAAGGTCACTTGCAACGGATGCGACGAGCGCCGGGGGGCGAGCGCGAAAACGTTTCGCGACGCCTCGCCATTCCTCCGAAACCTGGGCGTCCCAGATGGTCCGGGCGACTGCGACAGCCGCACCCACCGCGCCGCTTTCCCAAAGCCTGAAAAAGGCTGCCAACTCAAGCTCATTTGCCGAGTACCTTGCAAAGCGGTAGGCAGCGTATTCGCGCAGTTTCGCGGCCCGGTGCGGATGATTTTGGCCGTCGAACCACGTCGCAAGTGCGACATCCAGCGCGAGTCTGCCGTGCTGTACGGGACTCGCCGTCGCCCCTACGAGAGCTTCAACGACGCCGGGCCATGCCCTGCACAGTGCCTCGGCGAGCATCCGTTGCGCCTCATCCCCTTCCGCACCGCCTGTGACGTCGGAATCATCCAACACCTTGCGGGCAACGGCGAGGTGTGCTGCCGCCGGTGTTAACGTTGCCAGGGCCTGCACTGCCACCAGTGCCTCTGCGGTCTTGGCGGCCAGCATGGCGAGGTCAGAGGTCGTCATAGTCGTCGTTGGCAACAGGGACCCCCGCTGCGCGGTCTCGCACTGAAGTTGTTGCAGCCGACTCGGGCACTGGTTTGTTGGGTATCGGCACGAGGAAACCACCGTGCTTGAGGTCCCGGCGGAGGTGCAGGTCGGGGAAAATCGGGCAGTCGTTGGCCTTGACCACGTGCAGGATGACTTCGTTTGGAACGAAGAGCCGCTTGCCGGTCGGCTTTCCGTTTGCGTGCTTCTCTACCTCGGTGATTCGGTCGAGATTCGCCTGCCAGCGCGCGCCATCGGTCAGCGCTGACGATCCTCGTGCGGCGCCTTGGTCGGTGGCGCCAGCGAGTGCGCTCTTGTTGGTGTGGTGCGCAACAAGCACGGTGGGGTTTCCTGGCAGTTCAATGGTCAACCGCTCAGCCAGTTCAATCCAGCGAGTTGCTGCGGCGTTGTCGATTTCGCACTCCGGGCCAAGAAATCGGCTCGCTGGATCGAGGATCACCAGGCTCCACCGCTCTACGAGCGCCTTCAACCCGGCGAGCAGCGCGGTGAACGGGGCTCTTTCCTTCCCGTCTTCATCGGTCCAGCAGGCGTCACGGCCGCGCATAGACAACGTAAAAAGGTTGACCTTCACCTGGGCTGCGAGATCCCACGCGCTACCCGCATCGACTGCCCCGCGAATGCGCCGGTGCAGGCCTTCGTCGCCCTCCTCGCCGACAATAAGGCACACTGGGCCAGGATTCGCCACCGAATAGGTGCCCAGCCACGGCCGGCCGCAAGACACCGCCACGGCCAGCTGCATGAGTGCCTGCGTTTTGCCAGTGCCGCCGGGCGCGACAAGTAACGCCACAACACCGGCGGGCATGAACGCGGAGGGATAGCCCTGTGCATCGTTGGCCGTTAGCAACGCACGAACCGGCGGGGCAGGGTTGTCCAGCCAGCCTGCGGTCTCAACGGATTTCAAGCCCCACTCACGCAGTTGGCTCACCGCTCGGTCCTGGTCGCCCTTCGCCGCGTCGCGTGCCGCATCGGCCTTGGGATCGAATGGTTCACAGTCGGCAAGGCGTGCCGCGACTGCCGAGGCCCGCGTTTCCGCCATGTCGTGCGCGTTCCCGTCAAGGTCCATGGTTGCCTTCCACTTCTTTGAATTTCGCGTGGTACAGGGCCAGTTCGCTGGGCCGCAGCGAATCAACGGCCCGCCGGTGCGCGGTTTGAACCTGCGCCGGCACGTGCTCGCCACCGCCGCAATCGAGGCAGACGAAGTGCCATGTGAGCGCAAGTGCTTCCGGGTCGCTGTCGCCCAGCGCGTCGAGCACGGCGCTGACCCATGCAGATGTGCCTATCGTCACTTCAGGCAAGTCAGCGTCGCGAGCAGTCGTTGGTGCTGACGGCGTAGCAGACTGCCCAGACGCCACCACTGTTGCAGCGCCCCGGTTCTCCTTGCGGCGTC
>VGRO01000443.1 GCA_016875335.1 Deltaproteobacteria bacterium | reverse complement strand
CCGTTCCTGGGTTCCGGCTCCACGGCAATCGCCGCGCTGTTGGAGGGCCGCGACTTCGTGGGGATTGAGCGCGACCCCGCGCACTACGCGACCGCCTGCGACCGTGTGGCCGCGATGCTCGACGACATGGGTGGCGAGTGATGCGCTGCGAGCTGCGACAAGGCCGCTGGCAAGCCGCGCTGGCCGACGTTGGCGAGGTTGATGCGGTCGTCGTCGACGCGCCCTATTCCGCGAGGACGCACGGGGGGCATTGTGACGGTGTTGCGCTTGCAAAAACCAACTACATGCGCGCATGCGGGCAGCCCGACTACAACTACAACCGCCGCGCAATCGAATACGATCGCATGACCGCTGACGATGTGCGCGCGTTCGTCGCCCACTGGTCGCCGCGCTGCCGGGGGTGGTTCGCCACGCTGACCGATGATGTGCTGTTCCCGGTGTGGCGGGAGGCGTTGGCCGACACTGGCCGTTGCACATTCTCGACCGTGCCCTGCGTGATAACGGGGATGACCGTTCGCCTTGCCGGGGATGGTCCTAGTTCGTGGGCAACGATGCTTTGCGTGGCCCGCCCGAGGTCGCGCGCCTTCGCATCGTGGGGCACGCTGCCGGGTGCGTATGTGGTGCCAGCGGAAAAGACGGTTGCGGTCGGCGGCAAGCCCCTGACCTTGATGCGGCAGATCATCCGCGACTACACCCGCCCCGGCGATCTTGTCGTGGACGCCTGCGCCGGTGGCGGCACCACGCTCATCGCGGCCTACCAAATGGGCCGGCACTCGGTCGGCGCGGAACTGGACCCTGCGACCTACGCCAAAGCCACCGCCCGCATCGCCGCCGCGACCCGCCAGCCCGACCTATGGCACGGGACCGGGGAGCGGGTGCGGGTGCGCGACGCCGAAGGGGGGCTGCTGTGACGCGCATCCTGTCGTTGTTCTCGGGTATCGGCGCGCTCGATGCCGCCGTGTCCCGCGTGTTCGCTGGCGAGGTCGTTGCTCACTGTGAAGCTGACGCCTACTGCCGCGGCGTGCTTGATCGCCACTGGCCGGGGGTGCCGTGCTTCCCCGACGTTCGCAAGCTGACCGCTGCCGACGTTGGCCCGGTGGACGTTATCTGTGGCGGGTTCCCCTGCACCGATCTTTCGGTCGCGGGCAAGCGGGCAGGGCTTGCGGGGGAGCGGTCGGGGCTGTGGTTTGAGTACTTGCGGCTGGTCCGCGAGCTGCGCCCCGGCGCGGTCGTGATCGAAAACGTGCCGCCGCTGTACCGTGACCTCGCCATGCGCCGCCAGGTGCAGGAGCCGTTGGAGGCGCTTGGCTACCGCGTGCTGTGGACGCTTTGCAAGGCGTCCGACGTTGGCGCACCCCATCGCCGGGAGCGGACCTTTGCCTTGGCGTGGTTGCCGGGGTTCGCGCTGCCGCCTGCGCCAAGTGCGCGACGGATGCGGGGCGTTGCGTCGTGGGGCACGCCGAAGGCTAGCGCCAACACCTGCCAACCCGGCAGCAAAGGCCACGCGCACGGCATCGCGCGCGGGTATCTTGACGCGCAGGTTATGTCGTGGCCCACGCCACGCGCAGAGGATAGCGAGTCGCGCGGGGCGCACCGCGGCGTGCCGGATACGCTGACCGCCGCAACGCGCTGGGCCTCGCCCCTCGCTTCGGGGTACAAGGGCACAGGCCCGGTCGGCAGCAAATCGTACGCGCACCGGCTCGAAAGGTGCTTGGACGCACAAGCGGCCACCGCGAGCAGCCACCGCCTTTCTGCGGATTGGGTTGAAGTGTTGATGGGCCTGCCGGTCGGCTGGACGTTGGCGGAAGGCGAGCGGGTGACGATTGCCGACGCCCCGAGCTGGCCAGCCCCGCGCATCGAGGGCATGGACGGGGCCAGCCCGCAGTACCCTTGGGAGCCGCCGCGTGTCGTGCAGGCAAAGACCGAGCCGAACCGCAACGCCAGGCTCAAAGCCCTGGGCAACGCCGTGGTGCCGCAACAGGCCGTGTTCGCGCTTTCCCGCCTGCTTGCGTCGGCGCACGATTCGCGGGTCTGCCCAAG
>VGRO01000442.1 GCA_016875335.1 Deltaproteobacteria bacterium | reverse complement strand
CAAGGATGCGCTGGGGGCGTCGGTGGAGATTCTGTTCACCGCGGCCGGCACGCCCAAGGGGTTGATGCTGGCGACCATCGAATCCAGCGGCACGGCGGCAATGCGCGGCGCATACGACATTTTGGCACGCGGTCAGGGCTACTCCATCGACGAGAGCGCGGTCCACTTGGCCAGCTTCACGGCTGCGGGCGCACCGCTGACCACGCTGTCCTGTTCGGTGTCGCACGCCGGGGCCACGTTCGCGGACCTGTTCGGCGGGGCGCTGGGGCTGTTCCGCGCTGCGGTGGTATGCCGCCCCGACGTGTCGCGGGCTGACCGGGCGCAGAAGCTGCACCTCATCTCGACCGCCCCCTACGGTGCCGGGTGGTCCACGACCATCACCGACGACGATCTGCTGTCCAACGACGGCGACCCGGTGCTGGCGGTGGAGCGCGCCGACGCCCCCAACGTGGTGATCGTGTCGCGGCCCCTCGGGTTGACCAGCGATGCGACGGACCAACTGTCGCTCGCTGACCATCCAGCGGTCGAGGCGCAAGGGCGGCGGGAAGCCGAGTACCGCGTGCCCGCAGCCAACAAGGATGCGCTCTGGCCGATCGCCAAGGCTGCGGCGGCGTCGCACTTGGCCGCAGACCAGACGCTGCAAGTACTGTCGGTGCGGGTGGCCCCTTGGGTGCGCGCCGAGGTCGGCGATGTTGTCTATCTGGACCTGACCCACCCGGCGATCTGGACGTGGGCAGCCAACCCCGGCTCACCCGGCTACTCTGGCCCCGCGCGCGTCGTCGGTCGCAAGATCAACCCGCGGACCTTGCAGACCACGCTGGTCCTGTTGATCGACGGCGCTGTGCAGATCCGCGCGCTTTCACCAGCGGCCGAGATTGCGGCGTTCCAGCACGCGACGACCCCGACGTGGATTGACGTCCCGCTGATTTACCTTCCGCACATGACGGCGGCGCTTGCGGCGGCGGGTGGCCCGGTTTGGCTGTACCACTACAAGGTCGGCGCGGTCGAGAACGTTGGCGAGCGGCATCAGGTGAGCGCGGCTGCGGAGGTCGGCGGGCTGTGCCGGCTGACCATCGCCGCGAACCCGACGGGCCACACGTTGAGCACGGCGGCGCGGTCCACGCTGACCTTGCCGACGCTTGGCGGTGGGCACATTGCCGCGTGGCAAGCCAACTTCGCACACATCGACGACGGGACGCAGTGGGGTTGAGCAATGGCGATCACGACGACGATCAAACCGCAGTTTGCCGCAGAGTGGGAGTTGCTGTTGCCGCAAATGGCAACCCAGCCGTTGCGGAAGGCGCTGGAAAACATAAACTATCACTGGAAGTACTACCGCCCCGCGCTGGTGAGTTTCGCCCCCACGGCTGACCCCGGCCTGACCCGCTCCAGCGAGTATCACATTCCGATCCAGCCCAGCGCGGACGGGCTGCGGTACACTTTCGAGACCCGGTTCATCTGCTCGGCGGCGGCGCAGAACGTGACGGTGACGGTGGAGTACACCACCGCTTATGTCGCTGGCGGCGCGTCGGTGTGGGTCGGCATCTGCTCCGACGTCGTGGTGAGCAACGCGGTCGGCGGCGCGCTGACCACCGTCACCAAAGCGGACCAGACCATCCCGGCGACAGCGGTTGCGCTCAAGTGGAGCCTGACCGCACCGGCAGCGGGCGACCGCACAGACCACCATCTCGTCGCGCTGCCAACCCCCGCGGCACCTGTCGCAGGCTTGCAGTTGAGCGGCTACGCGCCTTTCGACGACACCCTGCTACTGAGCGGCGACCAAGCGGCGGTCCACACCGAATGGCTCAACCGATGCAAGTTTTCGATGGCGAAGCTGTTGCTCGACCGCCAGCAGAACGCCTACTCGTTCGGTCAGGAGTACCGCAGCGCGCCCCGGTGGACCAAAACCAACGCCGCGTACTGGTCGCCGCTGCCCCCGGTGCGGATCGGGTTGCCGGGGCAATCGGGGGTGGTGTCGCTGTTGGTGTCGGTGATAGCCGAAGTGAGCGCGGGCAACACGTCGGACCTTGTGCGGCTGCGGCAG
>VGRO01000441.1 GCA_016875335.1 Deltaproteobacteria bacterium | reverse complement strand
GAGGGCCCGGCCGGCTGACGGTGCCCCCGCAAGTGGGTAGGGTCGGGTCTCCGGCCCGACCGGTTCTCGTTGATTTCTCACGGATTGAACCGGGCAGGCCGGAGACCTGCCCCTACCCGGACAGCGACCTGCCCCAAGCACGCCAGCGACCTGCCCCTACCCGGACAGCGACCTGCCCCAAGCCCGAACTACAACCGCCAAACCGCCACCGTGCGCCCGCTGGCCGTCTGGGCCGCCGACACTTCACCGCGCTTGGACCAGCGCACCCCGCGTTTGCGCGCATCGAAAATGACCAGCGTGCCCTGCGGCAACCCCAAGCGCGCCAGGTAGCCGTCCAACTGCCGCAGACCTTCGCCAAGCGGGTTGCTTTCACCGTCGCGCCAGACCTTGACCTCGAACACCAACTGCTGAACCACCGCACCAGCTTGCCACTGCACCAACAGATCCAGCCGCCCACGGCCGACGCCGAACTCGCGCGCTATCGTGCCGCCGCCGTTGACGATCTTTTGCAGGAACGCCATGAACACGATTTGATGCGCCGCCTCGGGCCAGTGGGCATCGCGCACCATCCACTCGCCGTTGCGGCGCCAGAAATCGCTGAACTGCGCCATCAGCACTGGCAAGTCGATGCTGCCGTCCGCGCGCTGCCAATCGGCGAACGAACCCTGCATGTTGTACTGCCAAGTGGCGGCCATCTGCCGCGGGATCACTTCGCGATAAATGTCGTTGGCGATGTCCAGTTCGCTCTTGTGCTCGACCACGAGGCCGAGGTCCTTGCAGTATTCGATGTCCGCTTCGTCCACCGCCCCCATGGGCTGGGTGCCGGCCAGCATCGGCTCCAGCACCCGCCGCACGCGGTCTTCGCGCAACCGCGCCATCAGGCTGTCGATGTGGGTCACGCGGGCGAGGATCAGTTGCTCTTTGGCGGTGTCGATGTGCTCGACGTCAATGGGGCCGGTCCACTTCTGCTTGCGGACCACGAAGTCGGCCAGGGCGTTGACCAGGAACGGCTGGCCGCGGGTCAGTTGCCACACGCGGTCGACGGCCGCTTCGGTGAAGGTCTGGCCGGTCTCGGCGGTGTGCTGGCCGTAGAGTTCGGCGATTTCCTCGCGGTTGAAATACGCCACCGTCACCGCATCGCGGCTCACGTTGAACGGCGACGACGTGCCGACGTTGGACGAACCGCCCGACGCCGCCTTGTAATCCCGGATGTTGCGCATGCCGAAAAGGCAGACGCTTTCGGGGAACTTGATCTTGTCGCGGGTCAGGTAGCCGGCGCGCAGTTGGCTGAGCACGGCCATGAGCGGCACGCCTTCGAGCGAGTCGATTTCGTCGAGGATCAGCACCAGCGGGCGGCGCAACTGCCGGCACCACGCGGTCAGAAACGCCCCAAGCCAATTGGCCTCGCCGGCAAACTGGCCGATCGGCGGAGCGCGCTCTTCGGGCGGCAAATAGGCTTCGCTGGCCTTGGCAATCGCATCGACGACCTTGCGCATCGCGGGAGCCTCTTCGGCGATGGCGCGGGCCTGCTCCAGGGTGGCGTAGACGGCGGCCCAGCGCCCATCGGCGTTGAGCATGTCGGCAAACGCCTTCATGGACGTGGTCTTGCCCGACTGGCGCGGGGCGTGCAGCACGAAGTAGTCCCCGCTTTCGACCGACGACTTCAGATCGGCCGGAATGCGGCCCAGCGGTGGCAGCGTGTAGTGCTTGTCAGGGTCGTTCGGTCCGGCGGTATTGAACTGGCGCGGCATTTTGGGCCTTGGCCGCGGGTCCGCGGCGCGGGCGGCAAGCGTAGCACAGGTGTCCGGCGCGGGCAGTGGCGGCGGGCAACTTGGTCCTCTTCCATGATCCACCGGCAAAAAAGGTCCTGAGTCCTTGGCGATCGAATTAACTCAGGTTTCCCGGGGAAACCGGCGCAAGCCTGCACCTTCAGGGTGACAGGTTTGCGCCGGCGGTTAATTCGACACGCCGAGTGGGCCTCTCAGCCACAGGCAAACAGCCACAGGCTTCAGGCTTCAGCCACAGACGCAGCGGCAGCGGCAGTCGC
>VGRO01000440.1 GCA_016875335.1 Deltaproteobacteria bacterium | reverse complement strand
AGCCGGGGTCCCGCCGGCCCAAGCCGTGAGCGCGACGGCCGAACCCCCAGCGGCGGGCGAACGGGCCGCCGAGCCGCCGACCGACAAGGCAGAGGCCGGCGGCAAGGCAGAGGCCGGCGACAAGACGGGCGGCGACGACAAGGCAGACAAGGGCGCCAAGGCCGAGGCCGAGCCAAAGGACGAGGCACCCAAGGCACCGATCGTCGGTGAAAAGGTCATCGTCGGCGCCTATCTCAACGACATCCAGAGCCTGGACCTGAAAACCCACAGCTACGCCGCCGACGTCTACCTGTGGTTTCGCTGGAAACACAAGGACTTCGACCCCGCAGAGGCCATGGAATTCGCCAACCCGAGCGAGCTGTGGGGCCACGTACGCAACAACGACAACGAAGAACCGGAGGAGCTCGAGAACGGCGAACGCTACCAGGTCGTGCGGGCCCAGGGCCGATTCTCCTGCAAGCTGCCGCTCGACGACTACCCGCTGGACAAACAGGTCCTTTTCATCGAGTTCGAAGACAAGAACCTCGACGCGACCCAGATGACCTACGTGGCCGACAGCCCCAGCATCGAGGTCAACCCGAACCTGGTCCTGCCGGGTTTTGCCATCGACAAGGCGAAGTTCTCGATCTCCACCCGCAAGTACGCGAGCAACTTCGGCGACCCGCGCGGCGGCAAACACCTCGAATTCTCGCGGGCGCGCATCGAACTGCCGATCCACCGGCCGCAGGCCCCGCACCTCATCAAGATGCTCTTGCCCGTGCTGTGTGTGGTGCTGTGCGCGGCCATGATGTTCCTGTTCCGGGCCACCTACGTCGATAGCCGCGTCGAACTGGGCATCACTTCGCTGCTGACCGTCGTCGCCCTGCAGATGACGCTGAACCAGGATTTGCCCGACATCGCGTATCTGGTGCTGGTCGACAAGGTGTACATCGCCACCTACCTGTACGTGATGGCCGGCATCGCCGTGGTGGTCAAGACCACGCACCTGCACGACGACGGCAAGACCGAAGCGGCCGTCCGCGTCAACCGCCTGGCGATGCTGCTGACCACCCTGGTGTACGCCGCCGGTTTGGCGTCGCTCATCCTGCCCAAGGTCGGGTGAGGCCGCAGCCCGCGCGCCGCCGCCCATGCTGTGTCCTGAACCGCGCGCCTACGCCCTGCTGACCGGCCTGGTCGGCTTGGCATTGGCGATTCCGTTGGCGTTCGGCGACGCCGCCTTCGCGGGGGCCGGCACCGACGCCTTGTCGCTGGTGTTGCCGCATTATGCGTTCCAGGCCCAGGCGCTGCGGTCAGGCCAGTGGCCGCTGTGGAACCCGTACCTGCTGACCGGCCACCCCGAGCTGGCGGGCGCGCAGTGGGGGGTCGCCTACCCGCCACAGGTGTTGCTGCTGCCCTGGGTCGGCGCCGGGTGGTACATCAAGGTCTCGCTGGTGGCCCACGCCGTGGTCGCGATGTGGACCGCACGCTGGCTGGTGCGGTCGTGGCTGGCGGCAGTCGGGGTGCCGGCGTCCGCGCTGGCGGTGGGCTGGGTGGCGCCGGCCATCGCGCTGTCGGGTTTTTGGGCGGCACACACCCGCGCCGGACACATCCAATTTGCCCAGGCCCTGCCGTGGTTCATCGGGGTCGCTGCTGCGGGCCTGGATGCGTGTCGAGGCCGCCCTCGCGCGGGCGTGGCGCTGGCGGGGTGCTTGGGCCTGGCGGTGGTGGCCGGCGGTCCGCAGCTGGCGCCGTTTGGCCTCGCGGGTGCGGCCATGCCGTGGACCATCGCGCTGCTCACGTCGCGCAGGTGGCGAGCCTTGTGGCCACTGGGCGCCGGTCTCGGCTTGGGGCTGGGGCTGGCGGCGGTGCAGGTGCTGCCGTCGCTCGAGTTGACCGCCGAGTCGGCGCGGGCCCGGTTGCCGATGGCGACGTTTGCGCAAGGCTACCAGTGGCAGTGGCAGTACCTGCCGTCGCTGGCTGTGCCCGACTGGCCGAGATCGGTCGGCGCCCGCGATCCCTGGGAATTCGACACCTGGATCGGCGCGCCGTTGGTGGCGCTGGCTCTGGCCA
>VGRO01000439.1 GCA_016875335.1 Deltaproteobacteria bacterium | reverse complement strand
GTGGCGGTCCTCGTCGAGCAGTTCGGCTGGGTCCTCACGCCGCAAGATGATGCACCGTTGAATCCGGGCGAACCCGGAGCGAATTAGCGATCTTTGGTACTAGTTGTCGTCGATCGGGAATTGTAGCTGTCGCTTGACACACCGCCGCTGGCGCTGGCGATTGTCGGGGCGGGCGCGGCCCAACTCGGGCTGGCGGCGTTGACGTGGCAACACCTCTACGCCTTGCTGCCGTGCGCCGACTTGGGGCTGGGGTTGTGCGACACAGGGGGCGGTCTGATCCCCGGCACGTTCGTGCATGGATTCATCACGGTCACTCAGCCGCCGAACTCGCCCGCGGCAACGGCCAGCGCAAACTCTGCCGCCGGCCAGACCTCGACCGGGCCGATCCGCCTGCGCGACGGATCGCGGCTGACCAGAACCTGGCGCCCAAGCGGCGTCGCTTCCGCCAGTGCGCGCAGGCCGCGGGCGTCGCGGGTTTCGGCGGCCTTGGTCGCCTTGACTTCGATGGCCACGGACCCATCGCCAAGTACGAAATCGACTTCGGCACCATCCGCGGTCCGCCAGAAGCGCAGCGGCAGGTCGCTGCCGGACCGCGCCAGCCACGCGCGCAACTCGTGATGTACCCACGCTTCGAATGCGGTGCCATAAGCCACGGTGCCCTCGGGCAGGTCGCGAGCGCCGAGTAAAGCGTGGACGACGCCGTTGTCGAAGAAGTAGAACTTGCCATGGCTCACCGCCTTGCGCACGGGTACTTGCCAGGGCTCGACCAGGTCGCCCAACAACGTGTCGACCAGCACCTGATAGTACTCGCGCACGGTGCGGGCGGGCACGCCAGAGTCGCGGCCGACCGACTCGAAGTTGACCAGTTCGCCATGGGTCAGCGCCGCACTGCGCAAGAATCGCGCAAAGCCCTCGATGCGGCGCGCCAAGGCTTCGGCTCGTATCTCCTCGTGAAGGTATTCGCCGGCGTACGACTTGAGTTCGTCCCAGGGGTCGTCAGCCAGCCAGACCGGCG
The DNA here is from genome assembly GCA_016875335.1 of Deltaproteobacteria bacterium. Classification (GTDB taxonomy): domain Bacteria; phylum Myxococcota_A; class UBA9042; order UBA9042; family UBA9042; genus SXRM01. The sequence continues at coordinate 1,037 of VGRO01000439.1, read as the reverse complement.
GCAGCAGCCCAAAGCGCAATGCGCGGTCGAGGTCGAATTCGGCAATTTCGGCGCGAACCAGCGGAAACATGGCCAGCAGGCGCGCCCTGCCTGCCAGCGTCGGAACTTGCGCCCGCCGCAGCTTGCGTGCACTCGAACCCGAGAGCACAAAGCGAATGTCGCGCGACTCAATGAGGCCGTGGACTTCGTCCAACAGGGCAGGAATCTTCTGGATTTCGTCCACGACCACCAGGCGGTCGTTCGGTCCGAGATCTTCGCGCAGCAGCCAGGGCCGCGCCGCCAAGCGCTGGTAGACGTCCGATTGCAACAGATCGTAGGCGCGGTCTGCACGGCATTGGTGGCGCAGCAGAAAGGACTTGCCGGTCCGACGCGGGCCGAGCAGGAACACGGACTTGCGCTGGAGGTGCTGGTGGAGGGCGTCGGCAGCCAAGCGGTGCATGGGTCCATTGTGGCCTTTGCGCCTGGATTCCGCAACTGTATTGCTGGAAACTGCCATTTTTCCGCAACACAGGTGCGGAAAGGTTCTCGCGGCCCGACCGCAACTGGTGGCGTTTCGTTGTAAGCCTGCGCCTGTCCGGCGCAGCCGGCTGACCCTGAGAGCTCTGCACGGTCCCCGTGTCCGTGGTGTTGGAGATGGGCCGCAGCCGGGCGCCCGACTCCGAAGTTCCGCCCTTGCCATGCGGGATGGTGCCTCGCCTGGCGCTCAGGGTCAGCCGCGCCGAATCCGCGATAGCGGTGGTCCCCGACGATGGCGCCGGACAGGGTCAGGAACAGGTACAGGGTCAGGCCCTGATCGAATCCCTCGTACGAACGCCCACATCCGATGCTGGCCCTGGGCCTGCGCCTGTCCGGCGCAGCCGGCTGACTCAGAAACCGCGTTTGCCCGCCGACGAGATTTGGCTACACACTCTTAGGGCCAGGAAATGATTTACTCAATCATTTCTCGGGCCCGTTTGCTTGCTCCGTGGGTCGCCAGCTCGCGGACCAAAGGTCCGACTCGCGGCTCCGTCCTGATGTGAGAGTGATCGACTTATTAT
>VGRO01000438.1 GCA_016875335.1 Deltaproteobacteria bacterium | reverse complement strand
GCGAGTACATTGATGTCAGCAAAGTTGTACAGGAACTTTTCGTCATGACCCGGGTTGGCGCTCGCAATGCTGAGGTACATCAGCATGGCGTTCTCTTCTTTGGCGATCTTGACGCCGGTCTTGATGACCTCGCTCGGCAACTCGCCCATCACTGAGTTGACGCGGTTCTGGACGTTGACGGCCGCGACGTCGGGATCCGTGCCGGTCTCGAAGAGGATTTGGACCACGCCGACGCCGTCGTTGCCGGTGTCGCTGCTCATGTACTTCATGCCGGGCACGCCGTTGATCGCGCGTTCCAACGGGACGATTGCAGCCTTGGCCACCGTCTCGGCGTTCGCGCCGGTGTACTCGACTGTGACATTGACTTCTGGCGGAGCGACCGACGGGAAAAGCGCCATCGGCATGCGAGCGACCGCAATCGCGCCAAGCAGCGAAAGAAGCATGGACACGACGGCCGACAGCACCGGCCGCCGCGTGAAAGTACGGATCATCTATCGGAAAACCTTAGTGCAGCGGCTTTCATTGCGCACCCGTGGCCTGGCGTACCGCGATCTTGGCGCCGTCGCGGACACGCTGGATGCCCTCGACGACGAAACGCTCGCCCGGCGTCAGGCCCGACGCCACGATGAAATCCGCACCGTGCCGCAGTCGTGGGACAATGCGCCGCAAGCTGGCCACGCCGGTGTCACCGACCACGTACAGGTTGAGGTGCTCTTGCACTTCGAAAGTGGCCTTTTGCGGCACGATCAGGGCATCGGCGAGGTCTGACTTGACCACAATCTTGCCGGTCGCCCCGTGCTTGAGCAGGCCCAGCGGGTTGGCGAAGCGCGCGCGCACGGCCAGCGTGCCAGTTCCGCGGTCAATCTCGCCGTCGATTGCGTCGGTCGTTCCAGCCAAAGGGTAGCGGGCGCCATTGGCCAACTGGAACCACACTTGCTTTGGCCGGCCATCGCCCGCCGCCAGCGAGTCGAGGTATTCCACTTCCGATACGCGGAAATACACCAGCACTTCACGTGCATCGGCAACCGTGGTCAGCAGGTCACCCTCTTGCAGCAGGCTGCCAGCTTTGCGCTGGATGCGATGGATGGTGCCCGCAAAGGGCGCGCGCAGTTCCGTGTAGGTCAGGTTGACCGCCGCCACGGCCTCGACCGCTTTGGCCTCTGCCAGGCGCGCCGACAGGGCCGCGACCTTGGCCCGCAACTGGGCCGCTTCGGCGGACGAGACCACGCCCTTGTCGAGCAGAAGCTTGGCGTTGCCAAGTTCAAGTTCGGCGGCTTTCTGCTCCGCCGTGGCCGTGGCTACCGCTGCCCGTGCCCGCCGCAACTCCTGGTCCAGTTCGCGGGCCGCCAAAGTGAACAGGAGTTGGCCAGGCGTGACGTCCTGGCCCTCGTCCACGGCGACGTTGTCGACCACACCTTTGACGCGGGCCCTGATCTCGGCGCGCTGCACGGCGTGTACCTCACCGACAAACGTGCGCTCGACCGATACCTGGGCCGTGCGCGCAATCGCGACCGGGAACTCTTCGCGCGGCGGTTCGGCCGCGACCGACGGTTGGGTGCAGGCGGCCATTGCGCTTGCGAGCGCGACCATGGCCCAAGCGAGTTCGGGCATTGCGCGCGACGAATCTGTAAAAAGGGTGAGTGGCGACAGCACGTTCGACCGGGGCCGTCGGCGGGCGCGCCGACTGAACTCAGAATAGGCACGAGGGATAGGAACCGCAAACAAGGTTGGCCCCGGGGCCGCGCCGGCCGAAACCGGCTTTGCGCCCCGCCGGATCCTCCGGCGACCGCGCGATCGCCATGCTGCACCGCCTGCTCATCCGTGTCAAGCCGCGTTTTTGCCCGCCGCAGGCAGACTGCGCCCGCCCAGCGCCAGCGCACGCCTTCGCGTCGCCAGCCCCGAGCACACCAACCACCAAGTCCAAGCCGTGGTCGCGTGCCCCGCCTTGCTCGACGCTACGCCGCCCAATCCAGCTCGACCGGGTCGTCGACGCCGTCGAACGTGTCGCTCGGCGGCGCGTCCACGTCGTCATCGAACGTGCCCGGTGGCCCGCGAATGGCGATTGCGCTGTCGTCGTCGC
>VGRO01000437.1 GCA_016875335.1 Deltaproteobacteria bacterium | reverse complement strand
AAAGGCGCCGAGGAAGTTCTTGGCAAACGGGGTGTTGATGGCCACTTTGCCGCCGATCGCGCTGTCATGTTGGGCCAGTAGGGTGGTCGGCACGTTGACGTAGGGCACGCCGCGCAAGTAGCTGGCAGCGACGTATCCGCCCAGGTCGGTGATCATGCCGCCGCCCATGTTGACCAGGACGTCGCGCCGGCGAAAGCCCACGCCGTGCATGGCCTCCACGACCTGCTGGAAGCCTGCCGCGCTCTTGGACTGTTCGCCCTCGGCCACGACGATTGGCGCGACCCGCAACCCTGCCTGTTCCAAAGCGTGACATGCGCGCTCGCCGTGCAGTTGGAAAACCCGCTCATCGGCCAGCAGTGCGTACTGCCGGTCGCCAAAACGCGTGCCAAGTCGAACGGCAAGGTCTTCTGCCAAGCCGGGCCGCACCTCGACGTCGTATGCGGAATTGACCGCAACTCGTACGGCGATGCGTTCGGGAGCCCGCCGCCTGTCGCCAGCGGAATTGGCCGCGGCAGCCGCAACGTCGCACCGGTAGTAGTCCAGGACTTGTGCCAGGCTTTCATCCAGGCTGAACTGCGGCGCCCAGCCGAGCGCAGCCAGGCGCGAGATGTCGGCAACGTGGCGCGGCACGCCGGCCGACCGACCGGGACGCTCAACAACCGTGACGCGGTCGGCCAGGCCCGCCAGGCGAACCAGCGCCGCCACCACGCTTGCGGTGGTCACTTCTCGGCCGCTGCCGACGTTGTACGCGAGTCCTGGCGTACCGACGCCAAGCAGCAGGGCGATGGCCGACGCGACGTCTCGAGCATCCACGTAGTCGCGGGTTGCATCGAGCGGGCCTGTCTCTAGGGCACCATGATCCTGGGCCAGCAGCCTGGCGGCCACCGAACTGGTCACGTGACGTTCGTCCTGGCCCGCGCCCACGGGGTTGAAGATGCGCGCCCACAACACGGGCAGGCGGTTGAGCTGTGCGCACACGCGCGCGGTGATTTCGCTGGCCAACTTGCTTGCAGAGTAAGGATCAGCGGGGTCGCAAGGGTCGTCTTCGCGCAAGGCGCGGGCCGTACAGGGGCCATAGACGCCGCCCGTGGAGCCAAGAACCACCCGGTCGGGCCGCCGCGGCGCTCGCGCCAGCGCTTCGAGCAAGCCGAGCGTCAGGCCAATGTTCGTTTCGACCAGACGGGCAAGGGGCTCGTCGCGCAGGGCCGCCGCCAAGTGGACGACGGCCGTGGGCTGGAAAGCTGCGAGCGTCGCGTCCAAGGCAGCCCTGTCCCGTAAATCAACCGCGGCGTAGTGATAGCGCGGGCTGCGCGTCGCGGCGACCAACCAGGCCGGAACTGGTGCCGGCACTTGCCGACCACCTGAACTTGCAGGATGCGGAAACGTGTCGTCACACCTGTGCGACCGGCCCACGGCAAGCACGGTGGCCTGCTGGTCATCCTGTAGCAGCGTGGCCGCCAGGTGCCGGCCGACGAAACCCTGTCCACCCGAGATCAGCACGCGCACGGGCGTCAATCGGTCGACGTGAGGGAGCGAAACCATGCCACCGTCTCCTCGATGCCTGTGTCCAGGCGCGTGGTGGGCCGCCACCCCAGTTCAGCCTCGATACGCCTTGTGTCGGCGACGAGGTGGCGGATGTCGGCGCGCCTAGGTCGCTCGGGCCGATCGCGCGCCACCACGGGCACGGATCGGCCCGCGGCGCGCACGATGCGATTCGCGAGGTGCCCCACTGAAACCCCTTGACCAGATGAGACATTGTAGGCCCGGAATTCACCGGGCATCGCCCGCTGCACGGCCAGACGGACCGCAGCCGCAACATCTGCCACGTAACACCAATCGCGAACGGACCCCAGATCGTCCAACTCGACGCGGTCGCTGTGAACCGCCTGTCGCAAGATGGCCTCGAATACACCGTTGCGCGATTGCCGCGGCCCATAGACGGAAAACGGCCGCAGGGCGACGCACCCGAGGCCATGGCTCGCGGTGTAGGCCCGCGCCACGGCTTCGGCCCCAACTTTTGCCGCCCCATAGGGCGAGCGAGGCTCCAGCGGGGCGTTCTCGCTGACTTGCGGGCTGTCCGGGCGCCC
>VGRO01000436.1 GCA_016875335.1 Deltaproteobacteria bacterium | reverse complement strand
AGGTTGGCCCCGGGGCCGCGCCGGCCGAAACCGGCTTTGCGCCCCGCCGGATCCTCCGGCGACCGCGCGATCGCCATGCTGCGCCGCCTGATCATCCGTGTCAAGCCGCGTTTTTGCCCGTGTCGTAAGCTAATCAAATGTCCGCATCCAGTAGCAGATGAAATGTCCGCTTTGATCATGCAGCGTGCGTCGCCGGAGGGGCGATGTATAGCGAGCGTGCAGCGGTGAAGGCCATGAGGACACAGGACGCGATTGCGAAAGCAATCCGAAAAGAAATCAAGTGGTATCAAGCGGCGGAGATCTTGGGCGTGAGCCCGCGGCAGCTTCGGCGGTTGTATAGTCGCTGGCAGCGTTTCGGCGAAAAGGGCTTGCTGGACCAGCGCCAGCGCACGCCGAGTCCGAAACGCGCGACAGCGGAGGAGGTCGAGACGGTGCGTAGGCTTTACAGCGAGAAGTACTTCGATTTCAACATCCAGCACTTTCACGAAATGATGGTGGAGCTCCACGGACTGCGGCGCGGGTATACGTGGACCAAGGGCGTTCTGCAGCAGGCCGGGCTCGCTGAGCGCGCGCCCAAGCGCGGCCAACACCGGCGCAAGCGGGAGAGGCGGCCCATGGCGGGCATGATGATGCACCTGGACGGCTCGACGCACCGCTGGTTCGGTTCCGAGGGGCCGCAATTGGACCTGCTGGCGGTGATGGACGATGCGACGAGCGAGGTCTACGCCCTGCACCTGGTCGAGCAAGAGTCGACCGAGACGTGCATGGCAATCCTGCGCGAGACCATTGAGAAGAAAGGCTTGTTCTCGGAGCTCTACACCGACCGCGGGTCGCACTTCTGCTTTACGCCACAGGCGGGCGGCAAGCCGGACAAATCGGTCAAGACGCAACTTGGCCGGGCGATGAGTCAACTCGATGTGCGGCTGATCCTGGGGCACAGCCCGCAGGCGCGTGGGCGCGGCGAGCGCATGTGGGAGACGATTCAGGGGCGGCTGCCGCAGGAGCTGCGGGTAGCGGGCATCACGACCAGGGCAGCGGCGCAGAAGTACCTCAATGAACAGTTCTTGCCGCGCCTGAACAAGGCGGTGGCGGTTGCGGCGGCGGAGCAGACCTCGGCATTCGCGCCGGCAGACGGCTTGGACCTGGACCGCGTGTTCTGCGTAACCGACGAACGGACGGTGGACAACGACAACACCGTCAAGTACGAGAAAAAGTCCCTGCAGATTCCAAAGAACCGGATGCGGGCGACGTTTGCCGGCTGCCGTGTAGCGGTTGAACGGCTACCCGACGGTCGGCTCTCGGTGTGGTATGGCAAGCTGCTGCTGGGCCGCTACGACGCGAACGGATGCCTGCAAGGGCTTCCGCCAACGGCGAAGGGCATCGAGCGTGGCGAACTGTCGCAGCGCACCGTTGGTCGTATGCGGCCTGTGGATAAGTCTGCGACTTACCCACAGGAGCGGCCCGCTGTGGACGGCGTGGACAACGTCGGACGTTGCCCACCTCACCCACAGCCACCACCAACCTTGGCTGGGGTGACGGGGGAACAGACTGCGCCCAGCCTGCGGCCGGCGCAAAACCGGACATTTCAGTAGCTACCAAAACCGGACCTCTTGACGTGCTGCTGACAGCCGCGTTTTTGCCCGCCGCAGGCAGACTGCGCCCGCCCAGCGCCAGCGCACGCCTTCGCGCCGCCAGCCCCGAGCACACCCACCGCCAGGTTCAAGCTGTGAACGCGCGCGCCGCCCTGCCCTGCGCTACGCCGCCCAATCCAGCTCGACCGGGTCGTCGACGCCATCGAACTTGTCGCTCGGCGTCTCGTCCACTTGGTCGTCAAACGTGCCCGGTGGCCCGCGAATGGCGACCGCGCTGTCGTCGTCGCGGTCGCCGGCCTCGCGCCACTCGCCGACGTGCCGCAGTATCTTCTCCACTTGGGCCGGGTTGCGGATGACCGCGATCAGCTTGCGCCGGCCCCCACATGGGCATTGTTCAACGGAAAATCCGAACGCCCGCCGGAGCGCCTCAGCCCAGAGCAGTTTCGTTTTCAATGCCTTGGCCGCCGCATCGCCCATCGGCGTCGGGCTTGGGCCAGGGGCACCGGAAGT
>VGRO01000435.1 GCA_016875335.1 Deltaproteobacteria bacterium | reverse complement strand
ACGAAATCGATGATGCGGTAGCGGCCGCCGAACGGTACGGCGGGCTTGGCGCGGTGCGAGGTCAAGGGCGCCAAGCGCGTGCCTTTGCCGCCGGCCATGATCATCACGAGCGTGCGTGCCATCGTCGTCCAGGCGCGGCAGCGGGCCGCGGCGGGCAGTGTGGCGCAAAGTGGGGCAGGTGTCGAACAATCCGCAAACGGCGCACTGTGCCACCCCAAGGGACCGCGCCACCCGCCATTTTCACCCCGTCGCCGCCCGGTTATGCTGCCCGCACCCGCAGCGCCGCAGGCGGGACGGCGGCGCGGGGGAGGCCCGATGCGCACCTTGACCTTGCTTCCGTGCCTGGACGACGCTGCGCGGGCCGAGGCGTGCAAGCGCGAGTTGGGCCTGGATCGCGAGTTCCTTGCACAGCTGGGACGGTCAGCGGTCACGGCCGTCGCCGAGGGGGGCTATGGCGGCCCGGACGGCGCATGGGTCGATTGGCGCCCGCAGGTCGAGGCCGCCGTCTCCAGCAAGGTGAGCCTGCCGCCCGATGCAGCGTTGCGAAAAGCGGCGCCTGTCACGTTCACCACCACGCGCGTGCAGGTGTGCAACGAGTCGACGATGTCGGTGGCGCGGCGGCTGCACGCGCAGTTCCCGCGGGTGCTGGCGCTCAACTTCGCCAACGGCGTCCATCCGGGCGGCGGTTTCCTGCACGGCGCGCGGGCGCAGGAGGAGGCGCTGTGCCGTTCCTCGGCGCTCTACGCCACGCTCGAAGGTGACCCGATGTACGCCGCCCATCGCGCGCGGCCGAGACACGATGCGAGCGCCTGGGCCATCTACTCGCCCGACGTGCCGTTCTTCCGCACCGACGACGGCACGCCGCTCACCGAGCCGTGGCCGCTGACCGTGCTGACCTGCGCGGCGCCAGTTGTGCCAGAGACGCCGATGGCCGAAGCGGCGGACCTGCTGGCCGAGCGCATCCGCCGGGTCCTGGCGATTGCCCACGCCAACGGGCACACGGCGCTGGTGCTCGGGGCGTGGGGCTGCGGCGCGTTTCGCAATGACCCCGTGCGCACGGCGCGCGATTTCCGCGCGGCGCTGGAGGGCGAGTTCAGCGGGGCCTTTGCGCAGGTGGTGTTCGCGATTGCCGATTGGTCCGAAGACCGCAGGTATCTTGGACCCTTTCGCGCCGCGTTCTCGCCATGACGGACGCGATGCGCACCGTGGCGGTGGGATCGAGCGAGGCGCGGGTGCTGTGGGAGGCGCGCAAGTCGCCAAACACCGGGCGCTGGCATGCCAGAACGGGCGACCGCCAAGCGGAATTGGAGGTCGCCGACGGGGTGGACCTGCTGCTGCGCTTGGACGCCGCGGTGCGCGCGGCGGTGGGGTTGAGTACCGACCCATGCACCGCGACGCCGCGGCTGACGGTCCGCGCCCAGTCGTACAGCCACGGCGACCTCTATGAACTGGAAGAGGACACCATCTGGACGGTCAGCGACCGCGGCACGCCGGTCTGGCAATTTCGCGGCGGCGACAGCTACGACTACGACGGCAGCGGCTGGGCCGGCCCGACCGGCAGCCACGGCGTGGACGAGGTCGTCGTCGCGGCCGACGGGGCCCACGTGCTGGTGCGCGAAGGCGGCGAGGTCACGTGTTGGATGGCGCCGTAGACGACTACGCGGGCTTCCACTGCCAGTAGCAGACTTTGGGCGATTCGATCTGGCCGGATTTCTTGAGCTTGGCCATGACCTTGTCGACTACCTTGCGGTCAAGGCCGGTGGCCTCGGCGATCTGGCCGGCGCTCTGGGGCTTGGTCGCTGCCTTGAGATGGTCGATGACTTTGTATTCCGCGTCCATGTGGGCTCCAACGTGCGCCGCGTGTCGCGCACAGTCCAGCCCCTGACCGCCGCGGCAACCGTATGCCGAGGTTGTGGTGGACGTCAACCGGCGCCGGGCAACCGGGCAACCGGGCAAGCACGCAGGGTTTTCGTCAAGCGGCGGGACCATTGCGGTTTCGCGCCCCTGCTTTAGGGACTGGAAAACAATAAGTCGATCACTCTCACATCAGGACGGAGCCGCGAGTCGGACCCTTGGTCCGCGAGCTGGCGACCCACTGAGCAAGCAAACGGGCCCAAGAAATGATTGAGTAAATC
>VGRO01000434.1 GCA_016875335.1 Deltaproteobacteria bacterium | reverse complement strand
GCAGGCTGGCGATCGCGCGGTCGCCGGAGGGTCCGGCGGGGCGCAGGCGGCGGAACGGTGGGGTTTCGTCGGGGCGGCTTCGGGGCGGAGTGCCTTTGGGGTTCCTATCCGCCTATCCGCATTCGCCATGGCAGGTGTTTCATTCGCCCAAACCCTGCGACTTTTGGCGCCAAGCCCCAGCCACCCTGCTGGAGCGGACGCGGGCGGCGAGCAAGGTCAGGGCCTCCGCCACGAAAGGCGCACCGGCCAGTTCGACGGCCCCAACGTGGCGCGGTTGGTACTGCAGCAAGGCGACGTTGGCGATCTGTGCCAGGATGAGCGCCGCGAACACCTGCTGCAGCAGCGTCGGCGAACCGGTGCGCCACACAATGACCAGGCCGATGACCATGGCCAGCAGGTAGATGGAGCCCACGGCAACGCCGACCGATTGCCAAGCCAATGACAACAGGCTGCGCGCGGACGGCCCCGGACCGTCCCAGGCACCGGTCTGACGGTACCGCTCGATTTCCGCACTATTGGGGTTGAGGCCGATCAGCAACTTGACACGTTCGCGCAGCACATCGAGGCGCTCTGCGTCGGCCGGATCGGTAGAAAGTTCACCGACGTACAGCCCGCCGAGGAATACGTTGCGCAAGTTGTGCACTACTTTGCGGGCATAGTCGACAGGCCGGCCAGTGATGGCCTCAACGGTCAGACGCTGCAACGCCTGGTGACCCGTGTGTGACCAAGGCGCCGCTACTATGCCCTGGCGCTTCAACACGGCCGCCGCGTACCCGTCATCGTGCACGATGCCCCAGGGGTTGTTCGGCAACTGTCCGAGCGACACGTAGGCCACCATGCCCCCATTGGTCGAGGTCAGGGCCAGTCTTCCCGTCTGCTGACGATGGTGCAGCGCCCAAGGCCCGAGCAGAGCGACAGCGACCACGGCCCAGGTCGCCCATGTTCCCCATTGCAGATGCGGCGCGCCGCGACCGAGGCGAGTAGCCGCCGAAACCAGCAGGACCGCCGGCGGCAACAGCAGCCACTCTGAACGGAATTGCAGCGCCAGGCCGAGCAGCAGGCCCGCCAGCGCCGCTTGTCGCACGCCGTGCGCGCGAGCCAAGCCGATCGCCGCCGCCAACGCCAGGCACGAGGCTGGGCCCATCGGCCACCAGCCCACGCATAGCGCGTGCCACGGCACGGCAAGGACCAGCAACCACAACAACAGCCGCGGCCGGGTCACCTCGCGCCTCGCGGCCAGCCAGACCAGCGCCAACGTCGCCGAACCCGCCAGCACCTGGGCGACCTGGAGCCAGCCAACCGGCAACAAGGTCAAAAGGGCGGGATAGCCCCACATGGGGTAGGTCAGGACATCCCGCCGCGGACCTCCCATCCACCATTGGGCCATCGGCAGATGGTGCCCGAGCAGGATGCCAAACTCAGCGGTGCTGTCTCGGACCAGCAAGCCGACCGCTGCGCCAATGGTCAGGCAGGCCGCCATCATCGCCAGCCAAGCGTGGCCAGGTCGACGATCGAGGCAAGCACGCGACCAATTCTGCAGCATGTCTCAGGCCACCTCGTCCACGCCGACGGCGTCCGCCTGGTCTGCGCGCGGCTCAAGCCACGATTCGACCACCCACAAGACTGCCCGAGCGAAGAAAAAGCCGCAATTGCTCCCCAGCCCGAGCCGGGGACGGCGAAGCGCCACGGCTCCACCGCACGCGCCCCGCTGCAGACTCGGGATCGGGCTAGTACCTCAGGCCCGAAGTTCGCGCCGGGTTCCGGCGCGCAACAGGGCTGAGGTACTTCCGGCCGCGGCTGCGGCCGGCCGCAGGGGTGAGCGCGCATGGGCGCGCGAGGGGGCGGCGCGCCCCCTTCACGCAACAAGCAGCTAGTAGGCGAAACCGATTGAGGATTTGTTGAGGAATCACGGCCCGTATCCCGACGCGAATTTGGGGTTTCGCCTACTAGTACCTCAGGCCCGAAGTTCGCGCCGGGTTCCGGCGCGCAACAGGGCCGAGGTACTTCCGGCCGCGGCTGCGGCCGGCCGCAGGGGTGAGCGCGCATTTGCGCGCGAGGGGGCGGCGCGCCCCCTTCACGCAACAAGCAGCTAGTAGGCGAAACCGATTGAGGATTTGTTGCGGCATTTCGGCCCGTATCCCG
>VGRO01000433.1 GCA_016875335.1 Deltaproteobacteria bacterium | reverse complement strand
TCGACCTGGCGCGGGCACGGAGGTTCCACGCCAGGTGTTCGTCACGACCGCGCACCATGCGCGATGGAGCTGGCTTCGTGGCCCTGCTGCTGGTGCCTGCACGCCCCGATCGTGTCTGGCTTTTTTGGCCCCCGACACCACTCCAGCGATTTCGAGCGCCGCCAGCGCCTGATCGACGGGATGGCACCAGACATGGCTGCCATCGCGCGAGAGTTGCTGGACGGGGCCTGCCGCTCGCTGGCGACGGTGCGTTTTGCCGCCCACCGCATCGACGGCCTGCGCACCGACCTCGCGACCTTTGCCATGCCGGAAGACGTGGCCGCGGGCGTAGCCGACGTGGGGGTGGCGGCGCGGCAGGCGGTGCGGGCAGTCGAGCGCGATTTCGTCGACCGGGCGGACGTGGTCGCCGAGGTGACGCCCGCCCTGTTCGCGCGGATCGACGCCCCGCAGTTGGTGCGGGTGCTGGTGAACCTGCTGACCAACGCCGGTCAAGCCATCGCGCCCGGCGAACCCGCTGCCCACCGCGCACGCGGAGCGCTGGCAAGCGCGACGAGTAGCACCCGGTCGCCGCTTGCGGGCTCGCCGATGTCGTGTCGCTCGGCAACGGTGAGGACCACCGCTGCGTTGCCTACAAGTCGGGCAAGGTCGCGTGCTGGGGGTACTACAACAGCTCGGGCCAGCTCGGCGACGGCACCAAGCTCGGATCGAGCAAGCCGGTCGCCGTCGTCGGGCTGCCCGGCCCCGCGGTCGAGGTCTCCGCCGGCGAAGGGGCGTCGTGCGCCCGGATCGCCAACGGCGAGGTCTGGTGCTGGGGCCGCGGACAGTACGGACAGCTCGGCTACGGCGAATGGTGGGACAGTTGGTCGCCGGTCCAGGTCAAGGACTTGAAGGGGGCTGTGGCCCTGGCGCGCTCGTGGCGGTCCTTCTGCGCCCTGCGCGTGGACGGCTCGGTCTGGTGCTGGGGCACGGACGGGGCCAGCTCGGGGGTTTGGGGCGCCGGCAACACGCCCGTCCCCAAGCCGATCAAGGCCTCGCTGCCCCCGTAGCGCAACTTCCCGACCCTCGCCGCGCGCCCCGCCGCTCGCTGCCTACCGCACGAAAAAGTCGTGGGGCGTCGGGCCGCCGGCGCCGTTCCAGCCCTTGACGAGCTGCGCGAGGTTGCCGTAGCCGTCGCTGTAGCCGGTGAACCACGTCCAGCCGTCGTTCTGATCGCCGCCGCCGTTGCCGGTCCAGTCGCGCGTGGCGTAGTGGAAGCGGATGCCGGACGGCGGCGTGCAGTTCCATTGGCTGTGGTTGTTGTTGTTGCACTGGCCGTTGCCCATCGACTGCCACGCCTTGCTGGTCCAGTTCCAGGCGTACACGGTGCAGCCGACGTCGCCCGTGAGCGCGCCCACGAAGTCGTTGCCGGCGCAGTTGGACCCCTGCTTGAAGTCGTACTTGTGCATCCGCAAAGCACCGCCGACCTCCTTGATCAGCACCTCGCGCTGCGAGGCCTTGAGCATCTGCACCGAGAACTGGAAGTTGCCGTTGTCGACAAACTCGACGCTGTTGGCCACCCCCTGCAACGCCTTGTCGGTGCTCGCGTTCTTGAGCTGCAGCCAGCGCGTCCAGCCGCCGCCCTCGGTCGTCATGTCGCAGTAGGCCTGCCAGTTCTTGGCGTCGGACTTGAGCCAGTAGAGGCCGTCGCCCTGTGCGTCGCCGGCGTCGAGGATCGCCTTGCACGACACGGCCGGGTTGGTCGCGCTGCCGAGGCCGCCGGCGAGCGCGAAAAGCTGGAACTTCTTGCCGTTGCACACGTAGAGCGCGCTGTTGGCGGTGTTGTAGTAGGCGAGCCCGACCGTCTTCGGCTCGCACGCGGCCGGCGTGCCTGGGCGCGGTCGGAGCACGGCGACGCCGCTGACATGCACTTCCACACCGCGCCGCCGCTGCGCGAGGAGCAGCTGGAGGCGCTGCTGGCCGACGTGGCCCAGCGGGTCACGCTGCAGGTGGACCGACATTTCGCCAGGCGGGCGAAGGCGGTGTCGAACGACGACGACCCGTTGCAGGCGGCCGAGCCGTCGTTCGCGGCGGTGCTGCGGCAGTCGCTGTTCGGCAAGGACGAGATGGAGGCGCTCAAAGCGCCGCCTGGCAAGGGTCTGGCACCGGCTCCGCCTC
>VGRO01000432.1 GCA_016875335.1 Deltaproteobacteria bacterium | reverse complement strand
CCGCCGCTGGACGCCCGACGAGGAGGCCGAGTTGCGGGACGCCTACGTCAAAGCAGCGCCAGCCGCCGCGCCCTGCGACTTCTGGGACGCCCTGAACGCGACACTGCCACTGGGGCGAACGACGGGGAGCGTGCGCTCGAAGGCCGCAAAATTGGGGTTGCCCGCCAAGACAACTACGGCCGCTCGTCGCGAGTCGTGACCATGCAACCGATCATCCAGCGCACGCCATACGACACCACCGCGCGCCTGTATCTCGCCGGGAGCGGGCATTACCTCTGCAACCCGCCCCCCGGCGCGCTGTTCGCGGTTGGCGTGTTCGCGCCCGTCGCGGGGCTGTTTGATTGGCCTGTGCCGGGAGCATTGTGCGGCTTGTGCGTCGTTGGGCGACCAGTCGCACGCAATCTGCCGCAGGACGGGTCCGTTGGCGAAATAACGCGCATGGTCCTTGCCGCTGGCCTTCCGCACGGCACCGCGAGCGCAGTTCTGCGCGCCGCCGCTGACGTGGCACGCGGGCGAGGGATGGCACGCCTGATCGCCTACCACGACCGCACACGGCACACCGGCTGCATCTACAAAAAGGCCGGTTTCCGCAAGGACGGCGCAACCTCGCCTCGAACCGGTAGCGCCGGGTGGGCGTCCCGCGACCGCCCAAAATCGGCAAGTGCGGGGGCAACGCCGAAACGTCGATGGGCGATCGATCTTACCCCTACGGCCGCTCGTCGCGAATCGTGACGCTGCCGGCCTCGACGTGTAGCACGCCAGCCCGCCGCAGCTCCGTTTGCACGACCGACGCCACAAGCGCCTCGACCGACGCCACTACTGGGTCGGGCACGCCCTGCGCCCGCAGTACGGCCGCAAGCGCCGCGACGGCATCCGGCACTAGGTCGGCACCGACACGGGCAGCGCGTGCGCCAAGGGCGGCGAGCTGCGCATCGTCGCTCACAAGTCCACCTGTGTCGCCGCGATCTGCACGACGACCGCGCCGTCACAGCCAACGGTGACTTGACCCGCAGGCCGGGGCAACCCGTCAGGGTGGCGCTGCACGACGATGGACGCTTGATGGCAGCGGATAGGGCCGGCGCAACCGGCGAGCAGCACGGCAAGCAGCAGCGCCCTCATTTGGACGCCTTGCCATGATCAGCGACGCCCTGCCCGATGACGTAGGCGGCAGCCAGCCCCGCCAGCGTGGCGAGGTCGGTCGCGTCCAGCCCGAGGCCGAGTTTGCGGTTGAGGACCACAAGTAGGGCTGCGCACACCGACGCTACGAGCTTCCGGCTCTTGAGCTTGTCGATCATGGCGTCACCGGGGTTGGCGCAGGTGCCGCCTCGACTGGCGACGGGTCGGATGCTGGCGAAACGTCCGCTGCTGGTGTCACCTCTGCCGGCAGCGCCTCTGCGACCTCCGCAGGCGGGGGCCAAGTGGCGTCAGCCGGGGCCGGCGCTTGTTTGGCGCAGGCGACCATCGCCAACGCCGATAGGATCGCAATCCTCATGGACACCCCTCCACGACGCAGGCCGACGGCGTGCGCCAACACAGCCCCCAGGTGCGCTCTTGACCCCACGACGCCGGCCGCCGCGTCCGCTCCGCGCGCCACAGAACGGCCGTCCGAACGCATGCATCGTGCCGGAGCCCGTCGAGATCCGGCTCGGACACGCCCGCGACGAGCGCCAGCAGCGCCCCGATCATCCGACGAACTCGGCGAAAATGATCGGCCGGCCGTTGCCGAGCGCACCGCGCGCAAACCAGGCCGTCCGCGTCATGCGAACAATACCGCCGCCGCGACTGCAACACTCGATCGTTTTGCAGGCCGCAACATCGTCGACGATCCACACATGGCCGGCGACGCGCCGCCTAGTCGGCGAGACCTTGCCAGGGTAGACGCCGATGCAGCCGGGAACCGGCGACTGGATGCGCCGCCATCGCACGTTGCCGCTGGCCTTGAGCGCGTCGTCGTAGATACGATCCGTGTTCCACCAGACATTGCCGTCGTATTTTTGATGCCCACAGCACCGCGCGACGAATGCCGAGCAGTCACACCCCAGCGGATTGCCGTCGAGGTCCGCGCCCATCCGATAGGCGACCTTGCCGCCCCACTTGGCGAGCAGCTCGACCGCCATCGCGTGCACTTGCGCTACGAGCATCAGAGCGACTCAAG
>VGRO01000431.1 GCA_016875335.1 Deltaproteobacteria bacterium | reverse complement strand
GCGTCCCGCGCTGGCCGCTGACCGCGTAGCACTCTGGCAGGCCCTCTTTGCGACCCAGAGCATTGACGTACGCCACCGCCTCAAACCAGTTCACCCTTTCCACCGGACAGTTCGCCCCGCAAGCCTCGAACTGCGACGGGTTGCCCCCCATCACCGCCTGCCACTCGCCCTGCGTCACCTCCGTCGCCTTCAGCCAGAACCCACGCGTAATTGTCACCTTGTGCTGTGTCTCGTCGCTCTCTCGACCTTCCTCGCCCTCAGGCGACCCCATCACGAACGCCCCCGGCGAAATGCGCACGTACCCCTGCATGTCGCCGTCGCCAGCAACAGCGCCGCCACCGCCACCAGCACCGGCCACCCCAGCTTTCTCCAACTTGACCGCCACCGTCGCCGTCGCGCCGCCCTTGACCTCCGCCTCGTATTGAACTGCCGCGGCCGGCGGTGGCGGTTCAGGGGTCGGGGCGAGCAGTGCGGGCGCGGCGGCTGCCCCTGCCGGGGCCTGCGCGGCGTCGTCCTTGGACATGTAGGCCTTGCCGACCACGAGCGCGATGCCGAAGAGCAACACGCCGCCGGCCAGCCCCATCAGAACTCCGGCCTTGGAACCGCCAGCCGCAGCCTGTCCCAGCGGCGCTTGGGGAGCGCTCAGGGGGGGGGTGCTAGCCTGAGGCGCAGGCATCGCGGCACCAAGGCCGACCCGCAGGCTGTCCAGCTGCTGGCGATCCTGGTCGAGACGGCGCTTTTCTTCGTCGAGCTTGCGGCGCTCGGCCTGCATCTGTTCTTCCATCCGCTTGAGGCGCAGCTTTTCAGGGTCGAGCTCCACGGCGGCTCCATAGGCGGCGGCGATGCCGACGAAGGGGGGCAGGATGTCGAGATCGCGCGCCATCTCATCGGCGTCGCCAAAACGCGCCGCGGGGTCGAACGCCAACGCCTTGCGCAAGAAGGCCTGGGTCTCGGGGTCGAGTCCGAGGTCGACCGCCTCGCTCAGCACGTCCCAGCCGGGCGACGACTTCTTTTGCACAATCTGGTCGGCGGTGCCCGCAAACGGTCGCTTGCCGCACAACATCTCGAACGCGATGACGCCCACGGCGTACAGGTCGGTCCATGGGCCGATGCGCTGCTTCCACAGTTGTTCCGGGGCCATGTAGGCGGGTGTGCCCATGGCCTGGGTGGTCTCGGTGCCGTCGGCCACGAATTTGGCGAGGCCGAAATCGAGCACCTTGACGTGCGCCGGATCGCCGTCGCGGTCGCACAACATGATGTTCTCGGGCTTGATGTCGCGGTGCACGATGCTGCGCGGCGGGGCGTGGGCGCTGCCGAGCGCGCTCAGGATCTGCCGAACGACGTGCCACACCAGTGCCGCTTGCAGCGGCCGCCCCTCGGCTTGGTGCTGGTCGATGAGGTGCTTCAACGTACGGCCGCCCTGCACGAACTCCATGACCAGGTACGGCTGCTCGTGGGCGGTGCCGACGTCGAGCAGTTGGACGATGTTGGGGTGGTCGAGCGCCGCCAGCGCCTCGGCTTCGAGCTGGAATTTCTTGAGGTTGGCCGCGGAACGGCCCGCATCGTCGTCGCGGCGGGCCAGGACCTTGAGCGCCCCCAACCGGCCGTCGGGGTGGCGCACGCGGTACACCACGCCAAACGCGCCGGCGCCGAGTTGCCCGACCGGCAACCACGGACCGATGTGCAGGCCGATTTGCGGGTCCACGGGACGGCGCGTCGTCTTGAGTCCGGCGAACTCCGCTTCAGGAATCGCGTGGTAGCCCTTGCGCGCGCAGATGGCCTCGCCGCACGCCTCGCCGGGCCGGCCGGGGCCTTCGCACAAGGGACAGCGGCCTTGGGTGGGGTCGGCGCTCATCGGTCCGGCGGTCCGCGGCGTGCGGCAGGGCGGCGATGGTAGGGCAGATCGGGGGCAGCGGCAACGCGGCGTTCCGACTGCAATCGCCGCCTGCTGCGCCATGATCCACCGCCAAAAAAAGGTCCTGAATCCTTGGCGATCGAATTAACTCAGGTTTCCCGGGGAAACCGGCGCAAACCTGCACCTTCAGGGTGACAGGTTTGCGCCGGCGGTTAATTCGACACGCCGAGTGGGCCTCTCAGCCACAGGCAAACAGCCACAGGCTTCAGGCTTCAGCCACAGACGCAGCGGCAGCGGCAGTCGC
>VGRO01000430.1 GCA_016875335.1 Deltaproteobacteria bacterium | reverse complement strand
CCCCGCAGGGTCCAGGGACAAGAGTCCCTGGCGGGGCGGTGGGGCAGAGCCCCGCCATGGAAGACCTTCCAACAACGCCTACCTGCGACTGGCTCGCGGCGTTGGGGTGGGTAGCATCTCGCGCGCTGGCGCCGATGCCAAAGGGGCTGCGCGCGATCGCAGCGTTTCGCTTGACTCCGAGCGGTCTAGCGCCGGCCCTGGGCGGGCTGCGCTGCTCGCGCCTGACGGGCGTGCGTGCGGTCGGCGCGCGCGCCACGAGGCAGCGAGCGACTGCCGACTGCGCACAGCCCCGCGCTCGCTGCACACATCGGCGCGGAGCAGTGCACGTTCGTTCGCCGCCTGGACCCCTGAATTCGATCCTCGCCCCCCCCGGCACGGTCAAGCTTGCAAAAGGATAGAGAACGGCGGCATCTTCCAGGGCCTCTCACCAACCACGGCGTCGGAAACCCTCCGGCGCCAAGGAAGATGCCGCCGTGAACATCAAACTGTACAGCAAGATCGTCGACCAGGTCAGCAACGCCGTCGCCACCGCCGTCCTGGAGCACGAACCCGACCTTGCCCGGAACCCGTTGCTGGCGGACGGGGCTATTCGTAAGGTATTACAACACATTGGTCAGCGCGCGGTGGGCGTCGTGGTCAACAAGCTCGCCAACGATGCCGTCGAAACGACCCGCGCGCAGGGCTTCACCAAGGATGAAGAACGCGAAATCGAGATTACGACGGTGTTCGGACCCGTGGCGGTGGCGTCGCCGCGGATGCGCTCCAAGTACGGTCGGCGCAAGACCTGCCGGCCAGTCGCGGAGGCGCTTGGCCTGAAGGGCAAAGCCCGAACCCCGGCCGTGGAGCGCGCGCTCTGCGACTTCGGTTCGGAGGAGTCGTTCGGCAAGGCCTCCAAGCGGTTCGAGGACCACTACGGGTTTGAGGTCGGCAGGACATCGGTGCTTCGCATCGTCCACGAGCACGCGGCCGAGGCGCAGTCGTTCGTGGCCAAGAAACTCGCCGCGGCCGAAGCGGAATTCGACAAGCCGCTCGCGGAGCGGCCCGGTGTCCCGACGCTGTTTGGCGGCGTGGACGGCCACATGCTGCGCACGGGCACGCTGCACCCCACCAACGACGGGCGGCAGAGCGAAGTCCGCAAACTGCCCAAGCGGACCCGGGAAACGAAGTGGCGCGACGTCCGCGTCGGCGTGGTGCGGCCGGACGACCAGGTCAACCCGACCTACGTGGCGGCGATGGACAGCTACCCAGTCGTGATCAAACAACTGTTTGGCGCTGCGTGTTCGCGCGGCCTGTCCGACGCCAGCGCGTTTGTCTGTACCGCCGATGGCGGCAACGGTCTGCGCGACGAGGTTCAGGCCCAATTCGCGCGCTGCAAGTTCATCCTCGACAAGATGCACGTCGTCGAACACCTGGGCAAGGCCGCGGACGCAATCGGCAAAGGCGAAGCCGACAAGCGGCCCTGGATCGCACAGCACATGCGCACCATCAGTGCCGGCAAGGTCACCGCGGTCATCGCCGACCTGCGCAAGCACAAGGGGAAGGGCCAGGAGGATGTGCGGCAGCCGGCAAATTACCTCGACAAATTCAAGACCTGCGTGGCCTATGACGCCTACGCGGCGAAGGGCTGGCCGATTGGATCAGGCCAGACCGAGTCGGCGCACCGCACGGTGTCGCAGGAGCGGATGAAGCTACCGGGGGCTTGGTGGTTGCCGGAGTCGATCAACCCGATGATGGCATTACGGGTTTTGAGGGAGAACAACTGGTGGCCAGACTACTGGGCACAGGGCGAAAAAAACGCATGACGTTGACCAATCCACTGGGTTGGATCGCACTCGTGTGATCGAGGGCGCGGTTCCAAACCAGGGGCCAGGCTTGCTCAAGATCCGCCGGGTTGGCGATCGACGACGGCGGCGACGGCTGCCTGCGAAGCGTGGTCAGCGGCGAACAATTGGAAAGTACTTGGGCGCGTCCCTGCGCGACCGGGCCCGGTCCCAACGCGACGCGCCCAGATGCAGCCCTCCCTTGTTCGGCCTCGCGGACCGCAGGCAGCGGCGTGATCCGCCCAAAGCGTGATCATCGGCCGGCCCTTCTGGAGCGCCGAATTCGATCCTCGCCCGCGCAGGCCCCCCCCCTTTCCACCCCCAGCCCCCAGCTCTACCCTC
>VGRO01000429.1 GCA_016875335.1 Deltaproteobacteria bacterium | reverse complement strand
GGCTGGCTGCGCAGCAGCGCGCGCATCGTGGGGCACTGCGGCGCGGTTGTCCAGTTGGCGGGCGCTGCCGCCGCGGCCGGTCAGGGTACGGGCTGCCGCGCCTGCCACGCCGCCAGCGCGCGCGCGCGGATCTTGCGGTTCCCGGCCGGGTCGCGCACCGTGACCTTGTCGGCGTCCAGCCACTGTGCAAATGGGATCAGGTGTTTGCGTGTCAGGCCCAGCAGGTCCTTGAGCTCGCCGGTCGTGAACGACTCCGCAGCGCCAAAGGCCGCGATCACCCGGTCGGCTGCGGCGCGCGCGGCCGGCACCGCCAGGTAGTGGTCTTCGGCGAGGCGCACCAGTTCGCCGGCAGCCGCGGCGGAGGCTGCGGCGGATTGGATGTCCTTGACAGGTAACAGCAGTTCGACTGCCAGTTCTGAAAAGAGCGGCGGCTGCAATTGGGCGGAGGCGATGCGCTGCACCACGCGCTGGCGCGTCTCGGTGGTCACGGCAGCCTTGGCCACGAATCCAGGCCGCGACCACACTTGGCCGTCGTGGTCCAGGGCCCCGCGCTTGACGAGCGCCGCTGCCACCGCGGGGGCGACGGCCGGGTCAATCCAGGCGCCGATCGATCGCGCCGCGGATTCGGCATCCAGGCCCGGCCGCGCAGGGTGATCGCGGTGCAGGGCCTCGACCGCCGCCACCATGCGCGATTCGAGCACCGCGAACGCTGGCGCAGCGATCGAGCGGCCGGCAGACCCCGCGCGCCGCAACAGCCCCCGGCCGGCGGCGTCGCGCAACGCCCGCGCCACGACCGGTGGCGGCAGGGCGCAGGCCTGGGCGAGTTCGGATTCCGTCAGGCCGCGATCGCCAGCCAGGTGCAGCAGGGCGACCACCGCGACTGTCGGATCGTCGCCCGCCGCTTGATCGAGCCAGGCGAGCGTCTGGGCGTGGCCCGCCGGCAGCCGCCTGGTCCAGCCGCACAGCAGCGCGCCACCGCCGACCGTGCGGCCGAGCCGAGGGTGGATGTGCGACCCGCGCACCACGAAGCGCCCGCCGGCCGCCAGCGCCATCGGCCGGTCGATCCACAACTCGACCCAAGCGGTGCCATCCGGTTGCTGGCCCTCGCCCGACAACTGGCGGACGCGCACGCCGGCGCTGTCGGTGCCCACGTGCAGCGTGAGCCGCGCCTCCTTGCCGAGGGGCGGGGCGTGGGGCAAGAGCGCGAGGCGGGCCACGGCGCGGCGACCGACCGCCAGCGTGTCCGGGGCGGCGACCACCATGCCCACCGTCGCCTCGTGCAGGGTGGCGTGGGCGAGGTTGATCGCCACGCGTCCAGGGGCCGAAAACGTCGGGCGCGCCTCACCTTGCGTCTGCACGCCGCGTACCCGGAAGACCTTGCCGCCCGGCAGCACCGCCAACGACTGGTCCACCGCGACGCTGCCAGCCGCCGCAGTGCCGGCCACCACCGTGCCCCGGCCGGCGATGGTGAACGCGCGATCGATGGCCATCGAAAAAGGCCGGCCTTCGCCTCCCGCGTGCGGCCGCCGATCGAGCACCGCCTTGCAGAACGCCGCAAGTTCGGCGCGCAACGCTCCGATCCGACCCGGGTCGCGCACCGTGGTCGGCCAGATCGGCGCGTCCTGCAAGAACGTGCCCGCGACCAGCCCGCGCACGTCGCCCTCGGCCAATGTCAGCCATTCGCGGTCGACCAGATCGACCTTGCTCAGCACCACGGCGCCCGTGCGCACACCCAGCAGTTGGCAGATCGCCAGGTGCTCGCGGCCTTGTGGCATGGCGCCTTCGTCGGCCGCCACCACCAGCAGCACCGCGTCGAGCGCGGCGGCGCCAGCGATCATCCGACGCACGAACTTTTCGTGTCCGGGCATGTCGACCAGGGCCACGCGTTGCGTGCCGTGGTCGGGCACCGCGAGGTCGAGCCAGGCGAAACCGAGTTCGATGCTGATGCCGCGGCGCTGTTCCTCGGCGAGCCGGTCGGTCTCCATGCCCGTCAGTGCGCGCACCAAGCTGGTCTTGCCGTGGTCGACGTGTCCGGCGATGCCAAAGGTCAGCATGGGTCCTTGCGGCCGCGGCGGGCGGGGCGCGCGCGGTGGGCCAGCATAATTGACCAGTCGGCCTGCGCAAGGTAGCGTCACGCCATGGGCCGGTGGTCCGCCGGCCTTGCGCGCGCGACCGCCACAGCCGTGGACGCGGCCCGCGCGCAGTCGTG
>VGRO01000428.1 GCA_016875335.1 Deltaproteobacteria bacterium | reverse complement strand
GCCGCGGCTTTGACGGCCTGCTCGCCGAGGCCCGCCGCCGCTGCGTCGACGCTGACCCGTTCGCCGGCCACCTGTTCATCTTCGTCGGCAAGCGCAAGCACCACATCAAGGTCCTGTACTTCCAGGCCGGCGGGCTGTGCATTTTTGCCAAGCGCCTCGAAATCGGCTGCTTCAAGCTGCCGCAGGTCGTGCCGGGGCAGGCGTCGGTGCAGTTGGCGGCCGTCGACCTGGCGATGCTGCTCGACGGCATTGACCTGCGGAGGGTGCCGCGCCAAGCCCTTTATCAACCGCCACGATCACTTACAACAGGGGGATCGACAAGCTGAATTTTCTGGGATCCAATGGCGCCATGAACGCCTCGCTCCCGCCCAATCTGACCACCCCGAACGCGACGGATGCGGCGAGCGAGCACCTGTGCAAGTGGCAATCGCTGGTCGTGCAACTCGCCGCATCGCTCGCCGAGGCCGAGGTTCGCAACCAAGCGCTCCAAGCCCAACTGCAAGAAAAGGACGAGGCCATCGAGGCCTACAAGCGGCGCCTGTTTGGTCACAAGGGCGAGAAGATGCCGCGACCGGAAGCCGACCTGCGCAATCGCGGCGACCTGTCCAAGCCCACGCCGGAAGAAATCCGACGACGGCGCGCCGAAGGCCGCAAGTGGAAGGAAGAGTTGCCAACGGAGACGGTCCTTCACCTGTTGCCCGAGACCGACAAGCGCTGCGAACTCTGCGGTACCGCGCCAGACCACCCGCTGCCAGACGAGGTGTCGTACACCACGGAACTCGTGCCGTCGCGCGTCGTTCGGCACCGGCACATCGTCAGTCGGGCGCGGTGCGAATGCGGCAGCTGCGTCATCAGCGCCCCGCCGCCGCCGCGCATCGGCGAGAAGGTGCAATACGGCCCGCGGCTGGTGGCGAGCCTGATTGCCGCCAAGTGCCTGGATGCCGTGGCCGTCGAGCGCTACGCCACCCAGTTGCAGCGCATGGGGGCGCCGGTGTCGGCTACCACGCTTTTTGACCTGTTCCACGCGGCGGCGAGAAAGCTGGAGTGGCTGTACGGGCTGCTGCTCCAGTGGATGCAAATGCGCGACGTGGTCCACGCCGACGAAACGCGCATCCAGGCGCTGGACAACCTGGGGCCCAAGCCGCGCACGCCGGAGCAGCGCGCCGCGCACGCAAAAACTCGCCGCGCGTGGATGTGGGTGTTCATCTCCGGCGACATCGTCATCTACAAGTACAGCCCGTCGCGCAGCGGCGAAACGCCAGTCGAGGTGCTGGGTGCGAGCCAAGGCACGCTCGTTGTCGACGGCTACACCGGCTACAACCAGGTGACCACGCCCGCCGGCCGCGACCGCAGCGGGTGCATGGCGCACGCACGGCGCGGCCTGTTCGAGGCCCGCCGCAACGTGCCAGAAATGCAGGAAGGTCTGGACCTGATCCTGGACCTGTACAAGGTCGAGCACGACGCCAAGGCGCAAGGGGTAGGCGGCACGGCAGCGCACGCGGCGTTGCGGCGGGAGCGCAGCCAGCCCATTTTGGACAAACTGCACACCTGGCTGCTTGGACAAAAGGCGTTGCAACTGCCGACTTCGAAGGCAGGCGAAGCCGTCGGGTACATGCTGAACCAATGGCGGGCGCTGACCCGCTTTGCAGCAAACCCGAAGATCCCCATCGACAACAACCTGTCCGAGCGGATGTTGCGCGTGGTCGCACGCGGCCGCGCAACCTACATGTTCGTCGGCAACGACAAGTGCGGCCAGAACCTGGCGATGCTGATGACGCTGGTGCACACGGCGATGGCCTGCGGCCACAACCCCGAGCATTACCTGGCCAACGTGCTGCTGCGCATCGACGACCACCCGGCGAGTCGGGCCGAAGAGCTGCTGCCGCAGAACTGGCGCGACCCAGCGCTAGCAGCCAAGCCGCCACCGGCCGCGGCGCCCGGACCGGCAGCGACAACTGACGAAGGGGTCGGGCCGCCCGGCGAAGACGGTGCCCGTGACGACCAACCGGCAGCGCCCTCGGCTGAAACCGGGTAGGTCAGGCCACCGGGACGCCGACAACCAATCCCCAAGCTATGGTGTCGCGCGCTGGCGGCTCGCCCGCGTGCGCGCAACGCTGACACACGTACGGGCCCCCTCGCGGAGCATAGCTCGGTGGGAGTTGCGGGGCAGGCCGGGGTTTTCGGGGGGTTACGGCGGAGCCGCGAGTCGGACCTTTGG
>VGRO01000427.1 GCA_016875335.1 Deltaproteobacteria bacterium | reverse complement strand
CTGGTGAAGGGCTCCGGTCCTGCGAGCACCATGTGGCCACTGCCGCGCCCGCTGCTGCATCGCTCCAAGTATTCGCGCGCAGCGGGCTTGCCGGCGCGGCAGGGGGATCAAGGCGCACAGACGCAGCAGGAAATCCTGCGGTTTCAGCAAGATGGATGTGGTGCCATCCTTCCATGCGCTCTTCAGCCTCACCTCGATGCGACCGTCCTCGGTCTCGGCGATGCGGCCGGCCGCAATCCCGGGCCGCAGCAGGTACTTGCAGAGCTGTTCGAGCTGGACGCGGGCCTTGGGACCGGCCAACACCGGCGATCTCCGAGGCGCCCTGGCGTGCCCACTGTCGCAGAGAGCAGGGTCGGGCACACAGGCCTAGTCCGTCAAATGCGTTGAAAGAAGAGACCTTCAGCGCCAGCAACACATCGACTGTTGCATCTGCGGCGACCGTGCTACCTGCTGCACATTGGCGGGACCTCCTTGGGCGAGGTCGCTTTGAGCGAGGCCACTTCGCGCCGCAAGGACTCGATCTCCTTGCCCTGCTGTTGCAGCGTCGCCACGGCCATGCTCAGGTACCCGTACAGATCGACCATGTCTCGTTCTGGATCCACAGCCGGACTGCCCGGATCATCGTCGATGATAAAGCCGAGCCGCGTTGGGGCGTTGGGCCCTTGCGCCGTGTACTTGTAGGTCGCGAGACGGGTCGCCAGCAGCCGGGTCGCCAGGTCGCGGGCCTCTGCTGCCTGCACATAGCGGATGTCGCTCTTGTATTTGGCCTTGCTGATCGGGCAGCCCATGCCACCGGCCTTGGGATCTTTGTCCGCGCACACCAACAGCGCGTTGCAGCTGTCCTTGGGGTCGCACTGCCCGCCCGGCATCTTGCACGGATCGCCCGCCGCCTCGGTAGTGCACAAGGGCACATTGTTCTTAGGCGTCCACCCGCCGCACACTGGTGCGCCGCAGGTCATGTACCACTTGAGAGTGACGGCGTTGGCACCGCATGCGCCGTTGGAGGCGACGTTGGTGCCGGCGCCGGCCGCGCCGCAGGCGTTGTCATGGGTCTTGCCGTCGCATCCGCACACGGGCGCGCCAATGGCCGCGCACACTTGCGGCTTGACCGTGCAGGTGCCCTGGCCAGAGCAAACGCCCACAGCCGACGACTTGCAGTACTGGCCTGCGGCGCAGCCGGTTTGCCCGGCGACATCGCATCCGACGGGGATGGGCTCGGCGCATTTGCCTTGGCTGGCGACGTTGGTGCCGGCGCCGGCCGCGCCGCAGGCGTTGCTATGGGTCATGCCGTCGCATCCGCACACGGGCGCATAGTCGGCGGTGCACACCTCTGGCTTCTGGACACAGACGCCCTTGCCGCCACACACGCCGATGCCAGTCGACTGGCAGTATTCGGCGGCGGCACAGCCACTCTGTTTGGCCACATCGCAGTCGCCGGGCGGAACTGAGCCGCCGCACTTGCCCGGGCTGGCCACGCTTGCGCCAGCCGCTGCCGCATTGCACGGATTGGGGTAGGAATTGCCGTCGCAGCCGCAGACCTCTTTGAGCTCCTTTGTACAAACCGTCGGCTTGACCTGGCACTTGCCTGCAGTGTTGCACTTTCCTTCAGGGTAGGCGCAGTAGCTGCCGGCTGGACAGGCCGCGTTGTTGGCGCATGTAGTAGCGTCACCCTTAGCGTCTTGACCGCCAACGTTGCCCGCGTCATTGGCGCCGCCATCCACGGTTGCAGCCTGAGGCGGAAGCGTGGCCTCACAGGCCACGAGCACAGCGACCGAAGCTGCCGCGATGGCCGCCAGCAGCGGGTTTCGAGTGTAGTGCATGGTCTTCTCCGGTAGACGTAGCGCGTCGATGCTCGTCGAGGCCGTCAGAATACAAGAAATGTGCCAAGCGGCAAGGTCCAAGAAAACTACCCGCATTTCTGGACAGTTGAACAATGGGGGGGTCCGTGAAGGTGTCGCCTTTCGCAGCACGTGTGGCATTGTTGCACACCGCACCACAGTTGCCCTGGACGCGCCGACCGTGCGATCTTGCGGCCATGCGCCCGCTGGCGCGAATCAGCCGATCATGACCGTCGCTGTACCGCTGGACCGATTTGCCCAAGGTCGACCGCACGCACCGCGTTGACGATGTGCTTACTGCTCAAATACAAAGCCAAACCGCCGTTCGCCATGCTCAGATCGAAGTTGTGCTGCACGGCGATGTACAGGCCGCTCTTGCTGCCGAACTTGCCGAAACCATAGTA
>VGRO01000426.1 GCA_016875335.1 Deltaproteobacteria bacterium | reverse complement strand
CTGTCCCTGTCCCTGTCCGGCGAAGCCGGCTGAAAACCCGCGCACGGTCGCCATGCCCACCGTGCACGCGAGCCGACGCACCCTGCCGCCGAGCATCGCCCTTCGGCGTCCCGCAAGCCCACCCCGACCCCGGCTCCTCAGCCGCCGCCAGCCCCGCACTGGCGCGGACTCGCCGCCATGGCGGCGGGCAGGGCCAGGGTCAGGGTCAGGGTCAGGGTCGGCGGGCTCCCACCCAGGGCACCTGTCCCTGTCCCTGTCCGGCGCCACGACCGGACGACTCTGCCCATGGCGTATGGGCGCCGGCTGACCCTGAGGGCCAGGCGGGGCACGGTCCTGCGGGGCCATTGTGGGCGGGCACGGCCGGCCACCCGGCTGCGGATGTCCCGCAGTACCACGGCCGCCGCGACCAAACGCGGATTCAGGCTCAGCCGGCTGCGCCGGACAGGTGCAGGCACAGGCTCAGGCACAGGCTCAGGCTCAGGCACAGGCTCAAGTGCAAGTGCAGGTTCACGATCGGATTCTGCAAAGAATACACTCTGTTGTAGACTGACAGGCGCAAGCGCGAGGGCCATTCGGCGAGCAGACTCTGCCGAACGCCGACTTGCGCACTACCCTTGGCGCGCGGCGCACGCGCCGCGATCCCACCTCCTACGGACAAAACCCCCCGCCGCACTGGCCGCCACCAGGGCACGCCGCGGTGCCATCGGGCAGGGCTGACCACACGCACCCGGCCTTGGGGTCGCAGGCGTCGCTGGTGCAGGGGTTGCCGTCGTCGCACTGCGTTGGCGCCGAGACACAGCCGTCGATGGGCGAGCAGGTGTCGGCGGTGCAGGGCTTGCCGTCGTCGCAGGCCTTGGCCGCGAGGTCCGCGCACGGGCCAGACTTGTTGCATGGTGCCTGGCCCCAGGCGTCGGTTCGGACGGCCCAGGGTTCCTGCTGGGCCTTGCCCTGCGAGTTGGTGCCGCCGACGAAAAGCAGGCCGTCGGGCAGCGCCGTGCCACCGTAGAACACATCGGTGCCGTCGCCGCCGTAGTCGCGCTGCCACAAAAGGACGCCGCTCGGGTCAAGGCCGGCCGCCCAGCCGTTGAGGTCGCCGGTGGTCGCGTGCTTGCGGTAGCCGATGACCACGGGCCCGTTGACCGACCACTCGAGGTCGTAGGCGCCGAGGCCGTACACCGACGGGATCATCCGCTGCCAGACCACCTTGCCGGCGCTGTCCACCCGCAGGACCACCACCCGCGACGGTTTGGCCGGCCCGCCGCCGGCCGCGGGGGCGACGGTGAAGGCGAGGTAGCTGGTGCCTTCGGGCGCAAAGACCGGGGCGAACGACTGCACCCCGACCGGGGCCGCGATCGCCAGGGTGGACTTGAGGTCGCCGCCGCCGGCGAGCACGCGCACGGCACCATTGGGTTTGCCGTCGGCGCCGGTGCCGAGGCACCAAGTGAGCAGGTCGTCGGCGGCGGTGGCGGTGACCGAGCGGCAGAGGGAGGTGGCGGGGACTTCCTTGTACCAGAGGCCGGTGGGGATTTCGTCGAAAGCGGCGACCAGGCCCGCGGTCTTGGTGTGGCCGGCGGCGTACAGGCCGGTGGTGCTGGTCAAGGCCAGGGCGAGGAAGTGGCCTTCGAGAGAGGCGTAGGGTGAGGCCGCGAAGGATGCAGCGAACCCTGTGGAGCCGAACCGGGACTTGACCAGTGCAATTCCATACTTGCCCCACCCGACAAACGAGGCGCCGGCAAGGGCGACCCGCCCATCGGGCATTTCGACGACGGCCCGTCGAGAAACGCCGGAGCCGCCCTCTCCGTCTTGCCACACCACGGTGTCGTGCGCGTCCCGCTCGATTGCTTGAGCTTGGTCGTACCCGTCGAATCCCAGGTACCCAACACGGCCGCCCCGCAAGGCGACGGCGTCGGTGAAATACCCGGCCGTCCACCCGTCGTTTGCAGGATAGGTCTTGTCGTACACCTTGGTCTTGCCCGGCGCGCAATTAGGGACTGGAAAATAACAAGTCGATCACTCTCACATCAGGACGGAGCCGCGAGTCGGACCTTTGGTCCGCGAGCTGGCGACCCACGGAGCAAGCAAACGGGCCCGAGAAATGATTGAGTAAATCATTTCCTGGCCCTTACGTCGCTGCATGGGGCGTCTGGCGATTTCGCAGCCCACGGCAGCAAGCTGGACCCTCGACGCCAGCCAAAAGGGCCGGGTTTTCGGCAGCCAAATTGGCCACGCCACGGTGTTCGCGCGCGCAA
>VGRO01000425.1 GCA_016875335.1 Deltaproteobacteria bacterium | reverse complement strand
GCTGACCGTTGGAGCTGAAAATTCTGCGCAGCGCGCCTTCGGCGCGCAAGGGTCAAAAAGTCAAAGCGCCAAACCGTCGAATCGTCCTCCGTCGCCGACCTCACCGTACGCACCGCACACGGTAGTCGTTGGTGAAGTCGTGGCTGCCGCTGCCGTTGCTGAAGCCGACGTCCCACGCGTACGAGGACGGCGACGGCTGGTACGCCGTTCGCGTCCAGTACCACGGTGTGCCCCCCATCGGCACCACAAACACCGCCGCATCCGCCGCTGGGTTCGACTTGTTGTAGTCCACGGTCGACAACAACTCAACCACCGTCGGCAGCCGCCAGTCGTCGGCGCCGCCGAGGACCAGGTCGTCGCAGTAGTTGTCTACCCCCTGGATAGTGAGCAATGTCCGTGGTTTGCGAGTGCGTCGGTGCGGGCTGTGTACGACGTCGTCCTCGAGCACGGTCACATCCTGCACTGGCCGCAGCTTGACCTCGACCTTGAGCTCGACAGCCTGACGGATCCTGAGCGTTGGCCGCTCGTTGCGCGGCAGGCTCGGCCTGGAGCGGCACTGGATTCCGCGCGGTAGGTTGCGTGTGGGCAAGGTAGCCCCAGTTTGGGCGCGCCGCCTGCGGCGGTCGGGCTGCGACTTCGGGCGAGCGCGGGTTTCGCTGACACCGAGGGGACTTGCGCCCGAAGCGGCGACGCGCGGGTCGAATGGTTTCGCTTACGACCCAAACGCAACGCCGCGCGCCGCCGCCCTCGCGGGTCAGCATCCCGCGCGCGGCGCGGTTGCCCGCGTCGCAGAGATTCGCTACGGTCCAACCCTGCGGAGGGCCCCAGATGCCAAACTTATTGCGTGTCGATGGTTGGCGCTACTTCTTCTATTCCAACGAGGGCGATCCGCGTGAGCCTCCGCATGTGCATGCACGGAAGGGCGCCAGCGAGGCCAAATTTTGGCTGGAACCAGAGCTCGCGCTCGCGTATTCTGATGCCATGGACCCGCGCAGCCTGCGCGAGGTCGCCGCGGTGGTTCAGCAGCATCGCACCGCCTTTATCAGGAGCTGGCATGAGTACTTCGCCAACTAGCGTTCGATTCGACGCCGACTCGATGTGGGTCGACCTGAGTGACGGTCGCACGCTCGGCGTGCCGCTTGTTTGGTTTCCGCGGCTGCTGCGGGCGACATCCAGCCAGCGGGCGGCGGTCGAGCTGAGCCCGCGAGGCCTGCATTGGCCCGATCTGGATGAGGATATCTCGGTGGCGGGCCTGCTCGCAGGGCGCGGCGACCAGACGCGGCCGGTGGTGCTGGCGGCTTGAGGTCTGGGCCCTCACCCTGCTGCTTCGCAGCGGTCCCTCTCCCACGCGGCGTGGGCGATGGGCTAAGGCATTGATCTGCCTCTGGTCCTTCTCCCGATTATCGGGAGAAACACCATTACGAAGAGTGGATGAGGGTAACCCCGCGCCGGATCTGACAGTTACGGGGTGATATCGAGGCGCAACCCGAACAACCGCATCAAATGCCATGAATCCAGTAATTTCAGTGGGTAGACAAAGCCTTGGGTTCTTTGCTCCAAGGCAGATAGCGGGGTTATAGCGATACCCTGCGAAGTTGCGGGTCGGGACGGCCCTCCGCGGCCGTCAGGTTCTAAGCCCATGTCCACGTCGTCGCAACGCCCACCTCCCCCGCGACAATCGATTCTATTTCGCACAGTTGGCGGACCTTCGCTGCCCTGGACTTAGCACGGAACCATGGCCGTAGCGCACCCGTTTGGCAACGCGGCCGGCATGACCGCGTCGTGCGCGCCGGCGGGGAGCTGGAAGAGAAGATCCTGTATGTCCAACGAAACCCGTGGCGGCGCTGGCCGGAGTGCAGGGAATATCCCTGGGTGTGGCCGGCTGACGGGTAGTCGCTCGCACACGTTTCACTGGAACTATTCGTTTGTATTTACAAAATGCGAACAAGAACCTGACCGGCGCGGAGGCCGGTCCCGACCCGGGCAGGCTCACCGGCTGTGGCGGCGAAATCCTGTGAGCGGCCACACGCCGGTCCCGACCCGGGCGGGCTCACCGGCTGTGGCAGCGAAATCCTGTGAGCGGCCACACGCCGGCCCCGACCCGGGCAGGGACAACGGCTGGGGCGGCGAAATCCTGTGAGCGGCCACACGCCGGTCCCCACATGGGCATTGTTCAACGGAAAATCCGAACGCCCGCCGGAGCGCCTCAGCCCAGAGCAGTTTCGTTTTCACTGCCTTGGCCGCCGCATCGCCCATCGGCGTCGGGC
>VGRO01000424.1 GCA_016875335.1 Deltaproteobacteria bacterium | reverse complement strand
AGTGCGCGGCCGGCGACGCGCACTGCGCTCAGCGCGATTGGTGGCATCGGCGAGGCCAAGTTGGCCAGCTTCGGCGACGAATTGTTGGCCATCGTCGGAGCGCACTGCGCCGCCGCCGTCGACAAGCCCCCCCCGCAGCCGGGTGCCGCACCGGTTGGGAGCGACGCCCAATGACCGAGCCAGAGTTGCCGCTGCTGCTGCAGTGGGAGCGCACGACCCAGGACATTCTCGACCGCACCGCGCGCCTGCCCAAGGCTGCGCGCTTCACGTTTGCCACGCGCATCGACAATATCGCGCTCGACGTCATGGAAAAGCTGACGCTGGCCCGCTTCGCCGCCAAGCCCACGCGCGCTGCATTGCTGGCGGAGGTGGACACTGCCCTGGCCCGGCTGCGCGTGTTGTTCCGCCTTTGTCATGGCCGCCGGCTGGTGGACGGCGGCGCCTACGAGGTGGTGGCGCGCAACCTCGACGAGGCCGGTCGGATGGTCGGGGGGTGGCGGCAGTCGCTCAAGGCAGAGCAAACATGAGCGCAGGACCAACCTCGTGGTCGCAGGTGACTGGATTCTTGCCACTTTGTCGCGCAGCGCGCGCTGCCAGCCAGGGCAAGCGGCTGGCCGGTGACGCCATGGCCTTTCTTGCCGACCTCGAGTCCAACGTCCTGCAGTTACAGCGCGAATTGGTGGATGGCACTTGGCGTCCGGGCCCGCCGCGCAGCTTCTGGATTCGCGACCCCAAGCCACGGCTCATCAGCGCGGCGCCGTTTCGTGACCGCGTCGTCCACCACGCCCTGTGCGCCGAGATTGGGCCGTTGTTCGAGGCTGTGGCCTCGGACTGCAGCCATGCGTGCCGCAAAGGGCGCGGCACCGCGACCGCCATTGCGGCTGCCCGCAAGGCCACTGCGGCGCACGAGCGCTATCACAAGATTGACGTTCAACACTACTTCGAGTCGGTCGAACACGACGTCTTGCTTGCGTGCATCGCGCGCCATGTGGCGGACGCCGATGTCTTGCGGCTGCTGGAGTTGGTCGTTCGGGCAGGCGCGCCGGGGTCGCCACCCGGTCGCGGAATGCCGATCGGCAACTTGACCAGTCAGCACTTTGCCAACTTGATCTTGACTGAGGTGGACCAATTTGCCGTTGCCTCGCCCGGCGTCGCGGCCTATGTGCGCTATATGGACGACATGCTGCTATTCGGTGCTCGGTCCGCCGAACTTGCCGCAGCCGGCGCCGCCATCGCTGCATTCGTGCGCGACCATTTGCGGCTGGCCTTGAATCCGAGAGCCGAGCGCCATGGCCGCTGCGCAGACGGGGTGCCATTTCTCGGTCTGCGCATGTTCCCTGGTTTGGTCCGCCTCGATGCTGCGCGCCGCCGACGGCTGTTGCGCAGGCTGGCCGCAGCCGACGCGCTGGCGCAACAAGGTGATGAAGCCCTGGCGGCCAGCAGGGCCACAGCGCTGACGGCGTGGGCGGCAACGGCCCAGACCGTACGCCTCCGGCAGCTTGCCGCCAACCGGCGCACGGCGTAGCCTTGGCGGCGGCGGCCGGGCCAAGGGCGACAACCGTGTCATCCGCGGCGGCAGTTGGAACGACAACGCGCGCAACGTGCGCGCGGCAAACCGCAACGACAACGCGCCGGACAACCGCAACGACAACCTGGGCTTGCGCCCCGCCAGCTCGCGGCGGTGCCAGTTGCTGGCGGTTCACGGACCGCCATCCCGCGCTGCGCCGCGACCATCGCCCGGCCGCCCGTGCTGGTCACCGTGCCAGCCAAACACGCCGCGCCAGCCGCCGTCGGTTCGCCGAGGGCGGTTGGCCGGTTCGCCGGCACGCGGTGTCGGCTGCCGCCGGGGTATGGAACGCTGCGAGGGTGAGCGCGCATCGGTGAGCGCCCTGACCCGGTTGGCATCGTGCTGTGTGCCCCCTGCACGCGACACGCACCAAGTCCGCGAATCCGATTGCGGACTCGGTGCGGAAGCGAAGTCGGTAGCGTGGCGCAAATTTGGCGTTTCGCCTGCGCGTGCTGGCGGCGCCCCCCCCAAAAAAACGACCCCGCTCCGCGGGGTCCCTGATCGCTGGACAACCGCACATCCGACGGGCTGCGCCCGCCCGCCTCCGGCCTGGCCTGCTCCGCGGCCGGCCTGCGGCGCGCGGGCTTCGGTGGTTGACGACCCAACAGTCGCATCGCCGTTGGGCCTTCAGTCGAGCGATCAAGGGATCAAGAGATCAAGCGATCAAGGGATCGACCTGGCGGGGCGCAAGCCCAGGTAGTCGTAG
>VGRO01000423.1 GCA_016875335.1 Deltaproteobacteria bacterium | reverse complement strand
GCCAGCCGGCCGACGCGAACCTCGTCATCGCCCTGCCATTGCAGCGAGACTGCGAGCGCCGTGCCAGCGGGCAGCTTCATTGCGGCGCGCTCGGCTTGGCCCGGCGGGGCGCGCGTTTGCGCTCTGTTGGTTTGGCCGCGGCCTCGTCGAGCGTGCGGAAGGGCGGCGCCTGAAACAAGGCGTCGAAATCACCGATGCGGTCAAGCGCGAGGGCGGCGCGCAGCAGGGACTCGAATGCGATGGCGCCCGTTTGCTCAAAGCGCTTGTAGCTGGCCACGCTCATCCCGGCGCGCGCAGCAAGCTCGACCTGGGTCCAGCCGCGCTGCAGGCGGAGGGCGCGAATCCGAGCGGCCAGCGCATACGCAACTTCGTCGGCAGTGGCGAGGATTAGGGATCGCATTTTAGCTGTTGCGCCCGATCTTGGGCGATAAAGGACATCATACGAGCTGTTAGTGACGGATACAACTGGGGAAGCGACCGCGGCGGCCACCAGCGTACGTACAGGCGGCCGTGGCGAGGCAGCTTGTTTTTCCGCCAGATACCCGATTGTCGGAGGTTTGGGGCTTGGCCGGCGGCCATGTGGGTCGCCGGGCAGTCGCGGATGCTTGGCGCCGCGCGGTCCACCCGTTGCGGGACCAAGCCGATCCGGTCACGGACCGCGCGCACCCCAACGCCCAACCCCCACGGCCCATTGCCCGCGCCGCGGCGTTGCACTACAACGGGCTGACCCCGCACTCCGGCGGGCCCGGGATTCTCGCCATGCGCGCCCTCGCCCTCGCCGCCGCCGTGACTGGTGCGGTTGCATCAGCCGCCCTGCCCCTTGCAGCGCACGCCAACGGCAACCACGCCCATGAGGCGATCAGCCTGCGCGCCGTCGCGCACCTGCCGCCCGGACCGCTCAAGGCGCTGCTGCAAGCCCCGGACCTGCAACAGGCGCTGATGAATGGGACGTTTTTTCCGGACGGCGGTTACGTCATCGGCCACGGCTACGGCGAAACCGCCCATTGGGAGCCCTACCAGCGCGCGCTGCTCGCCCACCTGGGCAAGGCGCACCCCGCGCTCGAAAAAGACCCGGCGGCGCGACCCAAACTTGCGTTCTTGTTCGGTATGTTCAGCCACGGCATGGCCGATCAGGTGTACGACGCGCTGTTCATGGAAGCGGGCAAGCACTACGACAAGGCCGGATGGAGCGACGACCTGTTTACCAGCTTTGACACCGCGACCGACGTGTTTTGGGTGGCCCAGGCCGGCGCCTCGCCGATGCCCGAGCCGTGGCTGCCAATGGACGACCTGCGGGCGGTGTTTCAGGCGCGCGGCGAGCCGGTGCCCGAGGCCACACTGACCGACGCACAGCAAACGCTGGCCAAGGTCATCTTGGGGTGGCCCAAGCTCAAAGCCGAGAGCAAAGAGGGCATTGCTGACCTGCGCCAGCGCTACCCGTGGGCGTGGGATCACCTGAGCGACCCGCACGAGCCCGGCAACCCGCTGTGCGAGGCGCGAGTGGTGGCGGCGTATTGGCAAGGCGTGTGGGACGAGCTGCACGGCAAGCCTGCGCAGTTGCGCGTGCTGGCCACCGTGCCGAGCGAAGGGGCCGCGCATCCGTGGCCGGCGAAGGTGACGCCGCAGAGCACGTTGGCCGTGGTCCTGTCGCGCGGTCTGGACGCCGCCAAGCTGGCCGACGACGCGGTGACGGTCCGCGACGCCAAAGGCAACAAACTGCCGGCCAAACAACACCTTTTCTATGGCCAGAACTCCAACGTCGTGCGCCTGCTGCCCGCGTCGGACTGGCCGGTCGGGCACAAGCTGACCCTGCGCGTCGCCAAGGGCATCGTCGCGTTCGACGGCACTGTCGGCGCGGCGGAAGAGTCGTTTGCCTTCACCGTGGGCGCTGGGCCGCAGCGCGAGCCGGGGTTGCCTCCCAAGGGGTCGCCGTGGCAGTTGGCGGCCCCGCCGCCGCAAGCGCAAACCCCGACGACCGCTGCCGATTCCGGTACGGGCGGCTGCGCGACAGGTGGCCGGCCGGCAGGTGCCCCAGCGGTGCGGTGGACGCTGCTGGTCGCCTGGATGGTCCTCACGCGGCGCCGATGGTCGGGCGGTACAAGCCATGCACAATAGCTGCAATGCCAATGGGAACAGGTACAGGCACAGGCGCAGGGCCAGCAGCAGCCAGAACCCTGTGTACATACGCCCACATCCGACACTGTGCCTGTGCCTGCGCCTGAAACTGTCCGGCGCAGCCGGCTGACCCTGAGAGCCCTGCGCGGTCGCAATGTCCGTTATACCA
>VGRO01000422.1 GCA_016875335.1 Deltaproteobacteria bacterium | reverse complement strand
CATTCATGGGTACACACTCAGGCCAGGCAAGGGCGCCCTTTGTGCGGTTGGGGGCGACACGGGTGCCTATCAATTGACTGGAAAAAATAAGTCGATGACGCTCGCATCAGGACGGAGCCGCGAGTCGGGCATCTGGTCCGCGAGCTGGTGACCCACCGAGCAAGCAAACGGGCCTAAGAAATGATTGAGTAAATCATTTCTTGGGCCCTAAATGCCCGCCCCGGTAATCCGCTCAAAACAGCAGGCGTTTGCGGTCGGTCAGTTCGATGGGCAGTCCAATGGTGTCGATGCGGTGCGGCGGCTCGCCCTCCTGCGCCACTGGCCCCAACCGCACGAACATCACGCGGTCCTGGGTGGGCGCGATCTGCCGGTGCAACCGCTCTTTCAAGATGGCCAGGTCCTTGTCGCTGACCTGGACGGCATAGACGCTGAACTGCACGCGATCGCCGTAGTCCAAGCAGGTGCGCATGACCCGGCGCAGACGCTTGTCATCGGCGATGTCGTAGGCAACTAGGACGTGCTGGCGCATGGCGAACTACCTCGTCACTAGCGGGCGCCATTCGTTCAACTCTCCGGTCAAGTGCCGGCCCAGCAGCCGCGCCTCGGTTTCGAGAATCCGCCGGTAGCTCATGCGGTACTCGAAAAGCGGGTGCGTAATCAGCTCGTCCATGCGTTGCTCGAACGCCAGGATGACCCGGCGGCGCGCCGCGTCGTGCAGGCGCCATCCGTCGCCGACCTGCGCAAAGTCGCGCCAATGCAGTTGCCCGCTGCGGATCATGCGCAGGGCGAGGCTGTCCACCACCAGCGGCCGGTATGGCTCCATCAGGTCCAAGGCCAGCGCGGGCCGGCCGGGCACAGGTTGGTGCAGGAAACCCAGGTCCGGATCGAGGCCAACCCTTTGGCAGGCCGCAACACACTCGCCGACCAAAAGCGCATACCCGAACGACAACATGGCATTGCCGGGATCGGCTGGCGGCCGCCGTGTCCGCCCGGTCAGCCAAGGCTTGCCCTCTTCGTCGCCCAAGAGTGTCGACAGGGCCGCAAACCACTTGCGCGCCGCGTCGCCCTCGGTGCCCATGAGTTCGGCCAGGTCGGCCGCCGATTCCGCCCGCCGTGCCGCGCCGGCCAGCGCCTCGACGGTGTCGCCATGCGCGCTTGCCGTGTCGTTGCGGCGCAGCAGCACCCGCTGGTTGCGCACCTTGGCGGCCACCACCCAACGGGCGATGGGCAAGCACCGCTCTGGCCGGTCTGCCGCCCGGAACTGTTCGCGGCGCAGATGCAGGTTCGGCCGGCCAGAAGGGACCAAGGTCGCCAGCAACTTGCCGCCTTGGGTGTGCAGGTGCAGCCCCTTTCCGGCGAACGTCAACGCCTGCACAGCCTGCGTTGTCACCTGAACATTGCCGAACACAGCCACGTGCTCGACGTCGATCAGCGGCACTTCGGCGTTGTCGTCGCGGCTGGCCACGGTCAGCGCCTCGCTGGTCTTGCCAACCCGCGCACCTTGGGTCACCACGTACAGGCCGCCCCCGTCGCTGCGCCCGGCCACGACCTTGCGCGGTTGCTCAGGCTGTCGGTGCAGCAGCCAATTCGTCTCGTCGGGCAAGCAGATGTCGACCAAGGAGCAGCCGATGCACTTGGGCGAATCCACGAGCGGCGCCGGCATCGGCCCGGCGGCGGCGGCTCGGGCAGCGGCGATTGCAGCGCGCGTGGCAGCGAGCAATGCGTCGTCTACCGGCAGCCGCGCGGTAGTGTTGGTTTTGCGGTACCAGATCCGCACTTCGTCGCAGCGCTCCCCGGCTCCGCGCAGCAGCAGCGCTTGGGCGCCCAACTGGACTTGGTCGTTGTTCCACACGCCCGGCCGCAGTGTGACACCGGACACCGCCTGGGTACGCGCCTCGTCGGGAGCGGTGCCGTGTTTGGCTTCGACCGGCACAAGGCCCCCAGCGGCGTCGGCGGCGACGACATCGAATCGACCGATCACGCCTTCCAGCGCATTGTCGAAGGTGACCTCGCGCGGGCCAGCACCGCGCCACGGCTCGGCCGGCGCTTCAAGGCCCTGCCCACGGCTGCGCGCACGCATGCGGTCGTGCTCTCCGGCTCCCGCCACAGTCTCCGCGCTCGGCGCGAACAAGCCCTGCACGTGCATCAAGTGGAAAAGCCGTGGGCAGTACACCCACTCGTTGAGCATCCGCGCAGGGATCGGTGGCGGTTCGGTCGCGGCGCTCACAGTGCAATGTCGTCGTCGTCCGGAAAAAGCGTCATTTGGCCGGCGGTGGGCGCGGCGCTAGACGTGGCCGCCACGTGGACGGCGCGCGGGCGGCTGG
>VGRO01000421.1 GCA_016875335.1 Deltaproteobacteria bacterium | reverse complement strand
TGGCGTGACAGGCGCCGGCAATCAAACACTGATCCTTGTCGACCAAGGGCACCAGCGGCACGTTGCACTTGCCGGCGGCGTCGCATTGGCCGCTTGTGCAGGGCAGGGCGTCGCCGTCTTCACAGAGGGAGTCCTTGGGCATCGCGCGGGTGTCGCAGCGGCCGGCCTTGCAGAAGGGTTCGGCGCAGGGCGGCATGGGGTTTGCGCTAGATTTGCCGCGCCATTTGTTGAGGTTGACTGCCTGGGCGCAGTCGAGGTCTTTGGTGCAGGTGGGGCCGGTGCCAGCGGCCGAGGGCGGGGCTGGGCCTTCCGAGCAGGCGGCGGAAAGGGTGAGGATTGTGGCCACGGCGACAGCGCATCCCAGCGAGCGCAGCAGTCGGTTTTGCCACGGCAACGGCGTCTTTCTGCGGTTCGACATGGGCATGGGCTGAGGCTTGGGCGGCCGGGCCGCCGTGCGGGCGTGAGTTTGGCCGAGGATGCGCGAGGCGGCAAGCAGGGGGCGGCTCTGGCGCTGTGATGCGGCCGGCCACGTTGCCGGTTTTTTCTGGGTGGCGTCGGGCTGCCGTTGGTTTTCTTGGCCCCTATCGCGGCTCTGCGGTTGTTGCGGACGTTGCGGCAGGGGACCTGTTCGAGTTTGGGGTTCAATCAGCGGCAATGCGGCCCTGTCGCTCATCCTGACGAAGATGGCGAACGCTCGCAGCGCCCCAACAATCGAGTAGGCGTGCCAACGGTGGCGATGGCTTGCTGTCGTCCTACGGTTTGCGAATGAAGCGCTGCCAGTAGCGATTGGCAAACCCCGCCCCGCTCGCCCGCCATCCGCTAGCAGTCGTCTTTGCGGCTGACCCTCGCGCAGCGGAAATGCGCTGTGCACAAATTCGCAGAGGCCGCGCGGACGCCAATTCCACCGGGGTTTCCCGGGCGTCCGCTGATCGCGGGCGCGGTGACCCAGCGCGGTCGTCCGCCGACAATCCGGTTATCTGGAGGCTTATTGCGGTTTTCGCCGCCGCCGCCGCAGTGGACGGCGCCGGTCGCGACGGGTTGCGGTGGTCCGGCGGTGGCCCCTATCGGCGGATTCGGGCCGAAAAGACTGCCACAGGCCCTGCGCGATGCGATCCTTGGCGATGACAAAACGCGGCAGGTGCTTCTAGTGGCGACCCCGGCTTCTGCCGCAGGGCCGGCGCCGGGCGAAGCATGGTGCGGTGGCACGCGAACGGCAAGTCCCCAAAGGAAACTTCGCATGTGGACTGAAGCTTTGGTGCGCCTCAAACGGCGCAAGCTGGGCTACCCCGCTGCCCGGTTCGACGAGTTGGACATCGAGGGCCGCATCGACGACCCGCGCAAGCGCCCGGCCAGCGTCAAGCTCAAGGTGCTGCAGGCACTCA
Organism: Deltaproteobacteria bacterium; assembly: GCA_016875335.1. GTDB lineage: Bacteria > Myxococcota_A > UBA9042 > UBA9042 > UBA9042 > SXRM01. The sequence goes on along the minus strand of VGRO01000421.1, from coordinate 944 downwards.
AGGTGGTCGCGGCTGGCTTGGCCGCTGGCGGCAAGGGTTTCGCCGAAGTCGAAACGTTTGCGTCGACGTTCGGCACCGGTACCCGCAAGGCCTTGGATCTGTACGTGCCGATCCGCGACACGACCTTGCGCGAGCTGTTCGTGGCGCTCGACCCGCAGCAACTGCGCCAACTGAACATCCGCGCCTGCAAACTGGCCCGGCGCCGCAAGCAACTCGCGCTCGACTCGCCGCTGCGGGTGCTGGCCATGGATGGCAAGTACACCACCACGTGGCTGCACGACGACCCCGGTGCCGCGGTCCAGTACGGCCAGTGGGACTCGAGCACCGGCAGGGCCAAGGTCGGCACCATCACCTGCTGCGACATCTCGACGCCTGCGCGGCCGTGCCTCGACGCCTGCCCGGTGCCGCCGCACACCAACGAGATGGGCGCGTACGTCGGCGCGCTCGACGACGTGCTCGCGGCCTACGGTCCGGGCTACTTCGACATGGTGACCTACGATGCCGGCGCTTGCAGCCTCGCCAACGCCACCGCCACGCGCAAACGCGGCCCGCACTACGCGTTCTGCTTGCGCGACAACCAGCCCGAGCTGTGCCGCGAGGCCCAACGCGTGCTGGGCAACCGGCCGGCCGGCGCCGCGGCGGACACCTCGGTGCGCTTCGAAGGCAGCCACGTGGTCACCCGCAGCGTGTCCCTGTACGACCTGCCCGACGGCTGGCTGGACTGGACCCACGCGCGCACCCTGGTCCGCATCCACTGCGTGCGTGAGGAAAAGGGCGGCGAAGCCAGGGTCACGCGCGAGGACCGCTACTACGTCACGTCGCTGCCGCAGGCCAGCCTGACTGCGGCGCAGTGGAACGAACTGGTGCGGCGCCGCTGGTCTGTCGAGAACAACAACCACAACGTGTGGGACCGCATCCTGGAAGAAGACAAGCGGCCGTGGATC
>VGRO01000420.1 GCA_016875335.1 Deltaproteobacteria bacterium | reverse complement strand
CACGGGTCCAAGAATGCTCACGTGTTCGTGGCGGTCCAGGAACTTGAGCGTTGCCAGTTCATCCAGCAGCGCCCGGTCGTAGTGCACTTCCGTGTGTCGATTCCACTGGTCCAGCACCATGTCCGGTGCCAGCCCGGCCTTGGCCGCCCGCAGCGATGCTGCGTTGGTCCTGCGTCGTTCCAGCTCGTCGCTCAGAATCACCGTCAGGAAGTCGGCAGGATCCATGCCTTTGGCGCGGGCCTGGGCCAGCCGCACAGGCAGAACCTCGCACAGCGGGCCCAGCTTGAGTTGCCGCAGTTGGGCAACGAGCGCGGTATCCAGCGGACGGCAGTCAGGTAGCATGGTTTGGGTCTCCTGCGGATGCCGGCACGCACATGCGCTGCCAGGTCGAAGGGTCTCGCCCGAAACGAGGCGGTGGCTGCGGCCCCGGTGGCGGCATCGCGAGGCCGGCTGCCAACGGCGGCCGCTGGTCCAGGCCCAGTTGAATCACGCGTGCCACCCGCGTGACGTCGGCGTCGTCCACGGCCAGCAGCTTGGCGCAGGCGTCATCGGCCACCTGCCCGCCGTAGCGCTCGCACAACTCAAGAAGATGCTTGGCCTTGCGAACCTGGTTGAACCACATGCCCTGCGACAGCACCCGGTCGACGACCTGCGCGACATGGCCACCGTGCAAGGTGGCGGCTGCCAGGAAGGCCTCCCGACTGCGGCCAGCCGTTGCATCGGAGAGCGACGTCAAGTCGCGCGCTGCACCGCCAGTCTGGCCGGCCTCCACCCGTGGAAACGCACCAAGCAGTTCGCGATCAGACAACACCCGAAGCGTCGTGCGGCCAACGCGAACACGCACGGTGTCGCCGATGTCCGCGCCATCCAAGCGATACCAGGCGTTCGCGACGCGAATCCGTCGATCGCGTCCCACCTTGGCGTCGACCCAGCGCCCGACGTCCCACGCCGACGTCGGCATGGGCAGCAACGCCGACCGCTCTTCCTGCTCGAAGTGCTCCAACGGCCGCCGAAAGGTCGTGCCGTGCACGCGCAGGCCTGCGTCCTGCCGGCACCACCTCTCCGCCTCCGCGCGCCACTGCGAGATCGTCGTGAAGGTCTCGCACGCGAACAGGTCGCCCTGCGTGTACTTGACGTTGTTCTCGACCCGCCCTTTGTCCTGCGGCTTCCTGACCCGCGCCGGACCGATGTCGAAATTTCGGGCGGTGGCATACTCAACGAACTCCTGGTTGAAGACCGGGCTGACCTCGTCGGCCTTGATGACGATCGCCTTCAGGTTGTCCGGCACAATCCCTGCAAAAACGCCGCCAAAGAACCGCCACGCAGCTTCCAGGGCCTCGATCGTGGTCTCGGTCGTCTCGTCCCAGCACGGGTACACGAATGCGTGCCGGCTGTACACCGACGTGCAAACGAAAGCGTGCAGAACGCGATCACGCTCCGCGTCCGCGTCGTACACCCGGCCAAGCGTCTCGTAGTCGACCTGCAGTTCCTTGCCAGGCCCACATGTCGCAACGTATTGGGTTGAATGTGGTTTCTTGCGCCCCGCCAGCTCGGCTTTCATGAAGCGCTGCAACGTCCGCCTGACCACTTCGACGCCGGTGTGCCGAGCGAGCAACTTGACGAGCTTCGGACCTGCCGCGCCCTCGGCGTGCCACTTCAGCAGCTGATCGGCGTGCGCCGCGCAGACGGACCAGCTGGCCCCCACCTGCACCGGCGCGCCAACGTGGACACGGGACCCAACGCGAAGAACCACTTCCTCGGTCAGAACGCCATGCGCTGCCCCAACCGAAAGCCCTTCGAGCTGCGCCGCCGCCACGTACCGCCGCACCGTCTTGCGATCGACCCGGCACGACCGACCGATCTCTCGAAGAGGGTCACCCCGCAACCACCGCCGAAGAATTTCCGCTATATCCGCCACCGTCAGCTCCCTGTACGCCATCGACCGCCTCGCCCAAAGTCAACTTCGGGGCAGATACGATCGCACGCCGCGCACCAATTCGGGTGGTCCCTAATTGTGGCGCGGCGAGGCGCCAGGTGGTCCTTATTTCATGGCGCGCTGCAAGGACGGCGCCGCAAGGCCCGTCCTTCGCTCCCAAGGTGGGGCCTGGGCCACTTCGGCCCGACGGCGGTGCGCGGTGGTCGAACTGGAACTGGGGCAGCTGGACTGCAAGTACGCCGGCCTGCGCGTGGCGGCGCCGGCGAGTGCGCTGTTGGCTTCGCTGTCCGAGTTCGGCCAGCAGACGCCGGTGCTCGTGGTCGGCGGCGCGGACAACGGCACCGGCGCCGTGCTGGTCGACGGCTACCGCCGAAAGGCCGCGCTGCACAC
>VGRO01000419.1 GCA_016875335.1 Deltaproteobacteria bacterium | reverse complement strand
GCGACTGCCGCTGCCGCTGCGTCTGTGGCTGAAGCCTGAAGCCTGTGGCTGTTTGCCTGTGGCTGAGAGGCCCACTCGGCGTGTCGAATTAACCGCCGGCGCAAACCTGTCACCCTGAAGGTGCAGGTTTGCGCCGGTTTCCCCGGGAAACCTGAGTTAATTCGATCGCCAAGGATTCAGGACCTTTTTTTGGCGGTGGATCATGGAGTACTTGGCGCGCGGACTTCTCTTGCAGAAGCGACGCGTCGGTGGCCCGGTGGGCGGGGTGGGTATGGGTCGATAGCGGCACCCGGCGGTGTGGGCCAGATCGATGCCAACGGTCTGACATCCGCAGACGGCAGTGCCTTCCTTCGTCGGCTGCCAGCGCCAGCGGCCGATGGCAGGAGATTTGTTCACGGACTCGGCCAAGCGGCCAACAGCCGCGCCCCGCCGGGTGTCGGCGTCGCTGCGGCGCGGTGTCAACGGCCATGTCACCCACGCGACGGCGCCGCCACCGAGGCCGACAAAGCCATCACCGCCCCGGTCAAGCCCGCGTCCGGCCTGCGCGACAAGTGGGACGCCGCCGAGGCCAAGCGCGACAGCGCCGAGGCCGCCATCGTGCAGCACCGCACCACCGTCAAGGAGCCGCTCATCGCCGCCGTCAACGCCGAGCGGCGCAACCTGTTGGCGTCGCTGGTGCAGATTGCCACCAAGGAAAAGCTCGGTAAGAAATGGCCGGAGTCGTTCTTCCGGCCGGCGCGCAAGGGCAAGAAAGCGCCGCTGGAAGTGCCCGAGTCGTGATCCGGGCGCCCCAGATCGGCTGTTGTGCGAACCAAACAAGCGATCCAGGAAGCCTGGAGCACTTGTTGCGAGGTCCAAACAAGCGATCCTTGGCGCCTGGATCGCTTGTTGTGTAGACCAAACCGGCGATCCAGGACGCCTGGATCGCTTGTTGTGCAGACCCAACTGGCGATCCAGGGCGGCTGGAGCGCGTGTCGGAAGTCCGCCACGGACAGCGCCGGCTGCCACAGCGCAGGCGCGCCTACTGGCACACCCCGGCTTTGCAGGTTTTGCCGCCGCCGCAGGCGTTGCCGTCGGGGTGCTTGGTGTTGAAGCAGCCGTTGTGGGCGGCGTCGCACTGGTCGTAGGTGCAGGGGTTGGCGTCGTCGCAGTCGGCGAGCTTCATCGCTGCGTTCTACGCCACCCGCCGAAGTTCCGCTTCGATGGGCAACGCAAAATCGTCGGAGCGCAGCAACCGCGTCGAAAAGAACAGAACCTCGATGCCCTCGACCTCGCCGGTGGCCGGGTCCACGCGCGCGACCACATCGTCGCCCAAGTCCTCGCATTCTTGACCGGCGTGGGGCGGCCGGCGCGCAATCGTCAAGATGTCGCCAGCGCGGTCGTAGTGAAAGGTCAGGCGGGGCGCGTCCATAGCACTTCTCCTGGCGCGAGCGTCCGCGCAATGTAGGCCGTGACGATCCAGGCCCGATCTGAGGCGTCGCCTGGCAACACCACGACAGCGACCACGAGTTTGCCGCGGCGCACGTCTTCGAACCACCGCGTCAGCATTCGGGCGGATGCCATTCGGCGGCTCAGACGAACGTTGTCGGGGTCGGCGATGGTCGTCACAAGCAAGTCCAGGTGTTCGGGTAGAAGCTCTGGATGTTGCGCGGCAATGTGGCTGGCGCGCTCTGCGGCGAGCGCAACACGGCAGCCAAGTGCAGGTCAATCCACCATTTCTGCGTTCACTGCCGATCGTGCCCAGGGGCGGCAGCCCCCGCCGAAAGGATTGCGCGTTCGCCGGCTTGGTGCAAGGTCAGGTGTTCGGGCCGCGCCTGGGCCTGTAGCTGGTGCAACAAGTACCCGACGGCAGGAGCTCTCCACCAGCACATACGCGAACCCAATCGCCAAGTCGACGAAGTGCTCGCGTCAGGCAGTTCTCGGTCGCTGCCCTCATCGCAATCAGCACGGAGCCTGTCGGACGATAGTCCACCAGGCTCCTCGTACGGTGGACCCAGGGCCTTGAGCCAAGCCCCCAAGTGGATGTCGCACTGCTCGCCATGGTTGGACCTTCGCACGTCCAGCGTGATCAAAACCCGCGCCGGTGCTACCCTTCCCGCCGCGGCGGTTGGGTGCGAGGTTGCCATGGTCGGTCGAGTCGTTGCCTTTCGCGGTGGGACCGCTGGGGGTCGCCTGCTGCCGCTGTGCCTGTCCCAGCGGCAAACCGTTCGGCTGACGCTGCCCCTGTCCCGGCGCCTGTGCCTGTCCCTGCGCCTGGCCCTGTCCCGGCGCCTGTGCCTGGCCCTGTCCCTGTCCCGGCGCCTGTGCCTGTCCCTGTCCCTGCCCCTGCCCCTGTCCCTGCC
>VGRO01000418.1 GCA_016875335.1 Deltaproteobacteria bacterium | reverse complement strand
CTGCCGTCGGCCAAGCAAGCCTTGGTGCCAGCCGAGCAGATGCCCTTGCCGGCCGTGCCATTGGGTCCCGAGTAGCACGGCAAGGTCACCCCAGGATCGGGTGTGAAAAGGCAGCCAGAGCTCGGCCCGCAGCTGTCCTTGGTGCACACGCTGCCGTCGTCACAGCTGACCGCAGCGCCGGCCACGCAGCCCCAACTGCCGCTTGGTTGCTTGCCGCACACGTCGCCGCTGGTGCAGGCGTTGCCGTCGCTGCAGCTCTTGCCGCCGTTGACGCCGGCGACCGCGCATTTGCCGGTTGCGGCTGTGCACAGGTTCTTCAGGCATTCGCTGTCGCCGCTGGCGTCGCACACCACCACGGTCTTGCTGTTGACCTTGCACTGGTGCGGCAACTTTGCCAGGTCGCAAAACAGCGTGCCGTTGCACAGATCGCCGTCTTCTTTGGCGGCGCAGTCGGTGTCGTTTTTGCACTCACACTGGTTGGCTCCGGGCTTGCAGGCCCCGCCTGCACAGGTGTCGCCCGTGGTGCATGCGTCGCCGTCGTCGCACGTGCTGCTGTTGGGGCTGTTCACGCAACCGGCCTGCTTGTCGCACTTGTCGCTGGTGCACGGGTTGGCGTCGTTGCAGGCCAGCAGCTTGCCTGCGCAGGTGCCGGCCTGGCAGGCGTCCGCCTCGGTACACGCTGAGCCGTCATCGCACGGCGTGCCGTTTTGGGCATTGCCGTAGGCGCACTTGCCGGTGCCGAGATCGCACTTGGCCGTGCTGCATTCGTCCGGTGCCACGCACGACTTCGGCTTGCCGCCGACGCACGCGCCGTCCTTGCAGCTGTCGCCGACGCTGCACGGGTTGTCGTCGTCACAGCCGGCGGCGTCGGCGTTGACCTTCTGGCAGCCCTTGGCGGGGTCGCAGGTTTCGGCCGTGCACGGGTTCTTGTCGTCGCAGTCCACAGGCTTGCCGGCGCAGGTTCCCTGGGTGCAGGCGTCGGCCAACGTACACGCGGTGCCATCGTCACAAGGCACCCCGCCGCCCACCGCCACAGCTGCGCACTTGCCGGTCTTGCCGTCACACCCATCGGCGGTGCACGGATTGCCGTCGTCGCACACGACCACCGCGCCCTTGACGCACGCTCCGCCGGCACAGGCATCGCCCTTGGTGCATGCATCGCCGTCGGCGTCGCAGCCCTTGCCGTCGTCGTTGGTCGCTGTGCAGCCGCTCGCCGGCGCGCAGGCGTCGGTTGTGCACGCCTTGCCGTCATCGCACACGATCGCCGCACCGGCCACGCACGCACCACCCGCGCACTGGTCGCCCACCGTGCACGCGCTGCCATCGGCGTCGCACGGGGCGCCCGGGGTCGGCGCGTGGCTGCAGCCGGCCTTGGCGTCGCAGCTGTCTTTGGTGCAGGGCAGGCCGTCGTCGCAGGCGACCTCGTCGATTTGGCCGTCGCAGTCGTCGTCGAGGCCGTTGCAGGTTTCGGCGGTGGCCGGTGCGGCGAGGCACACGCCCAGGCCGTCTTTGCCGCACTGCCGCGTGCCCTTGCAGGTGACGGGGGCGCTGCCGCCCGCTGGTATCGCCGTCACGCCGCACGCGGTCTTGAGGCCCTTGGCGCTCGCAGCCGCCGAACACACGCACACAGGGTCGGCGCTGGCCCGGACGCATTGCTTGCTGCTCGGACCCTCGGCGGTGGGGGCGTCGGCGCAGGTGTAGCCGCCGGGGCAATCGGCGGCGACAGCGCAGGCGACCCCGCAAAACGCGCCCTGATCGCCGTGCAGCACGCAACTGGCGCCGGTCAGCCCGAGGCTCGCGCAGTCCGCGGACGTCGCACACGGGTCGCACAGGCGCAGGAACTTGGGCACGCACACGCTGACGATGTCGCCCGACGGGCCGCTGACCGCCTTGCAGGCAAAGTTTTCTGGGCAGTTGGCCACGCACGGTACCGCGCACGCGAGGCCGCTGGGCGTCTCGATACACAGCGCGTTGTCACACTCGGCGTTTTGCTGGCACGCGCAGCCGGGACCGCCGGGGCACACCGCCGCGGCAGCGTCGCCCGCTGTGAGGTCGGGCGGCGGGGCAAAGCTGTCGGTGTCGGCCGAGACCGGGCCGTCGGCGCCGATGGTCGCGTCGGCGGGTTCAAAGCTGATGCCCGCGTCGAGGGCGCTGTTGCCTGGCCTGTCGTCGCCGCACGCCCACGCGAGGGCCGCGCAGACGGCGACGGCGGCCCACGGCCAACGCCGGGCGAACTTGACCGACCCAAGGGCGGGCCAACATGGGGCGCGCGACGTTCGAACTAGCGCGGGCATGGCCCACCGGGCGCCGGAAGCGGCCCGGCGAGCGTAAGGTGTGCGCTGTACG
>VGRO01000417.1 GCA_016875335.1 Deltaproteobacteria bacterium | reverse complement strand
CTGACCACCGCCGGCGCGCCGAGCCAGGGCGGCTTCGCCAACCCGATCCACAACCGCATGCGACAGGCGGTGTGCGTCCCGCCGGGCGGCGCCCAGGTCTGCCTGCGCTGGCGCTACCTGTCGGCCGAGGTCGCCGGCGGCGCCGGCGGGTGCCCGGTCGCCGACTCGCTCGCCGTCGCCGTGACCCCGGCGTCTGGGGCGACCAAGCTGCCTCTGCTCGTCAACCCCAAGGGAATGTGTGATCCGGCCGTGTGCGCCACCTGCGGCGGCAGCACGGCCGTCCAGCAGGCCGCACCGCTCGCGATCGGCGCCGCCAGCGACCCCAACGCCGCGCTCGCCGCCGATTGGGGCTGGACCAAGAGCTGCTTCGACCTGGGCGCGTGGGCCGGTCAGCGGATCGAGCTGCGGGTCCAGTTGGCCAACACGCCGGGCCTCGACAGCGCGGCCCTGATCGACGCGGTCGACGGCTGGTAGCCCAGGATCCACCGCCTGGTTCCCCTCGGGCGCCGATTCCGGATGCAGTTCAAGGAACAAGCCGGTGAGCGAGCGAGGCGTACAAGTGTACGCCGCAGCGAGTGAATCCGGCGCGGTGACGCAGAAATGCGCCGGAAGCGGCGGATCGGGGGCGCGCTCACCGGCTTGACCAGTGCTGGGCCACGGAGTAGCGTCGCGGCCACCCCGACCACTGCTGGAGGGGCCGGACAGGGCGGATCAGTCGACATCGCGGCAGGCGGCACGGCGGCGGGAGCCTTGAATCGCTTGGTTTTCCTGTCCGCTCAGCCCATCGTCCGCCGGACAGTTCCGGCCACTGGAGCACGGTGCGAGCCTTGAAGTCCGCCGTTCTATGGTTTTCGTTGGTCCTTGGTTGGGCCACGCCGGCGCTGGCCGTCGATCTGGCGCACGAAGGGACGCCAACCGGGCAACCGGTCGAGGTCAGCGACGCAGCTCTGTTGCAGCGGCTTTGGCACCACAACCCCGAGGTGCGGGAGGCTCGCGGCCAGGTTCGGGTCGTAGAGGCCGAGTTGGCGCGCGCCGCCGCCCTGCCCAACCCATCGCTCGATCTCGGCTGGGGCACGCTGCCAGTGGGCGAGACCAACCCTCGGCAGCTCGACCAGCCCTGGCTGCACGTTCCCAACTACACGCTGGCGCTGAGCCAACCGTTCGAGCCCGGCAAGCGCGGTCCGCGTCTGCGGGCGGTGTTGGCCAACGCCCGTGTCGCTGCTGCGGCGGCGCGGGCGTTGGCAATGGAGAAGTTCTATGACCTCAAAGGCGTGGTGGGGCAGATCGCCATGGCCCAGCTGCGCGCCGAGGCCTTCGACCAGCTGCTGGTCTCGTCGCAGCGCCTGCTCGATCTGCAGCGCGTTCGGCGTGGGATCGGCGACGTCGCGGGCCTCGACTTGCTGCGGGCCGAAGGTGAGCACAGCCGTCTGGTCGCGGCCCGCGCCGCACTGGACGAGGAGCTCGCCGACGCCCTTGCGCGTTGCAGCGAGCTGATGGCCGACCGCTGCCTGCCTTACGCCGATGCCGGCCAAGCCCGCGCCTGGGTCGATCGGGAGGCCAGGCTGGCCTCGCCGTTGCGCTGGAGTGACGAGGTCGAGCAGCGCCGAATGGACTTCGCTGCGCTGGAGGCTGAGGCCGAGGCGGCGCGGGCTTTGGCGGCGGTCGGCAGCGCGGAGGCCCTGCCGGGTTTGCAGGCGCGGGTTGGCTACATGTATGATACATTTACGGTCTCCGGCAACCAGCGGCACTCCGTCAACCTTGGCCTCGGGCTGACCCTGCCGGTGTGGCAGGCCGGGCAAGCCGAGCGCAGCGCGGCGGCCGCCCACAAGGCGCGCTGCGACGAGACCCGTGCCAGCCGCGTCGCACAGGGAAGGGCCGCCGTACTCGCGCTGGGGCAACGGCTGGCGCTGTGCGAGCGCCGGCAGGCGGCGCTGCCAGCTGTCCTGCTCAGGGCCCAGCAGCTCGTCGACGGCATGACCGAGGCGTTCAAGCGCGGAGGGACTTCGCTGTCGGAGTCGGATGTGCTGCTGGCTCGCCAAACCCTGTCGGCGCTGGTGTTGGAGCAGTTGGACGTGCGCAGCGATCAGCTGAATGCCGGGCTTGCGGCCCGGCGTCTGCTGGGGCTGGGTCCAAGTGGGCCAGCAGCGCCCTGGTAGCCCGAGCTGTGGAGATCGCTCCGGGATCGCGACGTCGCTGCCGGGTCGCGTGGAGGGGCGCCGGCCCCCACTGGCCGCGCGCGCGGCGACCCACCCGATGCGCCGGGCGGCAGCCAATGCCTGCTGGTGCGGCGCGGTGAAATGCCAGAGCCCGGAGCGGCGTTGAGGCGCGCGCGACGCGGTGCCGGCCAGT
>VGRO01000416.1 GCA_016875335.1 Deltaproteobacteria bacterium | reverse complement strand
GTACGGAAATGGCAGGAAGCCAACCGCAACATGGTGCTCTGGGTAACCAAGGATTGGCCACTTTTGTGGCAGGCTGCGGGTGACTATCATCGCCGATTCAAGGACGCCGCGGTCTTTCGCATCGGTGGTGCCCGAAAAGAACTGCAGGATCTCGCAGAACTCGAGGAACGCCCGAGCCACCGCGCGACGCGCACGGTCGCGTACACGACGTTGCATACAGCCCAACGCCGGTTGCCGGCAATCCTCGAAGGTGTCGGCCTAGTGGTTTGGGACGAGTGCCACTGGGGCGAGCATGCCGGCGCTGGCAAACTCATCACCGCGTGCAAACGCAAGCGCATCCCGATGTTGGGACTAACTGCCACGCCGCGCGAAAACTCTAGATGGACCGTCGCCTACTCCAACACGTTTGAGGAATTGGTGGAGCGCGGATGGCTGGCTCGGCCGGTGCCATTCGTTGCGAAGACGAACGAGGTCTGGACGCCTACGATTGACGCGCGAAGCGGCGATTTCGACAGGGCCTCGCTGACGACACTAGCGAACAGCCGCAAACGCAACGACCAAATTGTTGCCACGTACAAGGCGAGGTGGAGCCACTGCAGGCGCACTCTCGTCTTTGCGTGCGACATCCAGCACGCGAACGATCTGGCGAAACGCTTCAACGACGCGCGGTGCCCAGCAGCCGCGGTGCACAGCGACAACACAAACGAGGCCAACCAACGAGCTCGGCGGGAATTCGAGCGTGGCGACAAGGTAATTCTGGTCAACGTCGCGATGTTGACCCATGGTATCGACATCCCTGAAATCGAGACGATATTCTTGTGCAGGCCGACAAAAAGCCAAATTCTTTTCTCCCAGATGGTGGGGCGCGGCGCACGCAAGACTGAGTCCAAGCACAGCTTTTCGATAGTCGACTTCGTCGACACGTTGAACGAACACGGCGACCAACTTGTGACCGCCCAACGGTACTTTCACGGTACCAATTCGGCCTCTATCGCGCCAAGACTCGCCACGATTTCACAGCCCAGGCAGGCCCGACACGCTTTCGACCCGGCCGGCGCGCCCAACTGGATTGCGCCCGCGGCAGACGTGCCTTCGTCTGTTGCCGGCCTTTGGTACCGCACGGGACAGACTTTCGGAATCGAGCTGGAATTCACGAGGCCCGACGGCAAAATTCCGGTGCCGACCTCGCAGGAATGGCTGAATGTGGCGAAGGGACTGTTGGAAGCGCTGCGGCAAGCATTGCCCGATCGAGTTGCGGCGAAGCCCATTTCAGACTACGCGGGTGTCGAGTCTGGCGTCGCCAAGGACCACTCCGTTTGGAATGTTGAGTACGACGCCTCCGCAGGCTGGGAGGTTACGTCTCGCATACTAGCGGAACGGCTAGGTTTCCTGGAAACTGCCGTTGCTTGTAGCGCACTCGAGGTTGCAGCGCGGAATCTTGGCGTTGACGTCAATTACAAGACTGGCCTGCACCTGCACCTCGGCTGGACCACGAGCGACCCCGCGGTACTCAAGCGCCTCATCCGCCTCGTGCGCCTATTCGAACCGGCCCTCGCCACGCTGGTGGCCGCGTCGCGTCTGGCGGCATTCGACGGCGTCCGGTACGACTTGCAGAAGCCGAACCCATACTGCAGGCCGATCTCGAGCGTAGCAACCGAGGCGAGTCTGCGCGCGGCCCACGATCTCCGCGGCATCTTCAACCTGTTCGGTGAACACGACAGCAAGTTTGTCACGTTGAACGTCCGCCCCCTGATGCTTGGCAACGGCACCGTGGAGATTCGCATGCACAGCGGCACCTACGAGAGCGGCAAAGTGCTGCTTTGGACGAGCCTCTGGCAGCAGATCTTGTGGGCGGCGAACCAGCCGGTGGAGCCGCCGAAAGTAGCCGATGCGGAACGCATCGTGCCGACCGGCGATATTGTGGCTCTGGCGCAACAGTATCTTTTGGACCAAGGGCAGGCCCAACAGCGTGGTTTTTTGGACAAGCTGCGCGTGCGCCGAAGGCAAGTTGTCGACTCGTGGTCGACAAACTGGCAGTTGCAGGGGTGGTCGGCCGCCGCGAACAAGTGGCCGTGACGCAGCTGAGTTCAGCCGGGGCGATCCAAATCGGGAGTTTGCGGGCTATTAAGGGCCGCCCGCACCAGCACATGCCTGTGCGCGGCGGGACACGCCCGGTAGCGGTATTGATACTGTAGCCACCAATCAAGCGACCTCTTCAGCCACTATTGATACGGAACCGCTGCCTAGGGATAGGAACCGCAAACAAGGTTGGCCCCGAGGCCGCGCCGGCCGAAACCGGCTTTGCGCCCCGCCGGACCCTCCGGCGACCGCGCGATCGCCAGCCTGCGCCGCCTGAT
>VGRO01000415.1 GCA_016875335.1 Deltaproteobacteria bacterium | reverse complement strand
GCGCGGACACCGGCGCAGCCGGCGGCATGGCGGCGGCCGGCGGCGCCTCTTCGGTCGGCTTGGGCCGCGCCGCCCAGGTGGCCACCACCGCAGCCGCGGCAGCGAGCAGTACGAACGCGATGCCGAACGCCCATTTGGGTACACCGCCCTGTGGCGCCGCAGGGGACGCGCGCGGCGGGGCCGGCGGCGACGGGGTGACGACAGTCGGCGCAGCCGGCGGTTCGGCAACGGTGGGTTGCTGCACCTGCCGGGTGGGCGCGGGTTGGACCAGGGTCGCGGCCGGTTCGGGCACCGTCTCCGCCTCGGCCAACCCGCTGATGCGTGCGGCCGATTGCTGGCCGAGCGCGGTCTGCCTGGCGATCGGTGCGCCGACGGCGTCGGTGGTCACCTGGCCGTGCAGCGTGTCATGGTGTGTGGCGGCACGGCCGCCGTCGGGCAGGTTGAGGGGCGGTTCGGCTGGATGGACCACCGGGGCAATCGCCTTGGCAAACTCCTGCTTGAACGCCAGGGCCGAGGCGCTGCGCTGCAGCGGATCTTTGGCCAGGTTCTTCTGCACGAATGTTTCCACCGCTTCGGGCAGTTGCGAATTCGCTGCCACCTCGCGCAGGAGTGGCGGACGATCGCGCAGGTGCTTGATCAAAAGCGCAATCGACTCCTTGTCTTCAAAGGGCGGCCGGCCGGCCAACAACTCGAAGGCAATGACCGCCAGCGCATACAGATCGGTCGCCGGGCCGACCTGCCCCGACGCGTCGATCTGCTCGGGGCTCATGTATTGGGGCGTGCCGATGATCGCGCCGGTCTGGGTGAGCGCCGTGCCCTCGTCGGCGCGCTTGGCGACCTTGGCGATGCCGAAATCGAGGATCTTGACCACGTCGGCCGCGCCAGGTTGGCTGGTCAGCAGGATGTTGTCGGGCTTGAGGTCGCGGTGCACGACACCCAATGCGTGGGCGGCGGCCAGGGCGTCGCACACCTGACCGACGATGTTCGCCGCGCGCTGCAGCGCCATCGGCCCCTTGGCGATCTCGTCGGCCAGCGACTGGCCGGCAACCAACTCCATCGCCAGGTACAGCAGGCCCTGTTCGGTCTGGCCAAAGTCGATGAGTTGTACGACGTTGCCGTGCGCCAACTGCGAAATTACCCGCGCTTCGCGGTGGAAGCGCTTGACCACCTCGGCGTCGCGGCCGGCGTCGCCGCGGATGACCTTGATCGCCACCGTCCGGCCGACCGACACCTGCTCGCCGGCGTACACCGCACCCATGCCCCCTTGGCCCAGCAGGCGGTCCACGCGAAATCGGGCGTCGAGCGTGGTCCCGACCAGGGGATCGGGCGCGGCGTCCTGGACGCCGAGCAGCAGGGCGCCGTCTGCGGGACAAGCTGGCAGCTTCTCTGGAAAAACGCGGTCACACTCGGGGCAGACGTAGCGCATGGCCGCGATCGTAGACCGGGCGCAGCCGCGGGCCAAATTTCAATCGGCGCCCTCGATGGGCGGCAGGCCGTCCAGCGCGGTCGATTCGGGCAATCGCAGCAATTCTCGGGCGTAGCGCTGCTCTTCGGGGCTGCCCTGGTGGTACATCTGCAACAACGCGTCAACCTGCGCGGCGCGCGCCAGTCCGGTAGCCACGCCGCCGTCCAGGCACGCCGGCCGATCCGAGGCCGGGCAGGCGATGCGCACGTGAAAGTGGTCGGCGTGCGGGCTGGAGTCGCGCGGCTGGGCCAGCACACGGGCGGCGCGGGCACGCAGCGTCGCCGGTTCGCCGATGCGCAGCGCGTGGTCGAGCAAGAGGTTGCGCAAGGGCGCCGCCACGAAAATCCACTGCACCACCACGTCGACGTTGCCGAGCCAACTGCGCACCAGCAGCCAATTGCGGGCGGTGTCGAACTCGTAGCGCCCGGCGTCTTCCGCCGGCCAGTCCGACACGCCGTTGGCGTCGAAGCGGCAGAAGGGCGCCGGCTCGCCGTCCTGGCCCAGGCGGTCGACTGCGTAGAACAGCACGTCGGCGTCGCGGCCGCTGTTGTGGCTGACGCTCGGGCCGATGTCGCCGCCTTGCTGCCGCGACAGGTTGCCGATCCGCAGCATGCTGCCGGGGTGATCGCGGGCCACGTCGCTGGCGCCGCGCGCGAGCAGTTGCACCAGCTCCCAGGTGCCGTAGTGGATTGCGTTCTTGCGCACGTGGCCGACGAGGCGCAGGTGCTGGCCGTCTTGCAGCGAGACGCCGTCTTGCAAGCGCCCGTTTTGGGCAGTGCCGATGCTGGCGCTGGCCGAGCTGGCACTGGACCCAAACCCTGCGCGCTCGGGGTCGTCGGGGTCCAGGGCCAGATCGCCTGGCCCGGCGGGCGGCGCGGGTGGCGCGGGCGTGGCC
>VGRO01000414.1 GCA_016875335.1 Deltaproteobacteria bacterium | reverse complement strand
GTACAGGAGCGGTGATCGTGTTGTCAATTCACGGTGAAACGACAGCAAAAACAGCGACGGCGGAGCCTCCACAGCCCCGCCGTCGCTTGGATAGGTGGACTGCAACAGCAGCCGCACTGGCACCCAGCAAGAGCCAGTGTACAACCGTTGCAGTACCACCGCAAGAACGGTGGTTCACATGGTGTCGGACGGTGAAACGACCGCGTTTGGCGCGGCTGGTACGGGTGCGGAGCGCAGCGACGCACCAACTAGACTTGTAATTGGATCACAACTTGATCTTGGCCGGAATCATTGGTCTTTTGCGGCTCGCCTTGACCGCGTGCAGATCCCGCTTCGCCCGCTACGGGTGGTGCGAGCTGCGGTACTGGCGCGGCGCGCAGCGTGCGCGGAGCGTGGTGGTAGAAGCGGTCGATGGTGGCGGCAGCGCGCGGATAGCCTCGGTGTACCGCTAGGCGACCGCTACCGCCACGGCCAGGCGGACCGCCTGACGCTGGCCCACCGCGAGACTGGCGAGGTCGGACCGGCGGTCTGTACCTGCCGCCTGCTGGCATGCCCAGAGTGCGAGCGAGCGCGGGCGGCGAAACTGCGTCGACGGGTCGCAGCGGTGGCACAGGTCCACGACGATGTGCAGCGAGCGGCTGGCCTCGAACCTGCACTGGTCACGCTGACCACGCGCGACACTGGCGACCCTGCGACGGCGCTGCGCGTCCTGCGGGCTGCGTGGCCGACGTTCCGGGCCGCGCTGCGGACTGCTGGCGCCTCGATGGGCAGCAACGGGTCGTGGCTGCGGGCCGAGGAGTACACCGACGGCGTAGCGGGCCACCTGCACTGGCACATCGTCTGCTGGATGCCGCCGTGGGTCGATTACGCGGCCCTGCACCGGGCCTGGTGGCACGCGCTGGCGCTGGCCTGCGATGCCCTGGGCCTGCCAGACCTGACGACGGCGTATGTGTGCCGCGAGCTTCGGCCTGGTGGTCGGTGGCCTGTCCGCGTGCCTCACTGGCGGGCCAGCGGCGAGTGCGGAGCCGGAACGACGCGCGACCGCGACCGCTGCGGCGACGAGCCGTGCGGCCTGCACGCGCCGGGGAATGTCGATGTGCAGCGGCGAGCGGCAGGGCAGGGCACTGTCGAGGCCGCAGCGGGGTACTGCGTGAAGGCCGCGGTCGCCGCCGGCGCGATGGCCTACGTCTTGAAGGGCGCGGACCTGGATGGCGAGCAGACCGTGGACGAGGCCGAGCGGTTCGCGGAGTACATGGACGGCAGATACGGCCAGCGCCGATTCCAGGGATCGATCAGCTTTTGGAAGGGCGGTCGGCTCGCACCAGGCGTGCCAGTGCTGCCAGACGTGCGCTCCGAGTGGTCGCCAGTGCCGGCGCTGGTGCCGGGTACAGACTGGCCGGAGCGTATCCGTGTGGCCGCGCGGTGGTGGGAGTCCGATTCGCGGTTGAACGAGCGCGGCAGTGCTGGTACAGTAGATTGGGGAGGGAGCGATGGAAGAACGAAAATCTAACGCACTTCGCGGCGCAGAGCGGGAGTTGCGGATTGCAAAGTTGGAACGTGACATTGAGAAGGCGACCGCGGCGCATGCTGCATCATCGGACCCAGTGGAACGCGCCGAGCGGAAGGTCGAGCTGATGAAGCTGACCTATGCCCTGACTACCGAGAAGCGCGGGCGTAGTCGCTCAAAGCGCCTGCGCGGTCAGCGGAAACTGCCCCTGAGTGTGGATGCTCCTGCAAAGCCAGCGGTGCAGGCCAACGGGCCAGCGGAGCAGGCCGGCGGGACATGCGTGGAGTGCAGAAAGCACCAGGCGCAAATCGCACACTTGCTGGAAGGGGTTAAGCACTTTCGAGCGAAGTGGACGGAAGCAAGGGACAGACGGGATGCGTTGCTGAGAGAAGTGCACGAACTGACTAAAAAGCTGAAAGACGCCGAAATCGAATCAGGTCGGCGAGATTCCGATGGGCGACTTCGGTGAGCCAGAGGGCCAGCGCAGAGACGGCGGCCCTGGCCGAGAGAGACAGCTTGAGCAGAGCGGAGCGCCCCGGTTGGGCACGGGGGGGCTGGGGGGCGGCCCTGGCCGAGAGAGACAGCTTGAGCAGAGCGGAGCGCCCCGGTTGGGCACGGGGGGGCTGGGGGGCGGCGGTCCAAAAACGGCAACGGCCGGGTGGGCCAGTGAAGGCGCAAGATCCCGGCCGTCGCCTGGTAGCCGTCGCGTCGCGTCGGCCCCGGTTGGGCGCAGGTACGGTACAGGAGCGGTGATCGTGTTGTCAATTCACGGTGAAACGACAGCAAAAACAGCGACGGCGGAGCCTCCACAGCCCCGCCGTCGCTTGGATAGGTGGACTGCAACAGCAGCCGCACTGGCACCCAG
>VGRO01000413.1 GCA_016875335.1 Deltaproteobacteria bacterium | reverse complement strand
GGCCGCGTCGAGCCACGCCCGCGCCGACCGGGCCGCGTCGGGGTGGCCATCGCGCAACAGCGCATGCAGCAGGGCGGCTTCTTGGTCGGCACCGCTGGCGTCACCCTCGCCGACCGCCGCAAAGGCCTGGGGGCACGCCCGGTCGTGCAGCAAGCACAACCACGCCAGCTGCCGTCGGGCCTCCGCCGCGCGCTCTGGGTCGGACAGATGGGCAGGCAGCTCGACGGCCAGCCGATCGAGATCTGCGTCGCGGTGCCAGGCGGCCGGACCGCTGCACGACAGGGTGGCCACCAGCGCCAGAAGCGCCGTGGCGCGCCGGGGTCTCAATGTGCCCTCTCGGGCCACTGCAGCACCACTTCGCCGCGCAACGCCGTGTCGAGCCTTTCGAAAAACGACCGCAACGCCGCATAGTCGCTGGCCGCCACGCGACGTGCTCCGACGCGCCACTGCGCCGTGATCTCGAAGTGCTCGCCGCGCGGCTGAGCCGCGAATTGGTACTCGGCATCGGGTCCGCGGCCCGCCCCCGCCGCGGGCCGTTCGGCCACCTGGACGCCGGAAGGCATGCGCACCCGCACCGTCTCGCGCACACCGAGGGGCCGTGGCAGGACCAGAGGGGCCTTTCGCGACGATTCGGGGGTCCAGGTGTCGAGCAGGCTCACATCCGGCCGCGCGGGCGCCCAACGCACCCGCGCGCCTTGGCGCACGCCCAGTTGGGCGATGCGCGCGTCGATGGCCACCGTCACCTCGTCGGCTTGGGGTTCGATGCCCGAGGTGCGCACTGCATGCACGGCGACGCCGGGCCAGCGCGGCGCCAGGTCCGCCTCCAACTTCTCCTTCTTGTTGGCCACGGCGGCCAACTCGGCGCGCAGCTGCGCCGCAGCCAGCCCTTTGAACTGGCCGCGCCAGCGCAGTTGGGCGCTGCCGTCCAGCGCGAGGTCCACTTCGATCTCGACCTCGGCGCGCTCGCGGTCGGGATTGGGGTCGGGCAGCGTCTCCAGCTCGGCGTCGGCACCGATGCGCAGCGCCTGGCCGCTGCAATCGCCGTCGGGCAGCTCCAGGGGCCCGTGCGGCACAGCGGTCGCATCGAGCCACCAGTCCAGGCTGGGCACGTAGGCGATGGCGTGGTTGAAAATGCCCAGCGAGGCCACGCCATCGTGGACCTGGCCGAGATCCGAGGTGCGCACCAGCGCCAGGTGTGCTTCGATGCCCAACTCGGCCAACAGTGCCACGATGAGCGTCGCCTTGTCCTTGCAGTCACCGAACTGCCGTTGCGCCACCTGCCAGGCCGGGTGGGGCTTGATGCTGTGGATGCCGAATTCGAGGCCGACATAGCGCACCTGGGCGCGGGCGAACTCAAAAATGGCGCGGACTTGGGCCTCGCTGCCCTGCTTGCCGGCCGCGAGCCGACGCGCCAAATCGCGGATGATCGGGTCCTGGCCCGGCGCCGGCAGCGCCTCGCGCAGCAATGCCCCGAACCAACTTGCGGCGGCCTGCCAGCTCGCAAACGAACTCGCGTGCAAGACGGCTGCGCGTTCCAGAGGGTTGGGGGCCCGCGGTTCGCTGGTCGCGGCTTCGAACGGTCCTAGGCGCCAGCGCCATTCGCGAATGTCGCCCTGCGGCGTGCGCACGTCGCGCTGGCTGGCGGGTGGGTAGCGCGCCGCCGGCTGCGCCGGATCGAAGACCTTGGCGTGCAGCGGAGTTCCGGCCGGCAGGCGGATGGCGATGTCGACCTCGCGCACCGGGCTCGTGTCGCCGAGCGGCAGCAGTTCGCCGAAGACCAGCCCGAACGGCGCGGGCCCGAGGTCGGAAACCTCGTGCTCGACGACGATGGCATCGCCGGGCTTGAGTTTGCGGAACTGCAGAGTCGTGCGCGCCAGGTCGTAGTACAGGCCGTCGCTGTCGTCGCCGAATTGGGCGGTCGTTTGCTCGACCTGGCGATCGATCTGGCCGTTGGCGCGCACGATGGCCACCTGCAACACCTCCGCTTGCGACAGGCTCGGTGCGTATTCGATGTCCAGGCTGTGGCTGGCCGGACCGCCGGGACCGACGTAGTACACCTCGGCTTCGTAGCGCGCCTGCTGGCCATTGCCCAGACCGGCGAGCACTGTCTGGCGCAGGCGCACCTCGAACGGGTGACGGCGCGGTTGGCCGCGGTCGCGCTGCACCAGCGCCAGCAGGTCGCGGCGGTGCTCTGCGTAGAAATCGCGGCCCGTCGTCCACAGCCGCAGCCGCGTCCGCAGGTCGGCCCGTTGCGGGGCCTGCGCCACTGCGGACTGCAGCAGGGTGTGGGCCTCGGCCACGCGACCCTGCGCGTAGGCCGCGCGCGCCGCGAACTCGTGCCACTGGGATCGCCGCTGGCCGGCGGGCACCCGGTGCAGGGTCGCATGCGCCACGGCCGGCTCG
>VGRO01000412.1 GCA_016875335.1 Deltaproteobacteria bacterium | reverse complement strand
ACGCGCTCGAAGGGTCAACCGCGACCTTTGCGGCCGGGACCACGCGGGTTCAGGTGCGCCGGGTGGACGCGACCTTCCCCGACTACACCAAGGTCATGCCCGACACGACCAGCGCCGACTACAGCAGCGGGACGGTCAGCGCCGATGCGTTGCTTGTCGCGCTGCGCATGGTGTCGGCGGTGCAGGGCAAGGGCGACCCGATCCTCAAGCTGTCGTCCACCGGCAGCGCGCTGATGCTCGACATTGACAGCCCCTACGGCGACAGCGGGCACGCCGAGATCGAAGCCGACGATTGGCCGTTGATGCCGTTGTTCGGGGTGTCGCCGCGGTATCTGGCCGAAGCGATCCGCGCGGCGGGTGGCGAACAGGTTCGCATCCACTGGCGGGATCAACTCTCGCCGCTTGTCGTGGACGACCCCGCAAATGGGGCGTTTGTGGCCGTGCTTATGCCGATGCGGATCAACTGATGCAGACCTTCACCCACCGCAACGGGCGCACGGCGACCCTGCACCTGGGCGACAGCGCCGACGTTTTGCCGACGCTTGCGCCGGTATCGGCCTGCGTGACCGATCCGCCCTACGGCCTGAAATTCATGGGCAAGGCGTGGGACTACTCGGTGCCGACCGTGGACCTGTGGCGCGCGGTGTTGGCGGTCTGCAAACCCGGCGCGCACCTGCTGGCGTTCGCTGGCACGCGCACGCAACACCGCATGGCCGTCAACATCGAGGACGCGGGGTTTGAGATTCGTGATCTGATCGCTTGGATTCACTCGCAGGGGTTCCCCAAGTCGCTCGACGTTGGCAAGGCGATTGACAAGGCGGCAGGCGCGGAGCGGGAGCGCGTCATAGTGCCTACTCGCAGCGGCAACGCCGAGCGGCGTGGCACAGGAACGCAAGGCAGCACATACGGAGATTCGCATGGCGGATTCCGCGACGAGTCCGCCCCCGCAACCGACGCCGCCCGTCAGTGGCACGGCTGGGGCACGGCGATCAAGCCAAGTTGGGAAAGCGTCGGCTACTACCAAAAGCCATTGACAACAGCGGGGCACTGCGCTCTAATAATGTCGAGCCTAACGGAGAGGATCGACACATGCAAACAAAATGCGAGCGATGCGGCAAAGAGTTCCGAACCTTCCCCAGCAGGATTGCCAGAGGCGAGGATCGATTCTGCTCACGCGAGTGCAGCAACCCGGCCCGCGGATTGCCGCGCGAACAAAACCCAAACTGGCGCGGCGGTCGGTATAGGCTCGGAAGCGGATACATCGGCGTTGGCATCGGCAGTGGAAAGTACCGACTTGAGCACGATCTTGTCATGGAGGGCCATCTTGGCCGCAGTCTGCGAAGCGGCGAACACGTCCACCACGTCAACGGTGTTCGAGACGATAATCGACTGGAAAACCTTGAGCTTCTGTCTGTCGCCGACCATGCTAGAAAGCACGCTCGCGGGTGTGTGCCGTCAAAATGGGGCGAGTGCCAATGCCCTGCGTGCGGCAAGGTTTTCCACCGCCTGCTTTGCGTGCTTGAACAGCATCCTCGCGCTTTCTGCTGCCGCGCCTGCTATGTCGCCGGAAGCGGACGCCTGCCGGGACGTGGGCGCAAAACCCAGCCTTGAACCCGTGACCATGGCCCGCAAGCCGCTGACCGGCAACGTCGCGGCGAACGTGATGCAGCACGGCACGGGGGCGATCAATGTGGACGGGTGCAGGGTGGAAGGCGTGCCGCCAAGCGTCCCGCAACCGTCGTTCAGCCGAAACATGCGAGCCGGGTTTGGCGCAAGCGATGGGCGCAACGGTCAACAATCTGCCGCGCCAGCCGGAAGATGGCCTAGCAATTTGATCCACGACGGCAGCGACGAGGTGGTGGGGCTGTTTCCGCAGACGGCGAGCGGGAGCCTGTTGCCTAGTCACAGGCTGAGAGCCAGCGAAAACCACGCTATGAGCGGACCAAATCAAGACCGTAACCCGCGCACCGCGTTTGGTGGCGACTCCGGCTCCGCCGCCCGGTTCTTCTACACCGCGAAGGCCAGCGCCCGCGACCGGGGCAACCACACCAAAGCCGAACTGCCGCTGTTTGGCGTGGAGGCCGAGCCGTGGCGCAACCCGCACCCGACGGTCAAGCCCGTGGCGTTGATGCGCTACCTTGTGCGACTGGTCACGCCGCCCGGTGGCGTTGTGCTCGACCCGTTCCTGGGTTCCGGCACCACGGCAATCGCCGCGCTGTTGGAGGGACGGAACTTCGTGGGGATTGAGCGCGACCCGGCGCACTTCGCGACCGCCTGCGACCGTGTGGCCGCGATGCTCGACGACATGGGGGCCGAGTGATGCCACCAGAATCACCAGATGATCAAAGGGCTTGCGCCGCCGCGACCCGCCAGCCCGACCTATGGCACGGGACCGGGGAGCGGGTG
>VGRO01000411.1 GCA_016875335.1 Deltaproteobacteria bacterium | reverse complement strand
ACGACGGCTCGGGCCACCAGGCCATGCTGGTGCCGCGCTACGGCGGTAATCTGTTCGCGCCCGGTCGGGCGGACGCCGACGATGCGATCCTGCGCGCGGTCGCGGTGTTCGAGGACCTTGAGCTGGGGCCGCACGACGCCGAGGTCCACGCGATCCTGGAACTGCTGACGCTCACCTGGGCGCGCGTGCGCGAAGGCAGCGCGTGGCGGCGGGTGCGCGCGCCTGTGGACTTTTCCGACCTGTCGTCGGAGTACATCGGCATCCTGTACGAAGGTTTGCTCGACTTCGAACTCAAGCGCGCCGACGAACTCACGCTGTTCCTGGGCGTGGGCAACCAGCCGGCGCTGCCGTTCTCGCGGCTGGACGCGATGACCGAGGCGCAGCTCAAGGACTTGTTCGGCAAACTCAAGAAGGCGGCGAAGGCCAAGGCAGACGAGGGGGAGGCCGACGAGACTGAAGAAGACGGCGAAGACCAAGAAACTGCCGACGCGGACGAGGAAGGCGCAGAAGCGGCAGACGACGCACCAGTGGAACCCGAGCCCGAGCCGGAAGAAATCGTCATCGACGAGGCCCGCCGCGATCGGTTGCTGGTCGAGGAGTGGTCGCGCAAGGCCGTCATCGCCGCCGGCTTGATGAGGCCCCACAGGCGCAATTGGAACGCCCGTCATGCCGAAGAGTACGAGCGCGAACAGAAATACGAGCGCGAGTTGAAAGCCGCAGGCAATCTACTGGTCCTGCGCACGGTGCGGCAAGGCGAATGGTTCCTCGTCCGTTGGGGCGGCACGCGCAAGGGCGCCGGCACGTTCTACACGCGGCCGCAACTGGCCGGGCCGACTGTGCGCCGGACGCTGCAGCCGCTGGCCTACGAGGCGGTGGGAGCGACGGCCGACCCGGACACGGGCCTGGAAACCGTGCAGGAATGGCGGCCGCGCACGCCCGAGGCGATCCTGGCGCTGCAGGTGTGCGACCCGGCGATGGGTTCGGGGTCGTTCCTGGTGTCGGCGCTGCGCTACCTGACCGATGCCTTGTGGGAGAGCCTGTACGCGCACCACCGCCTGCAACGTGACGGCGATCAGACCGTCGCGCGCATGGCCGACGGACAGCCGCTGACGCACGAGAGCCAGCAGAAGGTGCCGCTGCCGCCCGACCATCCCGATCTCGACGCCCGCCTGCGCGTGCTGCTCAAGCGCCACGTGGTCGAGCGCTGCCTGTACGGTGTGGACATCGACCCGCTGGCGGTGGAGCTGGGCAAGCTGTCGCTGTGGGTCGAGACGATGGACCGCGACCTTCCGTTCGGCTTTCTGGACCACAAGTTGCGCGCGGGCAACAGCCTCGTCGGTGGCTGGTTCGATCGGTTCCGGACCTATCCGCTGGCGGCCTGGGAGCGCGAGGGCGGCGACAAGAGCCACGGCACGGCGGTGCATCACGCCGAGGGGTCGTGGACCAAGGCCATCGCAAAGCGCAAGAAGGCGGTGGGCAAGGAGAATCAGCGCCAGTTGCCGATGTTCGGCGGGCGGACGACGCCCGAGGCGGTACACGAGCGGGCGGCTGCGGCGCTGGCGGCGGTGCATGAACTGCCGGTGCATGAGGTCGAGGAAAGAGCCAGGAAGTTCCGCGAGCTGCAGCGCGATCCCGACTTCCTGGCGCTCAAGGATGCGTTCGATCTGTGGTGCGCGCTGTGGTTCTGGCCGGCCGAGCGGATCGAGCTCGCGCCGAGTCCGGCGGAACTGCTGGCGCCGACGCAGGAGCAGAAGGCGGTGGCGCGAAAGGTCGCGGCGGAGATGCGGTTCTTGCACTGGGAGTTGGCGTTTCCCGATGTGTTCGACCGGCCGGGGGCGGGGTTCGATGCGGTGGTGGGCAATCCGCCGTGGGAGATCCAGAAGCCCAACAGCAAGGAGTTTTTCAGCAATCTGGACCCGCTGTACCGGACGTATGGCAAACAGGAGGCGTTGGCGTGCCAGAAGGGGTACTTCGAGCAGGAGGCGCGCCACGAAGGCGACTGGCTGCGCTACAACGCGCGCCTGAAGGCGCTGGGCAACTGGGTCGGCAAGGTGGGCGACGGCAAGGGCCAGGGCGCGGGCTACAGCGACGCGGCGCATCCGTTCCGGCATCAGGGCTCGGCAGATCTCAACACGTACAAGCTGTTCCTGGAGTTGGCGCATGCCTTGCTGAGGCAGGGCGGCGAGTTCGGGCTCATCGTGCCGTCGGGCCTGTACAGCGACAAGGGCTCGACGGCGCTGCGCACGCTGTTCCTCGACCACTGTCACTGGCGCTGGCTGTTCGGGTTTGAGAACCGCGACAAGATTTTCGACATCCACCGCAGCTTCAAGTTCTGCCCGGTGCTGGTGCGCAAGGGCGGGCAGACGCGGGCGCTGCGGGCGGCGTTCATGCGCAGGAGCCTCGACGACTGGGAT
>VGRO01000410.1 GCA_016875335.1 Deltaproteobacteria bacterium | reverse complement strand
TTTGGCCTGCTGAACGCGGGCGGCGACCGCGGCGCCGGCGGCGGCGGCCAGGGCGGCGGCGCCAGCGACGAGGCCTGGGGAGGCGCCGGAGGGCTTTTCGGCGCTGGTGGCGGGTTCAGCGGCGGGTTTGGTTGGGCTGGTGGGTGTGGACATGGGGTTCTCCGGGCCGGGCGGGCTGCAAGGTCAGTATTTGATGATGTAATTCACGGCGGCGTTGATCGGGCGCGTTTCGTTGCCGCCCGTCGCCTTGTTCACAGCGTCGGTGGGGCTGCCGTCCGTGATCGTCGGGAAGCGTGAACCGCCCCCATTGAGGCCGCCCTTCGCCTCTTGGGCGTAGTAGTGATTGTGACTATCCAGCGCGTGCGACTGCACCGAGCCTACCGCGGGACCAGCGGCACCCCCGTCATTCATCGCCTTGCGGCCAGCCGCGTCGGGGTCGCGTCCGCTGCCGCCGTCCGCCCCGCGCAAGAACCGCCCGCGCAAGTCCGGCACGTTGAAGTTCGTGCCGGTGGAGGGCTTGCCATCCGCCATCTTGGACCCGTTGCCAAAGGCGGTGCCGATGACCCCAGCCAGCGCCTCGTAGTTTTTGGATTGGTACGCCGCCCCGTCGCACAGCAGGAACCCGGCCGGCGCCTTGTCGGCCCCCCACGCCAGGATGGTCCCCGCCGGCACCGCCGCGTGGATGGCATCCGCCACGGCCTTGAAGTTGGCGTTGACTTCGTCCGCTTTGATGACGTCGCCAGCTTTGAACACTTTGATCAGGTTGAAGTCGAAGGCCACGGCGCTCGCCGCACCCAGCGCGAGCACCAGCAGACCGACCGCGGCGCCCCGCCGCCACTTGTTGCCTACAACCGCTGAATCGGGAATGTGAATGTGGATGTCCATCTTGCCCTTCCTTGTGGTGAAAATTACTGCCACTTGTCGGTGTCCCACTTGCCCTTGTCCCACAGCGGGCAGGTCGGGCCGGGGGTAAATACGCAGGCGCCGGTCTTGGCGTCGCAACTGTCGGTGGTGCAGGCGATGTTGTCGTTGCAGGTCTTGCTGGCACCCGCTTTGCACGCACCGTTGGTGCAGACGTCCACATCTGTGCACGCATTGCCGTCCGTGCATGGGCCGGAGATAGCGGCATTGCTGCACGCCAGCCCTGAGTTGGCGCACCTGTCGTCCGTGCACGCGTTTCCGTCGTCACACTGGCCACCCACGGCGCCGGGCACGCACTTGGCCAGGCACTTGAGACCGGCTGCGTCGCACGTGGACGGCTGGCAATCTTCCGTGCCCCCGTCGATGCAGATCCCGTTGGCGTCGCACGTATCGGCGAACTCATGGACGGAACCGACGCACTTCTCGACGTTGCACTTGGGCTTGGTCACGCAGCCGACGCCTGCCTTGCAGCTATCGATGGTGCAGGGGTTGCCGTCGTCACAGTTCAGCGGCGTCTTGCTGCACACACCCTTACTGCACGCGTCCAGCGTACAGGGGTCGTTGTCGTTGCAGGCGTTGGGCGGCGTGGTTGCGCACGACCCGGAGTCCGCGCACTTGGCGTTGCACGCGAGATCCACCACAGCGAGCGAGGCGTCGAAGTCGGTGGGAACGTTCCCCCTAATCCGGCCGGCCATTGCCATGCGTCCCGGGCTGACGTAGGTGACGCCAAGCCAGTGACTCTCAGCCCCGAGGTCCGGGAATTTCTCGCACACCAAGTTCAGGTTTGCGTCGAGATGTCCAAACCATCCGTGGGGGACGGGCGTAGCCCCAGGATGACCACGGCCTACAACTGCGAACGTCCCACCAGGCACGGCGGCAATCGCCCAGGCAAGGTCGTCCTTTGCGCCGCCGTACCGGCGTTCACTGCCCGCGACCAGCTTGCCGGCCGGGTCCAGCTTGGCGACCCAGATGTCGGTGCCCCCCTTGCCGCCCGGCGCGGCACTGTGGCCGGCGACCACCAAGCCATCGGGTGCAAGGGCGACGCCACGCAAAACCTCGTGGAAACCTGGCGAGCCGACGGTCGTCTGGACGTCGATCACGTTGTCCTTGTTGACGCGGACTACCAAGCCGTCTGCTTTGCTATCTGTGTAGTAGTTGCCCACCGGCTCTGGCCACTTGCCGCCGACGAGCCAGTAGCCGCCGTCTGCGGTCGCCAAGCACGAATGCGCGATCAACCCTGCGGCAGCGTTGCCGGTGTCGCCCATCTTTTCCGCCACAACCTGGCCCGCCTTGTTGTACGAGACCGTCCGCCAGGTGGTATTGGCCGCATCCTCAAACCCACAGCCGACGAACGAACCGTCCGCGCGGGCCGATACCCCGAGGAAGGTCGCACGCGCCTTGTTGGCCGGCTTGTGGTCCCACACTTTGCTGCCGTTGCTGTCGAAGGCCATGGTGTACATGATGACGGGACCGGGGGATGCGTTGCTTGCCGA
>VGRO01000409.1 GCA_016875335.1 Deltaproteobacteria bacterium | reverse complement strand
CCGACGTGGTTCCGGTGGACGCGCCACCGGCCGACGTCAGTCCCGTGCCGTGCAGCGACGCCGAGCTCAAGAACTGCAACGACGGCCTCGGCTGCACCGCAGACACCTGCGCGGTGGTCGCCGGCAAGCCGGTCTGCGCCTGGAAGCTGGACGCCAACGCCTGCCTGGTCGGCGGCACTTGCCAGCTCAAAGGCGACGCCAAGCCCGGCAACCCGTGCGCGCAGTGCCTGCCGGAGGCGGCCACGGCCACCTGGACCACGGTCGCCGATGGCACGGCGTGCGACGACGGCGACCTGTGCACGTGGCAAGGCAAATGCGACAAGCAAGCCTGCAAGTCCGTGCCGTTGGTCTGCGACGACGCCAACCCCTGCACCGACGACGTGTGCATCCCGTCCAAGGGCTGCACCTACCCAATCGCCGTAGGCAAACCCTGCGACGACAAGAGCGTGTGCACCAAGGGCGAGTTCTGCACACCCGCGGGCCAGTGCCAGGCGGGGCCGGCGAGCGCGCCCGCTTGCGACGACAAGAACCCCTGCACCGCCGACAGCTGCGACCCGGCCAAGGGCTGCACCGCCACGGCGACCGCCGATCCTTGCAGCGACGGCGACGCCTGCACGGCCAATGACAGTTGCGCGGCGGGCGCGTGCAAGCCGGGGGTCGCCGCCAACTGCGACGACGGCAACACCTGCACCACCGACGTATGCGACGCGGCGGCCGGCTGCTACCACCTGCCTTTGCAGAGCCCGTGTTGCACCGGCCAGACGTCGATCTGCGACGACGGCAACCCGTGCACCAACGACGATTGCGACCCGGCCACCAGCGGCTGCAAGAAAAGCGACAACACCGCGCCCTGCAACGACAACAACGCCTGTACCGCAGGCGACACCTGCAAGGCCGGCAAGTGTGCGGGCGCACCCAAGGCGTGCGACGACAAGAGCGTCTGCACCGCCGACGCCTGCGATCCCGCCAAGGGCTGCGTGTTTGCGCCGCAAGGGTCCGCAGTCTGCGACGACGGCAACCCATGTACCAAGAACGACGTCTGCAGCGCGGGCGTGTGCAAAGGCGCCGGCCAATGCGCGTGTACGCCCGTGTTCGCGCCGCAGGCCATCAAGTTCACCGAACTGTTGATTGGCGCGGGCGGCAAGCCCGGCGAAGGGATCGATCTCGACGACAACCCCAAGACCTGCGCGCCGAGCACCAACTGCTCCAACGGCATCAACAATTCGCTCGGGGCCTTGTCCGGCCTCGCCAACGGGCCGCTCGACAAGGCGGTCAAGGACGGGTCGGTGGCGTTCGTTCTGGAGTTCAAGGACTTCAAGCAAGGCCCCATCAACCTGGCGCTGTATCCGGCCAAGCTCGACCCCAAGAACGCCACCTGTGACGCCACCAAGGCGACTTGCAGCTTCCTGGTGGACAGCAAGACCATCGACCCACAGCAGTGCAAGGCGCTCATCGGCCTGCCGGGCACGCTGGCCGGCACCTTGGTCACGGCCGGCGGCAAGGGCAGCAACTTTCCCATCACCATCCCGGTCCAGCCCGGCGTCAACCTGCTCGTCACCATCTACGGGGCGCGCCTGGTCGGCACGGCGACGCTGTCGGGCAGCAACGTGACAGCGTTTTCCGGGATCCTGTCGGGGTCGGTGCCCAAGGCGACGCTGCTCGCCGCCATCGACGCGCTGCCGGACGAGGGGCTACCGCTGCCCAAGGACGCGCTGAAGTCCGTGCTGGAGAGCGCGGTCGAGACCGACATGGACTCGGACGGCGACGGCAAACTGGACGCTGCGTCGATCGCGCTCAAGGTCAAGGGTGGACCGGCCAAGATCGTTGGAACATACTAGTTTGCGTACGCCCGGGGCGCGGGCGCGGGCCGGTTGAGCGGTGGTCAGGGGCTGGTGCTCTCGACCGACCTGCACCGCGGGCTTTTCCAGGTCGGCGGACCGCCCTTGGTCGCCGAGGGTCGACGTTCTTTCTGGACGCGCCCCAAGCTACCAATGCAGTCGCCCCTGGAGACAAGGCCGTCGCATACTTGCGAAAAGAAAGCCACGGCCATCAACAATACCACCGAAAGCAGCGGCAAGCGCATCCGAGACGGCCGCTATTTCCGCTCAAAGGTCAAGGCCAACAACAAGACCAAGGCCCTGGACCCGGTCCTCGGCATTGCGTAGGTCGCGCTCAAGCAAACCAGCCCAACATCCACCGGGCCGAGGACTGCGGCAAAGACGTGCAAAGCGCGCCGTGGTACAACACGTTTGGCGCGGGCGGGTGAACGAGCACCACGCGAAGCTGGCAGAGAAGGCGGCAGTTAGGGACTGGAAAACAATAAGTCGATCACTCTCACATCAGGACGGAGCCGCGAGTCGGACCCTTGGTCCGCGAGCTGGCGACCCACTGAGCAAGCAAACGGGCCCAAGAAATGATTGAGTAAATC
>VGRO01000408.1 GCA_016875335.1 Deltaproteobacteria bacterium | reverse complement strand
CAAGGGCTGCACGCACATCGCGAAGGCCCCTTGCTGCGGCAACGGCACGGTCGAGGGCGCAGAGGAGTGCGACGGCGGCGGCAGCGGCACGCCGGCGTGCACCGGCGAATGCAAGGCCGCGCCCGTGGCCCTTGGATTCGCCAAGCCAGACAACGGCATGGTCGAGGTGGCGCCCTTGGGTTCGGGGCTGCTGGCGCTGGCCTGGCGCGGCTGGACGGGCGCCGGGAACGCCCTCGACTACGGCGTCTGGCTGGCGCTGGTCGGCGGCGACGGCGTGCTGCGGCGTGGTCCGGTCAAGGTCAACCAGACGGCCATCGACTCGCGCTTCTTGCCGCACGAGCGGGGCCAGTTGGCTCTATCCGTCAACGGCGCCAACGTCATCGTGGCCTGGGCCGAGCCCGGTTGGTATGGCGTCAACCAGAACGAAAAGAACTACAAGCTCAACGTGCGCGCCTACGACGCTCTGCTGGCGCCAGCCGAGTGGGCCACTGCCGTGGCCGGCTCGTACAATCCGTCGGGCGGCATTGCCCTCAGTCCGCGTGCCGACGGCAAGGGCTGGCTGGTCTGCTGGCAGGCACAGGCCTACGACGGCAATGGCAAGTTCGCCGGCAAGTCGCCCACCTGCGCCTTCGTGCTGGCGGCGTCGCCGCTGTCGCCCGTGCCGGTACCCCTGGGGAGCCTGCTCGCACCGACCGACGAGGCGAACGGCATCGGCCTGGCGCCGCAGTTGCCGACCGGCTTCTTGCTCTTGCTGACCCGCAAGACTCAGGTCGGGTTGCGCGAGGTGCTGCTGCAGCGGCTGAGCGCGGCAGGTGTGCCGCAGGGTACGCCGCTGCTGATCCACTCCGGCGCCAACGCCGGCTACTTCATTGATGCCGTCGCCGCCGACGGCGCGGGCAAGTTGGCGTACGGCAAGGACAAGGAGGTGCGCATCGTCGAGGAGGGCCAGGTCGTCGCGACAGTGATGCCGGACTCGAAAGCCAGCCGCATCGACGACGTCCGGGCCGCGCCAGGTGGTGGCTGGCTGGTGTCGACCACCCAGACTTGGGAAGGCTCCGCGCCGGCCAATCGCTCGGATGTTCGTCTCGTGCGGATCGGTACCGACCTGAAGGTCGGCCCGGCAACCTCACCAGTCGCCGAACTGCGCCATGACCAGTTCAGCGGTCGCCTGGCAACGGACGGCGGCGGTCGCGAGGCCCTGGTCTGGACCGGGTTCGATCCCGCTCGTGGTCACGAGGTCGTCTGGCTGCGCGTCGGCGTCGGCGCGTGCGTCCAGGCCAACCCCTGCATGGCCGGCAAGAGCGCGGGCGGCGTGTGCGTCGCTGGGCCCCTGGCCGACGGTACCACCTGCGCCGGACCCGGATGGTGTGCGCCGGTCGGCACTTGCGCAACCGGCGTGTGCCAGGCCAAGCCGCTGGCCGATGGCGCAACTTGTCCGGCCGCCGATGCGTGCGAGTTGCCGGGGAAGTGCACGGCCGGCGCGTGCGGCGGAAAGCAGGCCGTCGCGTGCCCGGACATCGGCGCGTGCGGCAAGGGCAGTTGCGACATGGTTCAGGGCTGCGTGGTCACCCCGGCCTGCTGCGGCAACGGCAAGCTCGACCCGGGCGAGGACTGCGAACCAGAGGGAAAGCATGCTTTCGTGTGCACGCCGCAGTGCCGGTTCGGGGCGTTCCTGCCGAAGGACACTGCGGCGGTGCCGGCGAGCGTCGGCCAGGACGACGACCAGATGCCGGTGATGATCACGCAGGCTCCGGGGGCGCACTTCGTCAGCGTGGCGCAGGATGGGGGGCTGAAGGCGAGTGGCACGTTGCCAGGCGGTGGAACTGTCGCGCGCCGCGTCGGCCCGGCCGCCCACGGTGCCGGCGCTTTCGCCCTCGGTCAGGTCGTCGAGTTCGTCGAGACGGCCAAGCCGTGCGGAAACAGCTGTTGCGTCCTGGGCGAGCAACAAGGCCAGGCATGGACGGTCCCGCCAGCCGGTGGCAGTTCGGATGCAAACCTGGGTGGAGGGGGCAGCGGGGCAATTGCGGTTGCAGCGGTGCATGGCGCGCTCGCCCGCGGCGAAGCTCGGCTTGACGGGAAACTCTGGATCACCAGGAAGCTCGTAGGCCAGCCCGTGTCGACGCTGTTCGATGGCATCGGTGTGGCGGGAGGTGGCTGCACCTGCGAGTGCAACGGGAAGCAAGTCAAGCAACTGCTGCGTCTTGGCCTCGGTGTCTCTGGGGCGGTGCGCTGGGCATCTTCAAGGTTCGAGTGGGGCGGGGCCCCTTGGTCGTCGTGGGACTTGCAGACAGGGGTTGTCGACCAGACGACCGGCAAGGCGGCACTGGTTGACCTGCCGTTGGACATCCCCTCGCAGTCCAAGTGGGAAAATGGCTGGACTCTTTATGGCTTCTCCACCGGCCACGCACAGCGTGGCATGCAGGCAGCCGTCGCCGGGCAGGACGACAGCTACGTTGTGTTCGTGCGCGAGTCGGGCAACCGTGTCTTCCACCTGCC
>VGRO01000407.1 GCA_016875335.1 Deltaproteobacteria bacterium | reverse complement strand
AGACCTCGCCAGCCGCGCCGTCGCGTGCACGCACTGGCGCTGGCTCCCCGGCATGGCAGGCTTCCGGCTGGAGGGCACGCAGCAGTACCGCTTCGTCGGGGGGTCTACGTGGGCGCCTGGTTGCGTGGCGGACCCGTACACCCTCGCCTTCGCCGACATGGTGCTCGACCTCGACGATCCGGCGACGCGCGGATGCCTGCTGGAGCTGGTGCGCAAGGCGCGGGGTCCGCTGACCGTGACCTATGTTCACGACCAACGGTGGCGCATCTGGTCGCACGACCGCTGGCTTGACGGCTACCACGAGAGCGAGGTCGCGGCGCTGGTCGCCGCGCTGGAGGAGCCATGATCAGACGCAGCGACGCTATCGAGGTCGCCCGTGACCTGTCCGTCGTTACCACGCTGGACCCTGGGTTGCCGTGGCGGCGATTCCATTGGCCGCTGGAGGAGGCCGAGCGTCTGCTGGTGGTGCGCGACGACGACGCGCACCCGGTCCGGAACATCACTTGCGACGGCATTGACGGCGTATGGGTCGAGGTCGCCTGCTGCACAGACGAAGCCATTGCCATCGCCATTGCGATGCGGCTGGGGAGGACGCCGTGACCGCCACGCCGCCCCGGCCCGCAACCTGCCACCCCGACCGACGCCACCATGGCCGCGGCCTGTGCGTCGAGTGCTACCGCGACAGAGCAAAAGAGCGATACCGAGAGACCCACGGCACCATCGAAGACCGCCGCGCCGCTTGCGCCGACGCCATCATTGCCGCGCTGGACGCCCTGCACGCCGACCCAGATCGACCGCTAGGCCGCTGCGAGTGCGTGGGCGCTATCGCTCGCGCCGTAGGGTGCAGCGCCGACACCGTGCGCCGGGTGCTCGCGAAGGCTGGTCGGCAAATCGTGCCGCGCCCACGTCGGCTTGTGCCGTGCGTGCGCTGCGGAAGGACGCGGACAGAGACGCGGCCCTATGACGCGCCGGGGGCTGGCGAGTGCCCCGCGTGCCAACGTGCGCGGTGGGCGAGGGGGTGTCGCCGTGGGTGACGACGGCGAGGAGTTGATGCGATGCGCAACGCCTGATTGCCCTCGCAACGGCCTCCCAGCCCGCGGCGGGGTCTGCCACCCGTGCTACGACGCTGCCCGCGGGCTGCGCTGCGCCGTTTGCGGCAAGGCGTCAGTGCGTGCGCGTGGCCTATGTTCCGCGTGCCACCAATGGGAGCGCCGCGCAGCGACCGCCAAGGGGGCAAACCACCGCCGCTGGACGCCCGACGAGGAGGCCGAGTTGCGGGACGCCTACGTCAAAGCAGCGCCAGCCGCCGCGCCCTGCGACTTCTGGGACGCCCTGAACGCGACACTGCCACTTGGGCGAACGACGGGGAGCGTGCGCTCGAAGGCTGGGCGGGTTGGATTGCGGGCCAAGACAACTACGGCCGCTCGTCGCGAATCGTGACGCTCCCGGCATCGACGTGCAGCACGCCAGCCCGCCGAAGTTCCGTTTGCACCGCCGACGCCGCAAAGGCGGCGCGGATTGTCGCGTTTGTGAGGGGGAAGTGATGGAACCGGCCCGCATAGCCGACGAGGTTGGCCCCGAGCGCCGCAATCGATATCACGTCATCAAGGAGCAACTATGAACAGTACTTACTGGACCGATCCCCAACCCTCCCCACGTACCGGCACCGGCGGCGCGCTGTGGCCGCTCGCCATCCATCGCTTTGTCGGCCACGTCAGCCCAGAAGTACTGGCCGACATGGGGCAGCGGCACGCCTTCGGCATCGCCAAATACGGCGTGGGACTGCAGGCGAACAACGGCCGGGATGCCCGCGTCGACCTGTACCAGGAGCTGCTGGACGCGGTCGTGTACTGCGAGCAGCTGATCCAAGAGGCAAAGCCGCCGGACGTTCCCTGTCCCCTTCAGGTCCGCCTGCAACGCCGCCTAGTGGAGATCCTGTGTATCGTGCGTCAGTTGCCGGCGGGCGAGACGTCCACAGCTGGGGAGGCGTCAACGGCCGGCGAGACATCCGCCGAAGGCGACACGTCGACCGCCGCCGAGACGTCCTCGGGCAGCGCGGCCACTTCCGCGCCGGCCTCGGCGACTTCGACAGCAGCTGCCGGCTGCTCGGCGGGCTTGTTGCAGGCCACCATAGCCACGTACAACCCAGAGGAAACAAGGAACTTCTTCATGTCCGAAACCAAAGCCGTTGAGCCAGCGAGTCCGGCAGTATGCCACAACAGCGGCACCCGTTTCCACACCGCAAGCGGCGTGTCCTTCAACCTGTCCAACCCCAAGGCCGAGGACATCCGCCTCACGGACATCGCCCACGCGCTGTCGCGCATCCCGCGCTTCGGCGGCCACCTCGACAAGCACTACAGCGTCGCCAACCACAGCTTGGTCGTGCTGCGGGTGTTCCGGGAGGCGCGACCGCAGGCCACCGCCCGCGAGCAGTTGACGGCGCTCCTGCACGACGCCGCCGAGGCCTACGTGGGCGACGTCATCACGCCGCTCAAGACGGCCATG
>VGRO01000406.1 GCA_016875335.1 Deltaproteobacteria bacterium | reverse complement strand
GGCGTACCAGCCGTCGCCGTCCTCGTACGCGTGGCTCGTCAGCTTCAACATCGGCGGCAGCATCTACGACGGCATCACCAACAACTACCGTGTGCGGTGCGTACGGTGAGGTCGGCGACGGAGGACGATTCGACGGTTTGGCGCTTTGACTTTTTGACCCTTGCGCGCCGAAGGCGCGCTGCGCAGAATTTTCAGCTCCAACGGTCAGCAAGGTAGTGCACGATGACCCAGTCGGCAGGTTCGAACCACGATTTCCACTATCAAGGCCTCGCCATCTACAAGGCCGCGGTGGCGCTGTTCGTCTGCCTCGACAAGACGGTCAAGGCGTTCTCGAACCATCACAGGTACGTCCTTGGCAACGAACTGCGACTGCAGTCGCTGCGGGTGCCGGTGCTCATCATGCGCGCGAACCACCGCGATCAGCGTGTCGCCGCGCTGAACGAGCTGTGCCTGGCCGCCGAGTCTCTCAAGATCATGGTCAATCTCGGCAAGGAGATCGAGGCCTATGCCTCGTTCACCGCTTATGCCGACTTGGCGCGACAGGTGGTGGACCTGGCCCGGCAGGCGGAAGCCTGGCGGCGCCACAGTGTGCAGTCGCGGGCTGTGGCTCCACAGCCCGCAATTCAGCGGGGGCCAGAATGAGCAACGGCAAAGCGCGCAAGCGCGGGGCCGCCAGGCAGCGTGCCCAGATGTCTCCGTGCGGTCCGTTCGCCGGCAGGTCGCCGGCATCCAGCGCGGCGCGTGCCTCGCGGTCGTCGGCCATCAGGGCGGCGGCCGTGCGCATGCGCCAGGCGATCCGCAAGGGTCGCACCCAAGCAGCGGGCCCAGTTGCCGCGGCGTACCAGCCGTCGCCGTCCTCGAACGCGTGGAACGTCAACTTCAACAACGGCAACAGCAACAACAACGACATCACCAACAACAACCGTGTGCGGTGCGTACGGTGAGGTCGGCGATGGAGAGGGGGGCGAGGGTGGCCAATGGTGCGCGCAAGGACGAGCTGCTGCGTCGTCTGCACGACGCCGAGCAGCGTTGCGCGCGCCGCAAACAGTCGCGGCCCGACGCGATCGCCCTGCGCGCCAACCGCGCAGAGCGCTTGATCGGGCTGGCAGACCAGTTGGCCGCAGGCCAGTGGCGCCCTGCGCCCGGCCTCGTGTTCGTCACGACCCGCCCCAAGCACCGCGAGGTGCACGCTGCGCGGTATTCTGACCGCGTGGTCCACCATTTGATCGTACAGGACCTGGCGCCGGCCATCGACCGGCGCCTGTGCCCGAACACCTTTGCCTGTCGCGAGGGCAAAGGAACCCATGCCGCGGTGCGCGCGCTGCGCGAGTCGATGTGGAGCTTGTCTCGCCACGGCAAGGTGCGCGTGTGGGCCTTGCAAATGGACGTCGTCAACTTCTTCCACACCATCGACCGCGAACGACTGTGGGCGTTGCTGCAGCGGCCATTGCGCGAGGCCGTGGCCACGCGAGACCCGCCGTATGACCTGGCGACCGCCGTGCGGGCGCTGCTGGACGACGAGCCCGCGCGGCGCGCCGCCCGCGTCGGCAACCCGCAAGCGTTTGCGCGCGTGCCGCCGCACAAGCGGTTGTCGCAGCAGGCGCCCGGGCGCGGCCTGCCGATTGGCAACCTGACCAGCCAGTGGTTCGCCAACGCCTACCTGGCGGGGCTGGATGCCTTCGTGCAGCGCGAACTCGGGCTTGGGCACTACGTGCGCTACATGGACGATTTCGTGGTGCTTGGAACGGACGCCGCCCGGCTGGAGCGGGCGCGCGCCGCCATCATCGCCATGCTGCGCGAACGACTTGGCCTTGCCGTGCACGCCAGCCGGCCGCTACAGCTCGCGAGCCGTGGCATCGACTTTTGCGGTGCGATTATCCGACCGGCCTATGCCTTGCCACGGCGGCGCGTGGTCGCCGCCTGGAGCGAGCGCTTGCAGGCAGCGGCCGCGGCCATTCGCCCCATCGTGGTCGAGCCGGGTCGCACCGTTGGTTTGGCCGGGTTCGGCCGCGTGGCCGGGCCGTGCGCGATCTGGCCGCTGGCGGGAACGGCGCTGTCCAACTTGCGCGCGGCTTGGGCCAGCGGCGCGGGGTGCACCCGCCACGCCCGATCGCGCAACCTGCACAGCCGCATGTGGCGGCGCACGCCAGCGCTCGGGCGCTTTCTGGCCCGCCGGCGCGCACCATTGGCGCTGCGCCACGCCGACGCCACGGCGTTTTCGGCGGGGCGGGTCTTTTCGGACTGGCGCAGCCAGCGTGACCACCTGCTCAAGCTCGCCAGCGGTGCCGTCGCGATCGTCCGTGTCGGGCGCAACGTCGAGCTTGTGCGCCGGCGCGACTGCCGCCGCTGCGCTGCGGGCGCGCCCAGGTTTCGCTGGCCGTACGCGCGGCTGCCAGCGGAGTGCAGCGGCCGGTGGGTGCAAGCGGCGCTGGATGGGCGCAACGAGGTGCTGCTGGTCGGGCAGTTGCCGGGCTACCACGGCAGGGTGCGCGCTCGCGCGCCGCTG
>VGRO01000405.1 GCA_016875335.1 Deltaproteobacteria bacterium | reverse complement strand
CGCCCGCGCCCAGGCCGCGGCCGCCGCCGAAGCGGGCGACGCAGGCGTGGCGGAGGCAGCGGCCCTGCGCGACCAGCTCGCCGACGTGCAGGGCGAGCTCGACGCCGCCAAGGCCGACGCCGACGCCGCGGCCGCCCGCGCGGCCGAACTGCAAGGCGACCTCGACACCGCGCGCGCCGCCCTCGAGGACGCCCGCGCCCAGGCCGCGGCCGCCGCCGAAACGGGCGACGCAGGCGCGGCGGAGGCAGCGGCCCTGCGCGACCAGCTCGCCGACGTGCAGAGCAAGCTTGACGCCGCCCGCGCCGACGTTGGCGCTGCGCAGGCCGACGTGGACGCCGCCAAGGTCGCCTCCGACGCCGCCGACGCCCGCGCCGCGATCTTGGAATCGGAGCTGGCGGCGGCACAGGCCGAGGTGACCCAGGCCAAGGCGCGGGCTGCCGAGGCGGGCGACGCCGGGCGCTCCGAACTGGCTGCGCTCGCGGCCGAGTTGGCAGACACCAAGGACCGCCTCGCCGAGGCCGCAGGCGGTCGCGAGCAGTTGCGCGAGCAGGCCGACAAGGCCCGCGCAGACGCGAACCACCTGCGCGAGAAACTCGACCAGTTGCGCGAGGAACTCGCAGCGCAGCAACCGGCCGCGCCGGGCGCCGACCCCGAGGAGTTGCGCAAGGCGCTGACCGCGGTCGCCGACGCCCAACGCGACCTGGAGTCCGCCAACGCAGCACTGGAATCGGCGCAAGCCGAGGCCAAGTCCGCGCGCAAGGCCAGCCGAGACCTCGATCAGCGGGTCGAGTCGCTGCAGGCAAGGCTGGCCGAGGCCGAAAAGGCGGCTGCCACTGCAAAGGCCGCGCCGGTGGGCGGCGGCGGGGCCGACCTGTCGGGTATCGGCCAGACGGTGGCTGACCTGTACGGCGTCGTGTCGTCGTTCCGCCCCGACCTCCGTTCGATCGGCGATGCCGCACGGATGCTCAACAGCGACGACGACGACGAGCGCAGCGAAGGCAGCGAACTGATGCGCGACACCTTGGAAAATGCCAACAGCCGCGCCGGCGAACTCAAGAACCTCGTAGCGTCGTTGCGCGACTACCTCGACAAGCACGGCGTGCAGGCTTGAGACGGCGCACAATGCCCCACCGGTTGGCCCGCGCCGCACGCGCGTTGTGGCTTGTGCCGATCCTGGGATGGGCGGGTCTGGCAATGGCCCAGTCGCCGCCCGCGGCTCCCAGGCCGATCGAACCCGGCCACCTCGAAGAGGGCTGGAACCTCCCGTCACCGCCGTTGCCCCCCGAGGTACTGGAGGGCACGACGCTGCAACGCACGGTACGGATCCGTCGCAGCGACGGTCAACCGCCGACCGAGGCGTGGCTCAATTCGCAGTTGCAGGGCCTGGAGCTGGATACCGACGGCCGGGCCGCACCGTGCGAGAAATCAGGTGCCGAGTTCCGCTGCGCCTGGACGGCACCGGCCGCTGGAAAAGTCCAGGTCAATTTGCGGGCACGGACCGCCACGGGCGTGCGCGATGGACCGGTGCTTGCGGTGACCGTCTACGCCAACGTCCGCCTCAAGGTCGCCGCAGACAAGGTCGATTTTGGCGCGGTCGCGGGTGGCTGCGGCCTGCAACAGCACTGCAAGCCGGTCGACTTTGCCGGCAGCCAACACCTGCGCGGTGGGCAGAAGCTGGCGGTGTCGCGGCCGACGGCCCAGCCTGACGGCAGCCCGGGTTGGCCTGAACTGCTGGTCCACGTGCGGGCGGGACCTGGGACCCCGCTCATCCCGGTCGCCCACGGCGGGCCGGCCGTGGTGGTGGACTACGTAGCCGACAAGCCGGTCGAATTGTGCTACGCCGCGCCGCGCTGCGGGCCAGTGCCCGCAAGACCGGCGGCGGCCGTGCTGCTGCAACCCATCGGCAAGGGCCTGGTCGAAGCCGACCGCGCCGCCAGGGTGGTACTGCTGGCCGCGGTGGCGCCGACTCCGCTCTGGCAGTGCTACCTGCCGTGGATCCTGGCGGTGGCTGCCGCGGTCGTCGCCGTATTCGTCGTCGTCGGCATCATCAAGCCAGACCGCTTTCCGAACTCGGCCATGCTTTTCGTCGGCGCGCAAGAGGCCCAACTGGCCCGCGACGGCGGCCGCCCGCTCTATTCGGCGCCCGGGGGACGGCGCGGCTTCTACCGCTCTGCCACCTGCACCTTTGACGGCAGCGGCATGACGGTGCGCAAAGGCGCAGGCGGCGCGGTGGTCCTGCACGCCGACGGACGCGACATCCGCATCGAGCAGCGCACCCAGGTCGAGGTCAAGGAGCGTCAGAGGTGGCGTGTGCTGCCGCCCGAAGAGAAGGTCCTGCAGCGCGGCGTCGTGCATCGCGTCGGCAAGGCCTTCCACTTTCGCGTGGATTGAGGGCCAGGAAATGATTTACTCAATCATTTCTCGGGCCCGTTTGCTTGCTCCGTGGGTCGCCAGCTCGCGGACCAAAGGTCCGACTCGCGGCTCCGTCCTGATGTGAGAGTGATCGACTTATTAT
>VGRO01000404.1 GCA_016875335.1 Deltaproteobacteria bacterium | reverse complement strand
AAAACCAGCTGTTGACAAGGCCAAAAGCGCGGCGCACAGTGGCGGCCGCGCCCGAGCCGGAGGGTCCGGCGGGGTGCAAAGCCGGTTTCGGCCGGCGCGGCCTCGGGGCCAACCTTGTTTGCGGTTCCTATCCCTCCCGCCAACTACCGCACCTGGCCGTCCTTCGTGTCGGGCGTCGAGCGCAAAGACAAAAAGCAGATCCGGGACCTGTATATCAACCCAGTGGGCGCGACGGCAAAAGCGGGCGAACCATTTCCCGACGAGAGCCAACTCGTGGTGGACGTTTTTGAGGCGGCGACGGACTCGACTGGCACGTTCGTCAAGGGCAAGTTGACCAAGGTGTATCTGATGCACAAGGTGCACGGCGCCGGGGCGACGCTCAAAGCAGGTACGATCGGCAACGGCGACTGGCTCTACGGTGCATGGCTAGCCGATACGCACACGCCGACGGGGGAGGACTTTGCTACCTGCCGCGGCTGCCATGCCCCACAGGCAGGATCCGACTACTTATTCAAGACCGAAGAGTACTTTGCCAAGCCGTAGCAGACCTTACGCTGCCGACCGCACCGTCTCTGCCCACACCGTCTCGGGGCTCAGGTCCACGTCGTGATTCCAGGCGACCGTGCCATGGGCGGCGTGCGCGCGATAGAAGAAGCCCGGTTCGCGCAAGGGCGCAAAAGCAGGCACGTAACGCGTAGCCGAAGGCTTTGTCAAGTGCTCAATTTCATTGATTTTAGCTTCTTCGTCGCGACCTTCGTGGACTTGCTCCACCTCAGCCAAGAATGGCATTGTTCCCAGCAGTGTAAACGCCGGGAGGTGTATTGCAGCGGATTGCAGGCAGCCCGCGACGTTCCGCGACTCCGTGAGCCAGCGCGTCTTGGCCGCCCGATAGGCGTTTGCGACATCGTAATACTCGCGCTCGAACGCGGCGATCGCGTCGGCGAGCAGGACGCCGGTGGAGAGCATCGTCGCCCCGCCCGGCACACTTGCCCGCGCGAAAAGGCCAGGCGGGAGACGCAGAGACACCGGTGCGGGAAGTGTCGCGCTATCCAGCAGTGCTGCAAACGTACCATCCGGGCCAGTGCGGTCTGGCCTGCGAAGATCGCGCCGTAGCCGCTCCATTCTGTCAGCAGCAACTCGATCTGCACAGCGGAAGCGGGCACGCCGGCTGCGAGCACTTGTCCTTGCACGGGCAGAACGAACGGCGTCACGGTCACACCCAATCAGTCGCTGAAACCGGCAGTTGGAGCGCTTGCCACCGATGGCGCAGAATCCAGTGCGCCGTTGTGCCAAATGTGGCACGCTGCTTGGGCGTTGGAAAGGCCCGTTTTCTTACGGCCGCCGATTGCCCCTGCGTGCGCCGCGGCCCAGTCGAGCCGACCGCGCATGACGACCTCACGCCAGCGACTGCGCGGCGAATGCGGTATCCGCCAACTGCGATTGGGCGAGCGTTGGGCGCTCTTCGAATGCCTCAAGCACCGGAATGGTAACGCCGCTGGTCGACGACACGGCGATTCGAGCCCGAAAACGCAAGAGCATGCCCGGAATTGCAAGTGCACGTCGACGATAACATGTGATTCGTGCTATCATCGGCCCGGCCCGGCCCGGCCGTCAATTCGCCCGATCACCCGTGATCGTGTCGCCCCCAGTGGAGCAGCTGTTTTGGCGGCGCGCCGTTCAACAGTTCAATAGCACACGAGAAGTTCATGGGCAGTGTGGCGATCGCAACAGCTCCCTAGCGCAAGCAACCCGATGGCGGTACGCCGCGGACGCGGCGCGCGGCCGATGGCGGGATTGGCGCGCGCGGCGACCTGGGCGTGCAGGGCCCTGGCCAAACTGGGCGGCTGGATGCCCAAGAAGGGGGCATCGCCTGGGTATGCCAAGCTCTGGCGCGGCTGGGACAAGCTCTCGGAACGCGTCGAGGCAGTGCAACTGGCGTTCGGCCTGCCCGGCCAGGAGATGTGATGAAAAGACAGGTGGAATGACCTACGACTGGGCCTGGTTCGACCGCCGTCTGCACCAAGCCACCCGCCGGCTTGGCCCCGGTCTCCTGGAAGTGGTCCAGAGCTGCGACTACTGTCGAGGCGAGGTGACGCTCGACCGCTTTGCAGACGGATCAGCCGCGGCAGCGCGCGGTTGCGCCACCAGCAGCACTGCGCCCGCCACCGCCAGCACGCCCGTCGCCAACTGCGCCCCGCCGAGCGTCTGGCCGAAGAGCCACCAACTGCCGACCGCGACCGTGAAGGGTTGCAGTTGCAGCACGCCGGCCGTCACCGCTACGCCGAGCCGCGCCATCGCCATGTAGTAGAAGACGTGGCCCAGGGCGATCCCTATCACCGAACTCAGCAACAGCAACCCGAATTGCCCCGCGGGGAGCGCAAGAGCCGAAGCCCCGTGGTCGCGGCCAAACCCCAGCATCGCAATCCCCGTCGCGGCGGCGGTCCACTGGCTGATGGCCGCGAACGCCGCCACGGAACTGTAGTTTGCCATGGCCTGGCGCACGGCCAGGCCGTACCCCGCGTACAGCAGGCCCGCGGCCACGGC
>VGRO01000403.1 GCA_016875335.1 Deltaproteobacteria bacterium | reverse complement strand
CGGTTGGCGACGGCGGACTCGGCCAGGGTGAGCCGGGCCGGCGCATCGCGCAAGCGGCTGAGTTCATGCGCGCGCACTGGGTCAACACCGCCAGCAACGACCTGCTGCGCGAGCTGATGGTGCGGCACGGCAGCGAATCCATCGCCGATCTGGAGGCCGCGCGTCCACGGGGCAGCGGCAGCGTCAGTTCGATGGCATGCGAATGCGCCAGGTCCGAAGCGTTCGCGCGGACATGCAGCTCGTCGCCGTCGTTCGCCCACACCGCCGCGGTACAGTCGCCCGCGTGTTCGCTGCGGCACCGGCTGGGCGCGCGCAGGTCGTCGAGCGCAAGGAAGGTCTCGCCGGAGCGCACGATCTCGCCACCTGCCAGCCCCTCGACCGCGATCAGGTCCAGCGCGGCGACCGCGTGCGACTCCAGCGCCTCGTTCGTCATGGTCAGCGTGACGCGGCCGTCCGACGCGCGCACGCCCGGCAGCGGATCGACATCGACTTCCTGCAGGCTGCGCGCAATCGACGACGAGAAACCCTCGGCGAGGATCGCCCCCTGCGCCTTGGCACCGGCGTAGAAGGTCGGGCACGAACCGAAGCACGCCTTGGGGTTGGCCGCACAGTACAGCGCCATCGCGCCCGTGACGCCGCCGGCGCCGATGAACATGTAGCGCGCGTCGTTCGGCACCGTGCGCAGGTTGTTGCTCTCGACCAGGGCGACGTCGGCGATGGGAATCTCGTGCCACGTCTCGGGCGGCGACCGCGGCTCGCGATCCGCGTCGAACAGCTGGCCGTAGCCGACGAAGCGGTCGGGCGACTTCGCCAAGAGCGCGGACGCCGTGACGAACACGTTGCCGTCGTGCGTGTGGACCTTGGTGAATTGGCCCGCCGTGCCCTTCCCGTACTGCTTCGGCGCCAGCGGGTAGGAGAAGGTGCCGCCCGAACACGCGGCGACACCGGCCGTCAGCGCGAGGATGGCAAAGCAATGCAGCGCTTTCCGTCGTCTGTTCATGGGCTCGAAGCGGCCGAACGCCCACGACTGTGACCAGAAGCGGCGCAGTTGTAAAGGCGCTGCGATGGCCGCGCGACCCTTGTGCCCGACCGCCCCGCTACGCTACACCTCCCGTGGCGGGATCGGATGCACGCCCATGCCGCCCGCCGACCGCCTCACCCTCTGGACCTTCTCCGGCACCGGCAACACGCTGCTGGTCGCGCGCTGGATGGCCGACGCCGCGCTGGAACTCGGCATCCCTTCCAGCATCCAGCACATCGACCACAGGACCCGCACCGACGCCATCGACGCGAATCCCGGCAGCCTGGTCGGCGTGTTGATGCCCACGCATGGCTTCACCACGCCCTGGATCGTGTGCAAGACGCTCTGGCGCTTCCCCCGCAGCCGCGG
This sequence comes from Deltaproteobacteria bacterium, assembly GCA_016875335.1. Lineage (GTDB taxonomy): Bacteria > Myxococcota_A > UBA9042 > UBA9042 > UBA9042 > SXRM01. The sequence continues at coordinate 1,157 of VGRO01000403.1, read as the reverse complement.
TGCGCGGGCGTTCTGCGTGGCCACGCGCGGCGGCCTGCAGTTCGGGCGCGTGTTCACGCCGGGGCTCGCAGGGACCGCATGCTTCCTGGCGGCGTTGCTGCTCGCGTGCAAGGGCTACGGTGTCCGCGGCTGGCTGGGCGTGGACATGCCGTCGAACTGGATGTCGCTGCACTCGGCGCTGAAGCCCGCGAAGGTGCAGGCCATCGGCGAGCGCGCCAAGCCCGTGTCGCAACGGTTCGCGCACCATGTCCTCGGCGGCGGTTCGTGGTGGTTCACGCGCAACGCGGCCTACGACTTGCTTCTCGGCCTGCCGCTGGTGCCGATCTCGCTGGGCTACCTCGTGCTCGGTCGCGCGGGACTCGGCAAGCTCTTCTTCGCCACCAACGCTTGCAACGCGTGCGGCCTGTGCGTGGCGGCGTGTCCGGTCGGCGCCGTCCAAATGCGCGGCGAACGACCATTCTGGACCTGGGACTGCGAAAGCTGCATGCGCTGCATGTCGTATTGCCCGCGCCAGGCCATCGACGCGAGCCACCTTTTTGCGGTCGCGCTGTGCCTCGTGATGACCATCCCCCTCCTGCCCTGGCTGTACGGCGCCGAACTGCCGATCTGGCTCGACTGGCCGCTGTCGACGGCGCTGTGGGGGCTGGAATTGGCCGCGTGCTACCGGCTCTTGTTCTGGGCGAGCAAGGCCGGTTGGGTGCGGCGCGTGCTGAGTTGGACGACCGCGACGACGCTGTACCGGCGGCACAAGCAGCCTGATGTGCGCTTGAAGGACCTGGCGGGCGCGTTCCGGCCGATACCCAAGCGCGCCGCCGTCAAAGATCCGCGGGCTGCATGACGGCCGTCGCCTGCACGTCGAACGCGGTGCCGGTCGGATTGGTGAACCACGCCGAGATGGCGAAGCCCAGGTAGTAGTGGCTCGTCACGGTCAGGCGCAGGACCAGGTAGCCGTCCTTGCTGCAGTATTGCGAGATCTTCAGCCCGCCCGCATAGTCGTTGACCGAGTCGTTGCCCGTGCACGCCCAACCGCACAGTTGGCGACCGCTGCGTGGCTGCAGGCGCCGTTGGCCGGGTTGCAACTGTCGGCCGTGCACGGGTCGCCGTCGTCACAGGCGCCGGCCTGCTGGTACACGCAGCCCTTGACCACGTCACAGCTG
>VGRO01000402.1 GCA_016875335.1 Deltaproteobacteria bacterium | reverse complement strand
CGCACGCGCTCGCGCCGGGCCCCGGGCGCGCACCGCGAGCAGTACGAGCGCCCGCGATCACACGGCCCGCACACGTGCACGACCTCGCGGCACCGCGTGCACACGTACTGGCGCAGACTCCCGACCGCCACGGCCACCCGTGCGGGGACTCGACGACCCGCGGGCGCCCGCGCAGAATCGACCGCGGCTCTGCGCACCACGCGCGCGCGGGGGACCGGGGCAGGCCTCGCAGTCCGGGCCGTCAATCCAGAACCAAGAGGCCTGCCTGCCCCGCCGCTCGGCAACTTGAACGACAGCCGCGACTTGTCCACGAACGCGCTCGGTGTGAACGCAGGCGGCGGCGTGCACAGGGCTTGTGGATGGATGGGCGGACCTGTGGAAAACCCTGCGGGCTTCCCACAGTGCGGACCGCCGCCGATCGGATTGGATCAGGTCGACGGCGCTGACGCGGCTATGCGGGGCTGGCGGGGGTGGCGCGAAACGCCGGAGATGGGCGAATTCGCGGAGCCGTCAACACAGATCACCGACGATCAGGAGCAGCGACTTCGCCCGCGAGATCGCGACGTTGAACAACCGCGGATCGGCCAGGAAGCGCCACTCCGTCGCCCCGGTGCGCACGAGCGAGTACACCACCTTAGATGGTCTGGCGCCCGTCGAGCCACGACTGCACGGCGATCCGTCCAGATGCCAGGAACACGTTATCAACATCTCGTTTGACGGACTGGACTCTGAAGCCGTGCTGCTGGCTTGGAAGGAAGTCGTCGCGATCTCCAGCGGGTCTGCGTGTACGTCGAGCAGCTATTCTCCGAGCCATGTGCTCGTCGCGATGGGATTGCCGAAGGCCAGCATCGACGGCGCGCTGCGACTGTCGTGGTCGCACTTGACGCCTGACCCCGATGTGGCTGCGATGGCGGACGCGATCCGCACGCTGCGGTGAGGCAGAGTGGGTTCGTTCTCTCGGGCCGTGCGCACGGTGCACGGGGCCACCCCCGTCGTCAGGCGGCCGTCGTCACTTCCGCGAACGACCGACCGCTCCCAACCCCTTGTGGCTGCGGGCGATCCAGCCGCACCGCCCACAGCAAGGCCTTCAGCGAGAGCCGAAGTTGAGGTCGGCGACTTTTTGCAGCACGTCCACTGCCCCATCCACCTCACCCCCAACCGGTAGCGCACACCACGCAACCGTCAGCGATCTCGGTCCCGCCGTCCACTCGCCCGCCCAGCGCGCCGGCACCTCCGCGCTCGCCCACGCGTGCTCGCGCGCCACAAGGTCCGGCCACGCGTCCGCCGCGTATGGATAGGCCAGGCACACGACCACGCGCGGCGCCCGTACCAGCGACGCGTAGGCCAGCACCTGCAACAGGTCCGCCCGGTGTTCCTCGCGTAACGGTTCCGCCAGAGCCTGCCAGCCGCCGCGCTGCATCCATTCGGCGTGGCGCTTGTACTTGGCGTCAATCACCAACGCGAAATCCGGGCGCTCCAGCACCACGTCGGGGAGCAGCGAGCCTTGCATCCCCAGCCTCGGGGGCTCCCAGCGCAGGTGCGCGCGCGTGGCCTCGGTGCGGCCGGCGCGGACCGTGGCACCCATGCGGCGAGCGAGCCGGTCGGCCAGGGCTTCTGCCCACGCCTCGAACAGCGCCGCCATATCCAGCCGCCACGCGATGCCTTCCAGGTCCGAGAGCCCGGCCAGCCCGCGTTCGTCCAGCGTCCAGTTGATCGCCTGTAGCCCCTCGCGGAACACCGAACGCGTCAATGGCCGTTGGGCCCAGGCGCGGCGCGCGGCGGCACTCGGCGGCCGCGGCGGCTGGACCGCCAACCGGTGCAGCAACTGCTCGCACAGGTCAAGCAACGTGCGGACGACGCGCGCGGAGTGCCGGTGACCGAGCAAGCCGGCGCGGTGGCGCGTGACGGCGAAGTGCAGGGCAGACAGCAACTCGCCGTCGTCGCGCAGGTCTGAGAAGCGGCACGGGACGGCCAGTGCTCGGGCCTGGGGGAGCCGCTGCGTGGCGTATCGGTTCCAGTCGACCGTGCCCTTGGGCGCCGGCAGGTCGACCTCGACCATTTCGAAGCGCCGCTCGAGGCTCCGCAGCAGCCGTTCGATGCGCGGCAGCAGGATCGACGACAACACCCATGACGGCACCCGGCGCTCTGATCGTGGCAACTCGGGCAGTTGCGGCAGCAGTGTGGGCGGTTGGCGGAAGCCGGTGGTCGCCAGCACGTCGCCGAGCCCCGTCCACGCCAGACGCGGCCGCACGACGAGCCCCAGGTCCGGCCGGCCCGTGACCGGCGACAGCAGCGGCACCGCACCGATGCGCGTCGTCGCCCGCAACTGCAGGCCGATCCTGCCCGCTCTGGGCCGCACGTCGCCCGACACGCCCAGCTCGCGCAAGACGCCGGCGTTCTGGTCCAGCACGGCCTCCGCATGGCGTTCGGCGGCGGCGTCGAACCGCGCGTCGGCCGGCGCCAACCAGCCCGGCACGGCCAGCCATGCCTCGCTCGAGTCATCAACCTCGCGCACGCCGTCGTGGCGCGCCGCGATCCGCGCCCGTTTTCCTTTGTCCCA
>VGRO01000401.1 GCA_016875335.1 Deltaproteobacteria bacterium | reverse complement strand
TTGACGACCCGGCGCCGCTGCCCGATGGCGTCGAGCCAGCGCGGCGCGCATCGGCAGGCGGCGACCTGATCGACGTGAGCTAGACCATGCAACTCGATCTGGCTGCGGTGTTCAAGCCGTATCGCAAACAGGCAGAGTTCCTGTCGTCGCGGGCACGCAACCGCTTCTTCGTCGCTGGCCGTGGCGCGGGCAAGTCGTGGACGCTCACCCTCGATGCCCTGATGCAGGCGATGGTCAACCCCGGCGTGCCCGGTGCGTTGCTGGGCCGCACCGACCGGGACATCAAGAAAGTGTTGCTGCCGTTCTTGCGTGAGCACTTGCGGCGGCTGCAGGACGCCACCGGCTTCAACTGGGTCAAGCGGTTCAGCGCCGACGAGCAAGCGATTCACCTGCACAACGGTTCAACGATTTACTGGCAAGGGTATGAGCGCATCGACAAGTTGCGCGGCCAGAACTTGGGCTGGATCTGCGCCGACGAGATCTGCTGGTCCGAAGCCGACGAACTCACCGTGTACGAGACCGCCATCGGCTGCGTTCGCGTGCCCTGCCCCCGGCCGTCGTTCGCGGTGGCATCATCCCCCAACGGCTTGCGCGGCGTGACCAAGTTGTTCAGGGACCGCCAGCTCGCCGGCCACCCGCAGTTCTACGTTGCGCGGGCGACAAGCTGGGACAACCCCCACTTGCAGCGCGACGTCATCGAAGCGTGGCGCGCGAGCATGGGTCAGCGGCGCTACGAGCAGGAGGTGCTTGCGCTGGCGCTGCGGCCAATGTCGGCGGTGTACGGCGAGTTCAAGGATGCGCGGCACCTGATACCGTGGGCACCGCGGTTTCACTACGACGCCCGCTGGGTGGTCGGCGTGGACTGGGGCTTGAACCGGGCGGTGGCGGTGGCGTTCCAAGTGACCCCCGATGGTCGCTGGGTATGCTGCGCAGAGCTAGTGCAGAATCCTGAATCTCGTGGGCATTTTCGCGCGGCGCTGACGGCATGGATTGACGCCACGCTTGGCGGGGTTGCGCCGTTCCTGATCTCTGCCGACCGAGCCGTGCCCGAGGAGAACTTCTGGCTGCGGACGGTGTACGGCCCGCGCAAGACGCAGGTGCTTACCCTCGCCAGCAAACACGACATGTACGTGCGCAACGGCGTCGCGCTGGTGCAGGACATGCTTGCGCCTGTCGTGGGGGAACCCAAACTGCTATTCTCGCAATCGCTGCCCCGCAGCTACCCCGGCGACGTCGCGGGCATCCTGCCGTCGATGGTGGCGTACAGGTACGAGGTGGACCGCGAGGGCAACCCAACCGACGTCCCGCACAAGGACAACGTGCACGACCACGCGGTTGACGCTCTGCGTTATGCCATCGTTGCGGGGGCAAGGTTCAAGGAGCTGCACGGCGGCAGGCTCCCCAACCGGCCGGGGCTTGGACCCGACGGCGCAGCGCACGACCCACCCGGCGCGGACAATGCACGGCCGCACTTTTGACGCGGGCGGAAGTAGCGTACCCTGCACGGGCGCGGAGGAATCATGGCCCTGTTCACAATGACCGAGATCGAAACGTGGAAGCCCGAGACCTTTGCGTTCCGCAGCCAGCAACTTGCGCAACTGCTGCGCGGTGACTTTTCCAGCATCGCCAAGGAGTTATCGAAGGTTTTCCCCAACACCAAGGGGCTGCAAGAGCGGTTCGTCCCGCTGGTGCAACGGTACGCGCACGAGCTGTCGGGGCTGTACGTCAAGCCGGTGGTGCGCCGGTTTGCCCAGCCGCAGGCGGCGACCGCAGACCCCTTCGTCAAGCTCCACGCCGTGTATGCAGCGAGCGGCGTGGACCGGGTGTTGCATCAGGCGCACCGGGAACTGTTGGTGCAGAACACGATGATTCTCGCGGTCTTTCCCGCTGGCGTCGGTCGGGTGCGGGTTCGCGCGTTCGCTCCGTATTTGGTGGACTGGCAACTGGGCGACCCGATGTGGGCGGACGAGCTGCAGGAAGCGTCGTCGGTGACGCTGCGGGTGCCGAGCAAGGCCGAGGACGGGTTGATCACCTACGGCCGCATCGTGTTCACCCCCACCGAGATTTACCGGGAAGGGGCGGGCGGTACGCGGACCCCGGTCTACGGAAAAAGCACGCGCAACCCGTTTGGGCGTATCCCGCTGGTGGTCCTGCGCGGCGAGGCTCCGTTACCGGGTCGGGCGTTCGCGCCGGTCAACGAGCCGCTGTTGACGATGCAGTTGGCCTTGTGCGTCAGCGAATCGGACACCGAGCTGTTGGTCCACACCCAGGCTTGGGGCCAGAAAATCATCCGCAACGCACAGCCCGCGCAACAGGTCGAGGAGCTGGCGGTCGGGCCTGACAAGGTGGTTGCGCTGGTCAACAACGACCCGCAAGCCCCAGCGCCTGACCTCGCCATCGTGCAGGGCAACCCGCCGCTGGCGCAGATCACCGGCTGGAACGAGTCGCGGCTGCGGCTGCTGTGCAGCATGTTCGACCTGTCGCCCGATGCGTTCCTGAAGGTGAACACGGCGGTCACGGCCAGCGCCCGCGCCTACGACGCCCGCGACCGGGAGGAATCGAAGGCCCGCTACGAGCCGGTGTTCTTGCAGGCCGA
>VGRO01000400.1 GCA_016875335.1 Deltaproteobacteria bacterium | reverse complement strand
CGACATTGTCGCCGGCCTGCGAACGCTTGCTGCGATTGGCGCGTGTTGGCTGGATCGAGCGCCCAAGGGCAATCTTCACGACCGGAAACAGCGCCAGCAGCTCAACGAGGTACTCGGGTTGCTTTGCCAAATGGCCGAGCACCAGCGACAGGTCGCTGAAGACCTTGCGTTTGTGCAGTTCCGCGATGAACTGGCAGTGCTAATCCCGACAAAGGCCAGGGCGAAGTTGCTGTCGAAACTTGTCGAATTGGGGCATGCGCCGGAGTTCAAGGTCATCCCTCCGGGTGTCCACTTTGACGAGGTCAGCATTCGCATTGCGCAACGTAGAGTCGAGGCCGCGGAGAAAGCCCCAGAGACACCGGAGCACGACCGCCGGGTGCTGGCCGACCTGCTCGCCGAAATCGCTGCGTGTACCGGTAGAGCATTCGATCCCGTGCCCATGATATCCTTGGTTGCGAGTCGGTCACCCCACGCGGGCGCATACCGGTCGCGCGAGGGACTGGACAAGGGCCATGGCGACGGTCGCCAGCCTTCGGCTCCGCCGCTTGGACATGGTGTCCGACGTGCGGCTGTGAGTCCAAGTTGGCAATCGTCGACGCTCATCAAGCTGACGCCAGAGGCGCAGGCTGCCGCCGACCCGGACGTTGAGCATCCCAGAAGCTACTCTCGTTACGATCCTCTTGCCGGAGGCATACTCTCCGGCGTTGCCAACGTTCGGCGCTTATGTCCGTGGCTGAATGGGTTGACGCTTCAGGAGGCTGACGCTATCGCGCTCGCGGACGAAATCCGCTACTACAATTCACTTGACGAACTCAAGGCGATTACACCGCCTCAAATGTCTGCAGTCGCGGCTATCCTTGTCATTCGGGCACGGTGCGGTTGCGACGACGGCGTAGACGCTCAGGCTATTGGCAGTCGGGGACTTGAGGGCGTATTCACGGACAACCAGAAGCAGGTGCGCACGCTTACCCAGCGACTCAACCGCGCCTTGGCGGACAAACGCCATGAAGACGAGACCCACCTTCAAGAAGTCGACCTCGGCCAGTACTTCTGCGCCCGAGCCAAGAACCGGTCTAGTCTTGGCGGCCAAGACCGGGCAGCCGCTTCGACGCGCTTACTGCACGAGGCAGCGAACGTGACCAAGGGCCAACCGGTGGCGCTGGACGGCGCGCCCGATGCCGAATACGCGGCTGCCGCAAATCGCGCTTTGGCGGCAGCCCGCCTATCGGAAGAGGTCGCCTTTTGGGCGCGGGCAGCGCGCGGCGCGGGCACAGTGCGCAAGAGGACTGGCCCTTGACCATGACTTGGCCGCAAATCGGTGCTCACAACCCCGGCAAGCCGAGCCTTGCCGTGAGAAGTTCACTGAAGGGGCAGATACCCAGGCACACTGGGATTCGACACGTGGGACACGGGCTCGGCCACTTGAGTCGTGCGCCACTAGACTACCCCGCAGCGGGCATGGAGGTGACCTTTGCGCCTTGTCGTGTACCTGACGGTTCTTAGTGCGCTTTCCTGCATGCCGCCGCCGCTTGCAACGCGCATCAACCGGTTTTCGAACGAAAACGGTGCCGACCATTTTCGGCCATGTGAGGTGCGCTTTCGTTGGACGCTCGCGGAGCTTCTGAACGCCTGCGGCACGCCCGACCGCGAGTTTCCTCCACCTGCTACGGCCAGCGACGGCACCGCAGTGTATCTCGCGTACCGCAACGTCGGTGCGGGAATCGAGAGTGGTTCGCACTCCGCGCCCTGGCTGCTTGTCGCACTTAGGGAGGGCAGGGCTGCAAAGCCAGGTGGGCCGAAGCCGCTAGTCGTCGAGGCTGTCTACGGGGTTGCCTCGTTGCCGGGGCCGGCCACTGCTGCCGGGAAGTAGCTCTGGCCAGTTGCCCTGGCGAATGGCTGGGTTTGGCCGCTAGTTGAGCTCCGGCGGCGGGGTTGTTGGCCCGCGCCAAGCTGCCATTGCTGAAGGCGTAGATTGCGTCCGCGCGCCAACCAAGCGTGACCGGTGGCGGCTGCGCCGGACAGCCGGGCGAGGTCGTGCCGCCCGCGGCGGTAGCCGTGCAGGGCGGCGCGAACTCGCCCGCACTACACTACCGTTCCGTTCCGTCGGTATCCGCCACATCGAAGGGGTTGACACTGTTGGGCGCGGCCGTGCGCCCATTGGGAAGTGCATCTCCTTCATGGGGAAGTACATCGCCTTCAAAGGGAAGTACATCGCATTCATGGGGAAGTGCGCAATTGACGCGCAGTCATCGGCGGTTCCGCTTTTCAGCCGACTTCACTCCGGCCTCCGATCGTGCTAGTCGACGCCTTCCGCCTTCGACAATGAACGCCAGTTCTTCAGCGTGCGGCGGCGCAAGCGTGAACCGCCCGGGCAACGGCTGCGCAACTAGTGCCGGGGCAGCGACCGATTCGCCGTCATGCCACTGGCCGAGCAACCGCGCCAGCGATTTCCTTGGCAACCCAGCTCGGTCTGCAAGCGCGTTCCACCGATCCGGGGACACCGCCACGGCGCCGTCTCGCACAAGTGCAGGCGCAGCATGCACAAGTTCGACGAGGAATAGCCGATGAAGCGACCAAGCCGCGCCATAATCCCGCCGGTTGA
>VGRO01000399.1 GCA_016875335.1 Deltaproteobacteria bacterium | reverse complement strand
TGCAAACCGACGATCTTCTTTTCGAAGTGCCAGCTTTCGTGCACTCCGGCCATCATCTACAAGCTGCGGGCGCGCATCTTCTTTGCCCTGGGTTTCGGCCGCGAAGAGCTGCTGCGCTACTACCTGGACGAGTACAACGCCGACAAGCCTCCGCGCGAACAGCAATCGCGCGACTGGCTGCTGCCGACCAACCAGCGCGAGCGCGGCTGGGGTGTGCCGGCCGTGGCGCTCGGTCTGGCGCTGATGGGTCTGGCGGTGGCCGCACGCCGTTGGTCGCGCCAGCGGGTGGAACCGCCAGCGGCCGAGGCGCCGACTGCTGATGCCGCAACAACACCGGACGACGCCCCACCGGCCGTGGACCCGCGCCTGCGCCGGTTGCGCGCCGAGGTCCAGGCCGACGACGAGGCGTGGTGATGGGTGCGCGCGGGCTGCTCTTGCAGTTGCGGCGCAGGGCGGGCGCGGCGGTGGCCGATGGGTTCTTCACCGGGCTTTCGCGCGTGGGGCGATTGCACCCGCTCACCGACCCCGCGCGCCACGGCGTCGAGGTGCTGCGCGACCTGGCGTACACGGATTCGGGTCGGGTCGAACATCGCTTCGACCTGTACCGGCCCATCGACCGACCGGGGCCGCTGCCGGCGCTGTTGTACGTCCACGGCGGCGCCTTTCGCATCCTCTCCAAGGACAGCCACTGGGTGTTCGGTCTGGGCTTTGCACGCCGTGGCTTCGCGGTGTTTTCGATCAACTACCGGCTGGCGCCGCGCCATCCGTTTCCGGCCGCAGTGCAGGATGTGTGCGCGGCGTATCGCTTCGTCGCGGACCACGCCGGCCAATTCGGCGCCGATCCGCAGCGATTGGTGATCGCGGGCGAGTCCGCCGGGGCCAACCTGACCTCCGCGCTGGCGGTGGCTGCCTGTTTCGCGCGCGACGAACCGTGGGCGCGCCAGGTGTTCGACACGGCCGTGGTTCCGGTGGCGGCATTGCCGGCGTGCGGCGTGTTCCAGGTCAGCGATCAGGCGCGGTTCCAGCGGCGCCGGCCGCACAAGATTGGGGCCTTTCTCGACGACCGCCTGCGCGAGGTCGAAGAGAGCTACCTGCGCCCGGCGCGGCTGGACGCCGACCACCACCTGGAACTGGCCGACACCCTTTCGGTGTTCGCCTCGGACCGCCCGGCCGACCGGCCGGTGCCGCCGTTCTTTCTGGGCGTGGGCACCGCCGACCCGCTGCTCGACGACTCGCGGCGGTTGCACGCGGCGCTGCAGGCCCGCGGCGTGGCCAGCGAGTTGCGGATCTATCCGCGGCAGCCGCACGCCTTCCATGCCCTGGTGATGCTGCCGGCCGCCCGCCAGTATTGGCGCGATCAAGATGCCTTTCTGGCGCGGGTGCCGGGGCTGGGATTGCCCGGGCGGTAGCCCCGACCGACGGCGCGGCCGCGTCATTGGCCTGTCACGCTGACCGGTCGCGGCCCTTGTCGGCGGTCAGCTTGCCTTCACAATGCGCGGTCAGGCCGCCCGCGGGGCGCGCGCAGGTGCAACCGTGATCAGCGTGGACCAAGGCCGGGCAGCCGGCCTTTTGCAAGGAAAGTGCGGCATCGTCACCGGCGCGGGCCGCGGCATCGGCGCCGCCATCGCCCGCGAACTCGCGCTGTGCGGTGCCGCGGTGGTCGTCAACGATCTCGATCCTGCCGGCGGCGGCGACCCGGCGCTTGCCGATCCCGCTGGCGAGGTCGTGGCGGCCATCGCCGCGGCGGGCGGTTTGGCCGCGGTCCACCACGGGTCGGTGGCCTCGTACGCGGCGGCCGAAGACATGGTGCGCCACTGCCTCGCGACCTTTGGCCGCCTGGACTTCGTGGTGCACAACGCTGGCATCGTGCGCGACGTGATCTTCCACAAGATGACCGAGTCCGATTTCGACGCCGTGGTCGCCGTACACCTCAAGGGCTGTTTCAATCTGTGCCGGGCTGCCGCGCCGCATTTTCGCGCGCAAGGATCGGGGTCGATCGTGGCCATGACCTCGACCTCGGGCCTCATCGGCAACGTCGGCCAGGCCAACTATGCCGCGGCGAAACTTGGAATTGTGGCGTTGATCAAAGGCATTGCGCTGGACATGCACCGCTTTGGCGTGCGCGCCAACTGCGTCGCCCCGTTCGCGTGGACGCGCATGACGGCCACCATCGGCGGCAGTGACCCCGCTCAACAGGCCCGCGTGGCGCGCTTGCAGGCGCTCGACCCGGCCCAGGTGGCGCCGTTGGTGGCGTGCTTGCTGAGCGACGCCGCGGCGGGCGTGACCGGCCAGACCTTTGCAGTGCGGGGAAGTGAAATCGTGTTGTTTTCGCCCTTTGCGCCGTGCCGCAGCGTCCATCGGCCGGGTGGTTGGAGCTCCCAGGCGCTGGCCGACACGCTGCCCGGCAGTTTCGCCCCTTCGTTCGCGCCGCTGTCGGTGACGGCCGACGTATTTGGGTACGACCCGATCATGTAGCGGGTCGTCCCACAACCCGTTCCGCCTGCCTCTGGGCCTGTGCCTGTGCCTGTCCCTGTCCCTGCCCCTGTCCCTGCCCCTGTGCCTGCCCCTGTGCCTGCCCCTGTGCCTGCCCCTGTCCCTGTGCCT
>VGRO01000398.1 GCA_016875335.1 Deltaproteobacteria bacterium | reverse complement strand
GCACTTCAGCGGCTTGCAGACCGTGTCGGGCGGGTTGCACGCGGCATCGCTGTCGCACGCCGTCTCGACCTTCATGCACATGCCGCAGCCAATCGATTCGCCGGGGGCGATGCACATCATGGCCCCTTTGCAGTCGACCTCAGCCGTACATTGGCCGTCCTTGGGCACCGCCACTTCGGCCTTGGTGTCGGCGGTACTGCCGGTATCCGCGATGTCGGCCGGCGCGATGTCGACGGGCACGGCATCAGCGACTTCCTTCGCCGCATCGGCGGCTGCGCCCGAAGTGTCGACGGGGCCGGTGTCCACCGCGGCGTCGCTTGTAGCCTCGGCGGTCGCAAGGTCGCCAGTGCCCTGCCCTGCATCGGCGGCGACCTCGGCGGCTGTCTCGGTGCTGGCTGAGTCGCCAGCTGTGCCGCCAACGCCCAAAGTGTCCGCGGGGGCCGCATCGACGGCGGCATTAGCGGACGTGTCGGCCGCCGCCGCGGCAGCTGCTCCGCCGCCGGTGCCGCAAGCACAGGTCAGCATGGCCAAGACGACAAAGGAACTGCGCACCATCTGCGACCTCGCGTCCGCGCCGGACCACGCGGCGGGTGACAGGATGCGGCAGCGCTGGTGGGGCGTCAATGCCGCCGACTCGTTGGGCGCAACAGCCTTGACCACCACGGTCGCGCGATGGTACTGCGGCGGTTGCGGGCGGTCGGCACCCGCCTGGGCACCCATGGTACCCTCCCACACGCTTGGCTTGAACGGACTGGTCCTCGCCTGCCTTGTGGCGTCGTGGTGCTGCGCCCACACGCCCGCGACCGCTGCGCCGCGCTTCACCACAGAGCGGCCACACAAGGCCGTGGTCATCGGCGGTTCGATCTCGCGGTACTACGCCGGTAGCTTCGGCCAGTTCTTGCAGTTCGCTTGCCGTGACCTTGAGGTCATCAACTTGGGTGAGGTCGGCGCCGGCGCCGCCAAGATGCGGCGCAACTTCCACAGTGGGGTCCTCGACGGCGAGGTGGGCCTCATCCGCCATATGCCCGTGGGCCATCGCTGGTTGCTGGTGCAAGGCGGGCTCAACTCGGTATGGATGCCCGAGGCTACTTCGTGGACGCTCAGTCGCCTTTTCGTCGACGCCTACGACGCTGGGTTCCAGGTGGTGGCGCTGTCGCTGACCCCGTGGGGGGACGACTCGGACCCTCGCTTTGAGGGCTGGTCAGGGTTGCGCATGCACCGTGCGACCGAACATGTCGTCGACTTCTTGATGGGCCGCCTGAAGCCCGCTGTCGCGTTCGGGTCGCGGGCGGCCGGTCGACCAGGCCAACCCTCCGGCTGGCTACCGGGCGAACTGCCGACGATAGCCGTGAACCTGTGGGCGTCTGGACTGCGCGCGGGCCCAAGTGCGCCGTTGCGCCCAGCCGAACCGCTGCAGGACTCGTTCGACAAGAGCGCCTACCGCAGGCGCGCCGACGCCCAGGACGACCTGGTCGCAGCCGCCCGCGCAATTGGCCGGCAGTTCCTAGCCAAGAAGTATCACAGCTTCGACCCGACCCACCCCAATACCGCAGGGCACAAGCTGATGGCCGTGCTGACTTGCCAGAAGGCGCCAGCTGCGTGGTCGTGCGACTGCGACGCACTGCGCCGAGGCGAGTGGCGCGCAGGCCGGGTGCGGGCGCCCAAGTAGCCGGGCCGCGGCAGTGTAGTCAGGTTCGCTACCGCCGCAGCCACGCCTGCACGCGCATTCGCCAGCGGCGCGAGGCAGGTGACGCCATCCTCGCCAACTGCATCGGTCCGAAAGCGCCGCTGCAGGCGTGCGGTCCTGCGTCCATCACCCCACAGCCGGGCTTGGGCCTGCCACTACCTGGCCTCGAACAGCAACCCGACCGCAGCCTTGCTCGCCGGCCCGATGCGCAGCCGATAGGTCGCCACGTCCAGCGAATACACCGCCTGGGCCGCGACCGCCGAGCAGTTCGCCTTGGTTGCACCCGCCACCGCGTCGACCGCCTTGCCGGCCGAATCGGTCAACTGGAACGGCACCGTCTTGTCCAGCACCAACAGGTACTGCTTCTTCGCTGGCGCCAGAAAGCGCACGGAACCGGCGTAGGTGCCGCTGGCGTCGGCCGGCAGGGTCACCGCGAACTTGACGTGCGCCTTGCTGACGTCTGGCGGCAGGTCCGCGGTGCTGTCTGCAGTCGCCGTCACCGCTGTCGCGGCTGAGCCGCCCAGGTGCTCGCACGCCTCTTGCTCTGGCGTTTCATTTTCGTGGTCGTGCGCACAAGCAAGCAACTGCGCGGCGGCAGCTACGGCGGAAAGGCTCGAAAGGACGTAGGACTTCTTCAAGGGATACTCCGCTGGCCAGCGCGCTGCGCGGAATGCGCACCGACGGCCTTGGCGCGATGGTAGTGGATCGCTGTGACGAACGGAAGACCGAGACCGCCGCCGACCACCACCCTGCCCTACGTTGCACTTGCGCCCACCATCCAGGCTCGGACGTCGCCAAAGGGCCGGTGCAACTATCGTTGTCCGGTGCCAGCGTCGAGCCTCAAGTTTGAGGGATAGATGCTATGCACCGCCGCCAGCAACGACGGCCTCCGCGCAGTGGCAACTTGCCGCTGCGCCAAACCTTCGGGGCCTTGCCCCGGACCCCGC
>VGRO01000397.1 GCA_016875335.1 Deltaproteobacteria bacterium | reverse complement strand
CGCGGGGGTGAGCGCGCATGGGCGCGCGAGGGGGCTGCGAGCCCCCTTCACGCAACGAGCAGCTAGTAGGCGAAACCGATTGAGGAATTGTTGTGGCATCACGGCCCGTATCCCGGTGCGAATTTGGGGTTTCGCCTACTAGCACCTCAGGCCCGAAATTCGCGCCGGGTTCCGGCGCGCAACAGGGCTGAGGTACTTCCGGCCGCGGCTGCGGCCGGACGCGGGGGTAAACGCGCTTGGGCGCGAGGGGGCTGCGAGCCCCCTTCACGCAACAAGCAACTAGGCGCCAGTCGGCGAAATGCCAGAATCGGCAGACTCTGGCCGACAGTGTTCTAGGCCTTGAGGGCACGCCCGTAGAGTTGGACGAGCCCCGCCAGGCGCTTGGCGTGGTTGGCCGTCAGGTCGCCCGCCTCCAACCGCCAGGTCCAATTGTCGTTGGCCTTGCCTGGGGTATTGAGGCGCGCCTCGCTGCCGAGGTCGAGGAGATCCTGCACAGGCACAACGGCGGTGTGCGCCACGCTGGCCATCGCCAACCTGATGAATTCCCACGCGACATCGGCGACCAGCGGCTTGCCGAGGTACGCGGCGACGTGAGCGTGGACGTTGGGCGTCGCCTTCCACCAACCGACCGTGGTGTCGTTGTCGTGGGTGCCGGAGTACACGACGCTATTGGTCACGTGATGGTGCGGCAGGAACGGGCTGGCCGCCCCGCCACCGAATGCGAACTGCAGGATACGCATACCCGGCAGCCCCGCGGCGTCGCGCAGGTCGTGGACCGCCTGGTCGATATCGCCCAGGTCTTCGGCCACCAGCGGCAGGGCGCCAAGCTGCTTGTGCAGCGCCGTGAAGAGCGCAAGACCAGGACCGGGTTCCCACTTCCCGCCGCGGGCGTCTGCGGCGTCGGCCGGTACCGACCAACATGCCGAAAAGCCGCGGAAATGGTCGATGCGCACGGCGTCATACAGCTGCAGGGCGCGGGCCAGGCGCGCCACCCACCAGCGGTACTGGTCGCGGGCCATGGCCTTCCAGTCGTACAGGGGATTGCCCCACAACTGGCCGAGTTCGCTGAAATAGTCCGGCGGCACCCCGGCCACGGCGGTCGGCTTGCCGCGGCGGTCCAGTTGGAAAAGGCCGCGGTTGCACCAGGTGTCGCAACTGTCGGCGTCGACGTAGATGGGAACGTCGCCGAGGACGCGAACGCCTTTGGACGCTGCGTAGCGCCGCAGTTCGCGCCACTGCCGATCGAACCAGAACTGCAGCACGATGCAGCGGTCCACCTCGGCGCGTTCGGCTTCGCGTACGGCCGCCAGCGCACGGGCGCTGCGGTCGCGGTAGTCGGGCTCCCAGGTCCACCACGGCCTGTAGGCGCGGCGCTCGCGCAGCACCTGAAAAAGCGCAGCGTCGAGCACCCAAGGCTCGCGCGCCCGAAAGGCATAGAGGTCCGCGTCCCACGGGTGCGAGCGGTCGGCCAGCAGGCGGTCCGCTGCGCGGTGCAAAAGGTCGCGCTTCCAACCGATGACGCTCGGGAAATCGACCTTGTGCCGCGGAAAGCGCGGCGGACGCACCTCGTCGGCACCGAGCAATTGCGCGTCGACCAGCGCCTGCACATCGATGAGCCACGGGTTGCCGGCCAGACCCGCGCCGCTGGCATAGGGCGAGTCGCCGCCGCCGGTCGGGCCAAGCGGCAACACCTGCCACCACGCGCACTGCGCGGCCGCGAGCCAGTCGACGAAGGCGCGCGCCCCGGCCCCAAAGTCGCCGATGCCGTGAGGTCCTGGCAGGCACGTGGGGTGCAGGAGCACGCCCGCGGCGCGCGGCCACGGCGAAACGACAACCGGCTTGGCTAGTTGCACGACGTCTGGGTCACCTTCAGGTCGTCGACGAGCACGCCCAGGGTGTTGTTGTACTGGCCGTCACCGGTGTCGAAGTGCAGCACGAGTTTGGCACCCGAGGTGGCGCCCTCGGGCACGGGCAGCGACACTTTCGACCACCCGTCCGGCAGATTGACGCACGTATAGCTGTTGGATCCCGAGTTGCAGCTATAGGTGCCGAAGTTCTTCTTGGTCCACAGGGTCTGCGCAGACTTGCCGGCGGCCTCCCACTTGACGGTCAGCACGTCATAGTCGACGTACTTCTCGGTGGCGTAGTAGAGCTGGAACTCGACGGTCTGCTTGCCCTTGGGCGGCAGGTTGCCGAGCGTGAAGGTGGCGGTGCCATCGGACTCGCCGAAATCGAAGGTCGCCACAGCCGGGTCGCCGTAGTAGAGCGCGCCTTTGGGGCTGACGCTCTTGCTGGCCGGGTCCCAGACTTGCCAGCCTTTCTTGGCTAGCCCCGTCGAGTTGACGATGCCGAGTTCGACCGGCGGACCGGAGTCGAACGATTGGCTGTAGAGTACTGCACCGACGGCGCAACAGTTGGCGACCGCTGCGTGGCTGCAGGCGCCGTTGGCCGGGTTGCAACTGTCGGCCGTGCACGGGTCGCCGTCGTCACAGGCGCCGGCCTGCTGGTACACGCAGCCCTTGACCACGTCACAGCTGTCGGCGGTGCAGCCGTTCTTGTCGTCGCACACCACGGTCCCGCCCTTGCCGCACTTGCCGTTGGCGCACTTGTCGCCGGCCGTGCAGGCGTTGCCGTCTTCGCAATTGGT
>VGRO01000396.1 GCA_016875335.1 Deltaproteobacteria bacterium | reverse complement strand
GCGACACGTTCGACGGCGTCGACGACCCGGTCGAGCAGGATTGGGCGGCGTAGCGCAGGGCAGGGCGGCGCGCGCGTTCACAGCTTGAACTTGGCGGTGGGTGTGCTCGGGGCTGGCGGCGCAAAGGCGTGCGCCGGCGCTGGGCGGGCGCAGTCTGCCTGCGGCGGGCAAAAACGCGGCTTGACACGGATGATCAGGCGGCGCAGGCTGGCGATCGCGCGGTCGCCGGAGGGTCCGGCGGGGCGCAGGCGGCGGAACGGTGGGGTTTCGTCGGGGCGGCTTCGGGGCGGAGTGCCTTTGGGGTTCCTATCCGCCGGCGATCCTAGTTTTCGCGCTACGCAGCGTCAACTGCCACGGCGCCCGGTGCGATGCCATCGCAAGAACGCCGTTTTTCGCCTGCCGGCTGAAGCCGCGGCTACCCGGAGTCGGTTCTTGCGATGGCCCTGCTGCCCCGTGCTCCTGCTCTTGACCTGCCGCCGCGCACTCCATCCCCTGCATGTGCTTGTTGTGCGCCACACGGTGGGCGGAGAGCTTGTAGACGTCCATGCGCTTGCCGTTCGCGGGTGGGGGCGCCAGCCGCACTTGCTGCTGACCACGACCGACGGTACCGTTGTTGCCCTGGAGGTTCGTCATGTTCCGCCCCCTCGTTGCCTTGGTCGCAACGCTCGCCAGCCTGGCTGCGAGCGCCGCCTTGGCCGATTCCATCGAACTGAGCGCGCAGGCTCGCCTGACAACCACGGGCGGCGGTCCCGTCGCCGACGGCGCCTACAGCTTCTCGATTGCCCTGTACGACGAGCCCAGCGGCGGGGTCACCCTCTGGAAGGACTTCTTCCTAGGGGTCCAGGTGAGCAGCGGCCTGCTCAGCGTCAACCTGGGCAGCGGCGACAGCAAGCTCGACTCGGCGGTTTTTGGCGGCCCCAAGCCGTTGTACGTCGGCATCACCGTGGCGGGCGAGCCGGAACTGCCGCGGGTCCAGCTCAGGCGGGTGCCCTACGCGGCCTTTGCCCACTTGACGGCGATGGCCAGCGACCTGCAGTGCAGCGGTTGCGTCGGCAGCGCCGACTTGGTCAAGGGCGCTGTGACCGGTGACAAGATCGCCAACGGGGCGGTGGGAGCCAACCACGTGTCGTTCAACTGGGCCGCCAGCGATGTGGCGGGCGGACCGGCCAGTTTTGCCCAGGGCGCGAACACCGCCAAGATTGCCGACGTGGCAAAGCAGGCAACCACGGCCAGCTATGCCGACGAGGCGGGCAGCGCCAAAGTCGCCAAGACCTTGCAGTGCACCGGCTGCGTGGGGCTCGGCGCCCTCGCGGCCGACATCGCCAACGGGTTTCTGTCGGTCAAGGGCGGCGCGGTCAGCGGTGACCTCGAAGTGGGTGGCACGCTCACCGCCAAGGCCACCCTCAACGTCGCCGGCGAGTTGGCCCTCAACGACAGCAAGATCACCGGCGGCGGGTTCGCTGCGGTCGACGTCAAGACCCAGACCTGCAACGCCAAGGCCGCCGGCCGCATCGTCCTGGACACCACCTCCTCGCGCTTGTACTTCTGCGACGGCAAGGCCTATTTGCGGCTGACGGTGTGTTCGGAGTTCTGCCCGTCCGCCGACCAGGTGACCTGCGGCGAGCCGATTCTGGACGGCTGTGGGGGCACGGGGTGCTCAGGCAAGGGCAGCAAGTGCCCCGTCGGCGCCGCCTGCACCGGCGGCAAGTGCCTGTCGACGCTCGGAACCCAAGGCGCCCCGGCGGTCAACTGCAAGGCGATCCTGGCGGCCGACGCCAACAGCCCGACGGGCAGCTACTGGCTGGACCCGGACGGCGCCGGAAGCGGCGCGGCCGTTCAGGGCTGGTGTGAAATGAAAGCCCACGGCGGCGGCTGGACGCTGGTCGCCAGCAACGCCAAGTCGGCCAACGTGCTACCCTCCAACGGCCAGGGCGTCGTGCTCACCGACCCGGGCTACTCGACCGCCAGCCCGACCGGCGACTACGTCTTTGGCCCGCAGATGACCAAGCTGGTCTTCACCGAGGCGCTGGTCATCGCCGTACTGGGCGCCAAGTCGGTGGCCATCAAGCACGACGCAACGACCTACCCCTACGTGTCACCCAAAGCCAACGATTACACGGTGCTGGTCGACGAGGTCGGCAACGGCACCTGCCCGGCGAACAGCAAGTACTTCGTGCTCGGCTGTGAAGAAAAAGACGCCGGCAACGACGCCAACTCCAACCAGAACACCACCGGCGTCTGCATCGTCAGCGACCCCAGCGGCGATCCGAGCAGCGGCACCAACTTCGGCCACGGCAGCAGCGAAGGCAGTTGGGAGGGCTACTACCAGGGCAACCCATGCGGCAGCGCCGTCGACGTCGACCAGTACACCAGTTGGGTCAGGTAGGGATCCCCCGACCAGCCACCACCGCTCCGGTGGGCACGACGCAGAGCACCGCGATCGCTCGCCCCGGCACCTGACCCGGCGCCCGCGAATCGCGAACCTGCGCCTCCAACGTCCCGAGCGACGCCCGCAGGCGCAACCGCCACACGGCCGACAGCTTCCGGGCCATCCGGTGTCGAACGACGACGACCCGTTGCAGGCGGCCGAGCCGTCGTTCGCGGCGGTGCTGCGGCAGTCGCTGTTCGGCAAGGACGAACTGGAGGCGTTGAAGGCCCCGGCCGGCAAGGGT
>VGRO01000395.1 GCA_016875335.1 Deltaproteobacteria bacterium | reverse complement strand
GGCTTGACACGGATGATCAGGCGGCGCAGCATGGCGATCGCGCGGTCGCCGGAGGATCCGGCGGGGCGCAAAGCCGGTTTCGGCCGGCGCGGCCCCGGGGCCAACCTTGTTTGCGGTTCCTATCCCTTTGCAACGCAAGAGGAAAAGAAGATGGAAATCAAAGTGCCTGGCCGCCGCGACCGCGGGATTCGGCTCCACCTGCTGGCCTCTGTCGCGGCGGCATGCGCCGTGATGTGCGGCGGCTGCTCCGAGGAGACGCCTGCAAGTCAAGATGCGTCCACGCAAGACTTCTTTGGCGGCGGGCTGCCCGAAGTGACGGCAGGCGACGCTGCGCCGGCGGCCGACACTGGCGCTGGCGCTGGCGACGCGGCAAGCGTCGGCGCCGACACGGCCACGCGCAAGGCCTGCCCCGGGGGGCCGGGGTGCAGCTGCGCCGCCGACTCGGGCTGTGACACGGGGCTGTGTCTGGACACCCCTGACGGCAAGCAGTGTGCACAAAAATGCGCCGGTGGCGGCTGCCCCACCGCGATGTTCTGCGCCTCGGTCTCTGCCGGGGCAGACATCCTACAGGTCTGCGTGCCCAGTGCCGGTCGCTACTGCAACCCTTGCCTGACCACCGCGGACTGCACTGCGTTGGCCATCCCGGGCGCGGCGTGCGTCGATTACGGACACGCCGGAAAGTTCTGCGGAGTGCCCTGCAAGGCCCAGTCTGACTGCCCGAGCGGCGCCCAGTGCGGCGACGTGACCACCGCCGAAGGCACTCCGACCAAGCAATGCACTGCTGCCCCGGCCAAGGGCGGCACCGGCCTGGGGATTTGCCCCTGCTCCAAGGCTGCGCAGGCCGCTTCTCTCTCGACCAGCTGCAGCATGCCGGCCAAGGACGCGGCGGGTGTGGAGAAGGCCAAGTGCCTCGGCAGTCGCCTGTGTGGCCCATCGGGTCTGACGGCATGTGCGCTCAAGGCTCCACCGGCCGACACCTGCAACGGCATCGACGACGACTGCGACGGCACCGTGGACAATCCGAGCTCGGCCGTGTGCGACGGCGGCAAGAGCTGCGTCGCCGGCAAGTGCGAAGCAGGTTGCGTCCCTGTCGACGGTGGCTGGACGGCCTGGGTCGAGGGCGCTTGCTCCAAGAGCTGTGACGGCGGGACCAAGACGCTCTCTCGGACCTGCAGCAATCCGGCCGCCAGCTGTGGCGGCAAGACCTGTGTCGGCGAAGCCAGCAAGACGGAGAGCTGCAACACCCAGCCGTGCCAGACCTGCACACCGGTCGACGGCGGCTGGACCGAGTGGGTGGCCGGGGCCTGCTCCAAGACCTGCGGCGGCGGCACCGTGGCCTCTACTCGCTCCTGCACCAAGCCCGAGCCCAGCTGCGGCGGCAAGGCGTGCCAGGGCGAGGCTTCCAAGCAAGAGCCCTGCAACACCGCGCCCTGTGCGGGCGACGACCTGCCCCTCGGGACGACGGTCTATGCCGACGGCGGCACGATTATCAAGGGCTCCGTTCCCAGCGGAATCAGCAAGTTGACTGTGCATGTCTGGGGCGGTGGTGGCGCCGGTGGCGCACCTGGCACCGGCGGCGGGGCGGCCTGGGTCCAAGCCGAAGTCCCCGTCAAGGCGGGCGACAAGGTAGAGCTCCGCGTGGCAGGCGGCGGCGCCAATCCGGGCGGCGGCGGCGGCGCCAGCTACGTCAGCGTCAATGGCAACCCCATGGTGGTCGCGGGCGGCGGCGGCGGCGGCGGGTCGGACGGCAACAGCGGCAACGGCAAGCCACAAGGCACGGCCAGCGGGGGCGCGGCGGGAGCCGTGGGCGGGGCAGCCGTCGCAGGAAGCGCGGACAACGCCTACAATACTGGCTCTGGGGGCGGCGGCGGCGGCACCCAGACTGCGGGCGGCGCAGCAGGCGCGACGGACAACAAGAGCATCTACAACAACTGCACATCGGCCGGCACCAGCGGCAGCCAGCACACCGGGGGCCAAGTGACACAGGCGGTGAACGACTGCAAGAACCTCCTGAAAGCCGACGCTGCGTCGTGGCATCTGGGCGGCAAGGGCATCGGCAACGGCGCTGGCGGCGGCGGCGGCAGCGGCTGGTATGGCGGCGGCAGCGGCGGGGCGATGTGGACCTACACGGGCGGCGGCGGTGGCGGCGGGTCGTCGTGGGTAGATGCCTCGGTCAAGCTCAGCGGATCGACCGGCGGGGCAGGGCAAGCGGCGGGTGGGACCCAGATGAGCACCTACGGCGGCCAGGCTGGGCGCGGCGGCGACCCGCAGACCCAGTCGTTTGGCAGCCCGTCGACGCCTGGCAACGCGGGCAGAATCGTGCTCACACTCTAGCTCCGCCGCAGGTCGCACGACCGAGCGCAGGCACCCAGGAGGGAAGCGTGAAAACCTGGATTCCGTCGAAAGTGGCTCTGGTTGTGACGCTGGGCTTGATGCTGTCGCTCGCTGCGTGCGCTCCAGAGCCCAAGTTCGCGGCGCAAGATGTAGGGTGGGCAAGCGACGGCGTCGGCGATAG
The DNA here is from genome assembly GCA_016875335.1 of Deltaproteobacteria bacterium. GTDB lineage: Bacteria > Myxococcota_A > UBA9042 > UBA9042 > UBA9042 > SXRM01. The sequence continues at coordinate 210 of VGRO01000395.1, read as the reverse complement.
CGCAGCGCAGGACCTGCCCGAAGCGCCATCCGACAGCGCCGCGGTGGAAGATGTCGCCCCCGCAGAAACAGGCGGCACGGACGCAAAAACTCAGGCCGATCGGAGAAAGCTTCGCTTGCGACCGCCGCACTTCCATCGGCGATATGAGGCCCGTTTGCAAGCGGCCGGCGCCCGGCCGCCCGCTGGAGGTTTTCGTCATGTCCGAACCGT
>VGRO01000394.1 GCA_016875335.1 Deltaproteobacteria bacterium | reverse complement strand
CACGCTGCGCGCGTAGTCGTTCCAATCGCCGCCGCGGAGGACACGGCTGGCGCCCGTGGCTGGCCCCAAAGGGTCAACAACTGCGCCGCCGTAGTCTGATTTCCAGTCGTTCGTCCACTCCCATACGTTGCCCAGCATGTCGTACAGGCCCCAGGGGTTGGGGCGCTTGCCGCCAACCGACTGCACGCCACAGAGCGCGCTCGCATATTGCTTTTCCGGCCAGCCAGAGCAGTCGAAGCCGGCAGCGTACCGTACACCGCTGTTGCCGCCGTACCACGCGATGGCGTCCAACTCAGGGCCATTGCGTGCGCCCTTGATGGTCAAGCCGCCTGTGTACAGCGCCGTCGTCGTCCCCGCCCGCGCCGCGTACTCCCACTCCGCCTCCGTCGGTAGGCGGTAGCCGCGGCACCCGAGCCCGGCGAACGTCACCTTTGTGTAGGCGAAGCCGCCGTCGCAGTAATACTCGCCCGCCTTGCAGCCGCCGCCCAACGTCCCGCTCTGGCCGCTGACCGCGTAGCACTCTGGCAGGCCCTCTTTGCGACCCAGAGCATTGACGTACGCCACCGCCTCAAACCAGTTCACCCTTTGCACCGGACAGTTCGCCCCGCAAGCCTCGAAGTACGATGGGTTGCCCCCCATCACCGCCTGCCACTCGCCCTGCGTCACCTCCGTCGCCTTTAGCCAAAAACCGCGCGTAATTGTCACCTTGTGCTGTGTCTCGTCGCTGTCCCGACCTTCCTCGCCCTCAGGCGACCCCATCACGAACGTCCCCGGCGATATCCGTACATACCCTTTGGGGTTGGCGACCTTCACATCTGGCCGCGGCGACTCGGGCTCACCGGCGACCTCGACCCTTACCTGCTGCACTTGCCCTTCCTCCAGGCGCAGCGGCACCGTCTTGCCGCCGACCTGCACCTGCCGCGCACACACGCTGACCTCGCCCTTCCATGGGGTCTGGCCCACGGCGCGCCCGTCCACCAGCACCGCCACCTCGGCAGCGTTGCCGCTCGCGTCCTCCGCCTTGACCTTGAGCCCGGCCTTGCGCGGCACGGCCACCAGTCGCAGCACCTTGGCCTCGCCGCGACCGAGCGAAAACCGTTCCTCGGCCCCCAGGTAGCACGGCTCCGCCAGCGCCACTTTGTGCGGCACGCCCGCCGCCACCCTTCGCTCGGCCACCGGCGTGGTCGCAGGCTCGCCGTTCACAGTCACCTTGAGCCCACTTGGTTCGCTGTCGACCGCCACCGTCGCGAAATCCGCCTTGAGCTTGAACGCCACCTTGCGATTGCGCGCGCTCACCTCAACCGCTTGCTGCTCCGACAGATAGCCCTCGGCTTCGGCTTCGAAAACGTGGCGACCCGCCGCCACCTCCTTTTGGCACGGCGTGGCCTTGCACCACAGCTTGCCGTCCATGCGCACGATGGCCTCTGGCTCGGCGGCGACCTGCACCACCACCTCGTCGCTGCCCAAGTCCACTTGCTTGCCGGTCTCACGTTTGGATTCGGCCACCGGCGCCCCCGTCACTTCCGGCCCACGCTGCGCAACTGCGACCGGCGCGCCAGCCGCAACCCGCGGCATCTGGGCTTTGCGCCGCAACTGCCGCATCAATGCGCTCACCGCATCCCCGGCCATCCGCGCCGGTTGCTTGTCGTCCCACGGCGCATCGGCGCTGCGGTGCAGGCAGTTCTCTGGTAGCCGGTGCATCGCCAGGTGCAGCATCCTCTCTTTGCCGGCGCCCAAGCGGCTAGCGCGAATGTAGGCATTGGGTGCCAATTGCTCGCTGCCCTTGCATTGCGCCGCCGACTTCTCGTCGAAGCTGCCGCTCTTGGCCGCCACCCGCCTCGCCAGTTCTTCGGCGGCTGCCACTTCTTTGGGGTCGGCCACGACCACCAGCTTGCCGCCGTCGACCAGGCGCTGTTTGATCGCCGCTGCCGTCGCCGCGTCCACGCCGTCGCCTGCCAGCACCGTCACCCGCGGCAACTCCTCCAGCGCCTTGGCGACGCCCTGTTCGACCAGGCGCACCACGAAATCGGGTTGCCCTTCGGGGGCCGAAGTCGCCTCGACGAGGCGGTTGCCCTGCCAATCCCACAAGAAGCCCGCCGGCAGCCTGTCGCCAAACCCAAAGGCCTTGGCCAGCCGGGCGTCGTTGTCGCAGATGACGTCGTCTGGCCACTCCAGGTCGCGCCGCAGCGAAGGCGAATCGCACGACGCAGAATCGCCGCTGACCACCACCACCCAACGAAGACCCTGCGACCTATAGCGCGTGTGCAGCGCCTTCCAGCGCGGCAAGAACTTCTTGCACGGCGGGCACCACGCCGCCCAGAACTCGACGGCCAGCAGCCGCGCGCCGTCCTCGCCGAGCAACTGATCCACGTTCAGGTCGTCGGCTGCCGCGGCGACGCGCAGGTCGGCGGACAGTGCCGCCACAGCCACCAGCAAGAACGTCAATTGCCGCAGAACCATGGTCACCTCTGCCGTGCGTTGTAGCGCCGGGGCGGGGCGGGCGTCAATGGCGGTCGGGCTGCCCGGCGCGGTCCCAATTCCGCATTCCGCAGCCGCGTGCAGAGCGATCGCCGTGCTATTGCACCGGGTCGATCCGCGCGGCCACGGCAGTTCACGACACCCGCGCAGCCGGACGCCGCAATGACAGCTGCGGGCTTCAACCCGTCTGCCCAAAAATGTCGGTGCCGCTGGCGTGCACCAGCCCGGACGGACCCCAGAAATGGAACCTCGCCCGTCAAGTTTCGACCCCCATGATCCACCGCCAAAAAAAGGTCCTGAATCCTTGGC
>VGRO01000393.1 GCA_016875335.1 Deltaproteobacteria bacterium | reverse complement strand
CTCGACGAAGCGGCGCAGCGCTGCCTCCAGGCGCCCCCGCGTCTCGCCGCGGCCAATCCAGTCCGCCAGGCCGACGCTCTGTACCGTCAGCACCAGGCGGTCGCCGCGCACCTCGGCGCCAACCGCTGTCGCCAGCACTTCGGCGCCAAAGGCGCGGTATTTCTGCATGCGCGCGACCACGAGATCCCAATGCTGCGCCAGTTCGGTCCAGGCCAGACGGGCCACTGCGGGCAATGCGATCGGTGACCGGGCCGCCGCGTCGCACAGGCCCGCTGGCACAACCGTCTCGGTCCACAGGTTCTGCAGACCCCATGCGACCAGGAACCGATTCTGGCTCCAACTGCCGACGCACGCCGGACAACCGGACTTGCAGGCGCAGCCTTGCACCAGTTCCAGCGCAGCCTTGGCAATCGCTTCGACGAAATCAAAGCCCTTGGCAGCGTATCCCAAGCCGCCCGGGTGGCTGTCGTGGCAGATGACCGCGGTCCGCGTCAGGCCGGTGGCCTCTTCGACGAAGTGGAAGCTTGTGCCGCGCAGGTCGCTCGGCTCGGCCATGGTGCGGATGCGCATCGCAGCGGCCAGGGCGTGGACCAGGCCCGACAGCGGATCGGTTGGCTCGCGGCCCAGCACGTCCAACACGTTTTCAGGTACTTGCAGCCAGGTTGCTTCGGTCTCCAGGCGGGTGCGCAGCTCTTCGTGCAGCTCTTCGTACCCCAGGTTCTGGTGCGTGTTGAACTCCAGCATCTTGAAGCCGACCACCGCGCTGTCGAGGCGCACGTCGCCGAAGTGCACAACTGTGCGGCCGAGTTCCTTGTTCTCCTGGGTCAGCAGCACGTCGATGTTGGAGCGGTCGTCGGGCTGCGTGTAGAAGCCCTGCTGGACCTCGACGACGGTGGCGACATGGGCCACGAGGTCCAGTGCCTCGACCTGGTACTGGACGCCGTCGTGCAGGTACACGGCGCGCGGATGGGCCTCGCGGTACACCTGGTGGCGGTCCATTTCGGTGACCGTTCGGCCCGTCAGGCGGTTGACGAGCTTGAACCGGTCGCGGTCCACGTTGCGCAAGCTGAACTCGCCTGCCGGAAAGGCGCCGCCCGACCAGTGCCAGGCGTCGGCGACCTGCCGGATCTCGCCGGCCTTGCGCAAGACCGGCACGATTTCGCCGAGGTCCGGGAAGAGCGCCGCGTCGTCCAGGCACAGCGGCAGCTCGGCCGCGGCGGCGCGCACGTGCGCCAACTGGATCGCCAGGTTGTCGCGGTCCACGACGGCATGTTCGGTAGCCTGGCCGATGAGCCAGTCGGGATCGCGCGCGATGTGCTGGTCGATGGGCGCCACGGCCAAGATCAGGATGCCGTGGGCTTTTTCCTGCCGGCGGCCGGCGCGGCCCATCTGCTGCCAGAAGCTGGCGCGCGTGCCCGGAAAGCCGGCCTGCACCACCACCTCCAAAGCGCCGATGTCCACGCCAAGCTCAAGCGCGTTGGTCGACACCACGCCCAGCAGACGCCCTTCGGCCAGATCGCGTTCGACCTTGCGGCGCTCTTCCGGCGTGTAGCCGCCGCGATAGCCGGCGAGCAAGTAGGACTCGTCGTGGCCGGCCGTGTCGGCCAGCGTGTCGCGCGCCTGCTTGAGCACGATCTCAGTCTCCTTGCGCGACCGACAGAAAGCGATGCTGCGGTGTCGGGCGTCGATGAGCAGCGGCAGCAGCATCGCCATTTCGCTCGTCACCGGCTTGGGCTGGAAGTTGCGGCCGAGCTTGGGCTGCCAGAAGTGGATGACCTTGCCGGCCGACGGCGAACCGTCTTGGTCGATGAGGCGGAATCCAGCCTTGCCGCGGCCGTGGACGCACAAGGTCTCCGCGTGTTCGCGCGCATTGGCGATCGTCGCGGAGCTGCACAGGAACGTCGGGTGCGACCCGTAGTGGCGGCAGATGCGCAACAAACGCCGCAAGACATTGGCGAGGTGGGCGCCGAACGCGCCGCGGTACGCGTGCAACTCGTCGACCACGATGTACCGCACGTTGCGGAAAAGGTGCGAGAACCCCTGGCGGCCGTGGTTGGGCAGCAGCGCCGCGTTGAGCATGTCGGGATTGGTCAGCACGAGGTTGGCGTGGTCGCGCACCCGGGAACGCTCGGCGGGCGGGGTGTCGCCATCGTAGACGCCCGCCTGGACCGGGTTGCCTTCGAGCTCGCGCACCAGCTCGACCACGCCGCGCAGTTGGTCTTGCGTCAACGCCTTGGTCGGGAACAGCAGGATGGCCCGCGCCGCCGGATCGTCGAGCACCGCCTGGACCACGGGCAGCAGGTAGGTCAGCGATTTGCCCGACGCCGTCCCGGTCGTCACGACGACGTTTTCGCCCGCCGAGGCTGCGGTGAAGGCCTCTGCCTGGTGGCTGTACAACTGGGTAATGCCGCGGTAGCGCAGCACCCGTTGCAGGTGGGGCGACAGGTTGTCCGGGAACGGCGCGAACCGGGCAGGCCGCGCCGGCAACTCGCGGCTGGCGACGATGCGGTCGCCGAAGGACCCAAACTCAAGCGCAGGCCGGCGCACGTCGCGGCGACTGGGATCGCGCTCGCGGCCCACGGCGCTGGCATCGTCGGGCGCGGCGACAGGTGGGAACGGCTTGGCGTTGCGCATGGCGGCCTCCGGGCGGCAGGGCCCCGAGGGTAGCATGGGCTGAACATTTGTCCAGGCCCAAACCGATCGGGCGCCCCAACCCCCCTCCCATGATCCACCGGCAAAAAAGGTCCTGAATCCTTGGCGATCGAATTAACTCAGGTTTCCCGGGGAAACCGGCGCAAACCTGCACCTTCAGG
>VGRO01000392.1 GCA_016875335.1 Deltaproteobacteria bacterium | reverse complement strand
TGGGCCGCCTGGGAGGCGATGCGCGCGGCCAGGTCGCCCCCCGCCGCAGCAAACCGTGCGCCCAGCCCCTCGAAGCGCGCGCGTTGGGCGGGATCCGCCTGGGCGTCGAAGACCAAGAGCGACGCCCCGCGCGACAGCGCCAGTTCAGCCAGCGCCGCGTCGGTCGCGTCGCGCAACCGCAACAGCACAGCCCTGCGGTCGTGCAGGTCGTGGCCCCCCCGCTGCAGCGGCGTCGGCAGCTTGATGGGCAGCGGCAGGCCACCCACCCACTTGCGCACGCGCGGGTCGAGGCTCCAGTCGGCGACGGCGGTCATGGCGACAATCCTATGGAGCCGCGGCCCTGTGGGCGGCGACTGGACGGAAGGAACCGGCCGGTCAAGCGACCAAGTACGCCCCTGATTGGCCATCGGCGTGCGGCAGGTGGGCGCGGGCATGCTGCCAACCGTAGTACTTGACGGAATAATCCAACACCATGCGGCGGGCGCTGAACCGCGGCGCCACGGCGACGGCCCCCATCTGGATGCGGCGGAACTTGGCGCGGTCTCCGTAGTAGCAGGCAATCACGCGCTTTTCCAGGGTGTCGTACAACGCCTGGGCGTCGCGGCCGTCGTCGCGCGTCTCCCAGTCCTGGCCGATGGCCCAGCCGTTGTGGCCGTCGATGCAGCCCTCGGCCCACCAGCCGTCGAGGATCGAGCAGTTGGGCACGCCGTTGAGCGACGCCTTCATGCCACTTGTGCCACACGCCTCCAGCGGCCGGACGGGGTTGTTCAGCCACACGTCCACGCCGCTCGTCAGCATGTGGCCGAGCCACATGTTGTAGTTGGACAAGAAGCCGATGCGCAGCTCGCCGCGCAGCTTGTGCGACAGCGTCAGCAGCTCGTGCACCAGCGCCTTGCCCTCGGCGTCTTTTTCGTGGGCCTTGCCGGCAAACAGGATCTGCACCCGGCCACGGCCGATGTCGAGCAACCGGTCCAGGTCGCGAAAGATGAGGGTCGCCCGCTTGTAGGCCGCCATGCGCCGGGCAAACCCAAAGGTCAGAACCTCCGGGTCAAAGCCCAACTGCGTCTGGCCATTGGCGTACTCGAGCAATTCGCGCTTGGCGCGGCGCCGGGCCCGGTCGAACGCCTCGGGGTCCACGCCGGTGATGTTGTCGAGCAGCGCCGGGTCGTCGCGCCAGCCAAAAAGGTGTTGGTCGTAGAGCGCGCCCATCTGCGGCGACACCCAGGTGTCGAAGTGCACGCCATTGGTGACGGCCTCGACCTTGAGCGTATCGAAGTGCTTGGCGGAAAACAGCGGCTGCGCGACCCGCGCATTGATTTCAGAAACGCCGTTGACGTGCCCCGCCAGCGATGCCGCCAGCCACGCCATGTTCAGGGTCTCGCTGCCGCCCAGTTGCGCAATCTTGGGGTCGATGAGGTCGCCGAGCACGCGCTCGACGTCCTTGTGGTCGAAGCGGTCGAAGCCGGCGGGCACCGGCGTATGGGTCGTGAAGTGCACGCGCTTCTTGGTTTCGGCCACGCTTCCGAGTTCGGCGCACATCGCGGCGGCGAAAAGCGCCGTGTGTCCCTCGTTCAGGTGCGCGAAAAGGTCGGCGCCGTAGCCGCAGGCCTTGACTGCCGCGTAGCCGCCGACGCCCAGGACCGCCTCTTGCCGCAAGCGATTGAGGTTGTCGCCGCCGTAGAGCAGGTTCGACACCGGCCGCCACACGGGGCTGTTGCCGTCGATGTCGGTGTCCAGAAACAGCACCGGACAGCCGTGGCCGCGCCGGCCGCGCACCCACCTGCGCCAGACCTTGATACGCACCACCTCGCCCTCGAGCCCCAGCTTGAGGATGTGGCCCGTGTCTTCGAGCACGTCGCCCGGATCGCACAGCGGAAACAGCAGCTTCTGCTGGTCCTCGGTGTCGACCGACTGGATGCCATAGCCTTTCTTGTAGAACAGCGTAACGCCAACCAGCGGCAGCCCGAGATCGGCGGCGGCCTTGACGTGGTCGCCGGCAAGAACGCCCAGGCCACCAGAGTAGGTCGGAATCGCGGTGGACAGGCCGATTTCAGCCGTCACGTAGGCGAGGTGTTTCACGGTGCTACCTTGCGGGGACTAGAGGTCGTCGAGACTGCCGATGATGCGGGGCCGCGGCGGGGCGACGACCGACGGCGCCGGCGTCTGCGGCTGCGGCGGAGCGGCCTTGAGGATGGCCTCGGCCGAGGGCGCCATCTGGCCCCACTCCCACATCATGTCGTTGTACAGGCCCGCGAGGTCCGCAGGCTCCACGGCGGTCGCCGGCATGCGGCGGCACAGCACCAGGGCCAGCTCGTCGGCGTTGATCGGCAACACGCCCAGCGCGCATGTCATCAACTGGACGTTGAGCGTCATCAGGCCGAGCAGTGCCTGCGGCGAGCCGATGTCGGCGACGTCCAGGATCACCACGGCGGCCATCAACGCCACCCCGCCCGCGCGCGGATCGGGCTCCAAGACGGCGATGCACATGGCCTTGTGGGCCGGGTGCTCAAAGGTCAGCGCCGCCGCGTCGCCGCCGTCGTCGAGTTCGATGTCGGCGCCGGGCAACTGGGCTTGCAGCGCCGACTTGAGGGATTCCGCGAGTTTTTGAATGCCTTGCACGGCGACGTCGCAGGGCGCGAAGCGGGCGCCCGGGCCATGCACAGTAGTCGCAACGCCCCGTAGTTGGCAATGGACCGCCGGGGCCAGAATCCACCGCCCCGCGCCGGCCAGCCGCGGAGCGGCGGTGCCGGCGCCTTTTTTCGCCTCCACGCCGTGCCCGGCAGCGCCCGGCGGACCTTTTTTGCCCCCGGTTTTGCCGCCCCCCGCTGC
>VGRO01000391.1 GCA_016875335.1 Deltaproteobacteria bacterium | reverse complement strand
TGCGCTCGCCGCGCCCGCCAGCCATGATCACGCACACAGCCTGGTCGATGCACGTCATGGCACGCGCACCTCGAACACGAAGATGCGCAGTGGTGTCGACCCTGAGTTGACCAGGCCGTGCTCCGCTGCTGGCGGATTGCGGACCAAGTCGCCCGCGCGCACCGCAAACGGTTCGCCGTTGCGATGCATCGTTCCGGTGCCGTCGAGCACGAGGTAGAACTCCTCCTGCGCGGCACTGTGGCGGTGCAGTCCAATCGACCCCCCGGGCGGCAGGACGGCCAGGTCGATGAAGTTGCACGCGCCGGCCAAACTTGCGGCATCCGCGAGGCGGCAAAACCCGATCAGCCCGACGCCACCGTGAGCTTGCACATGTGCCAAGCGAGCGTCACCTAGGTTGACGCGGTCGAAACCTGTGACAGCGCCGCCCAATCGATTTCCGTCAACTGGAACAACCAACCAGCGTCCAGTGGACGCGTGCATAGCCCAATGGCGCCGCGAATGCAATGCGCTCCGTTTCGGCCGGGTGTGGTTCCCGAAGTGGGGTCTGGCCTCGGCGCGGAACGCTACCGTAGGGGCAGCGGCCCACGGGAAGGCGCGCTGCCCCGAATGTCAGGGCTCGCCGTGGACGACGTAGGGCGAGGGCTTGTCCCTCGCCGCCGACAAAACGCGCGGGCCTGCGGTGCGAGGGCGGCGGCCCACAAGGAACCGCCCTACATCCAATCGGGGATTACCGGCGCATGGACCCCAAAAGGGGATCCACACCCATTTCGGCCCGACCCTTTGCTCTGGGCGCACGGTTGCGGGCGTGGCCGCAGAGGCTGTTGGCGGCAGTTTGCCCTCGCGAGCAGAAGCAGGCGCCCAACCGGCCAACCGGGGATCGTTCGGTGCGCGAGGCGAGGCCTGATGCGACGTTGCTGCGCATCGGCAGGCCTCAAGCGACGCCTGGGGGAGCTGTGGAGTTCCGAAAAATCTTCAACAGGTTGCGCGCACCACGCATTTCCGACGCAAACAGTTTCGCAGCGGTTGTGGCCCAAACCCTTGCATGGCATGGTCGCAGCACCCGCAAGCAGGTCGCGAGCGCGGTCGGACCGACCGCCCGAGGCCGTGCGGGCGCGGGCAGCGCGATGTGCAGGATATGCTGCCTGTGCAAGGCGGGATTTTTGGCCACACCCAATCAGAGGATGGCGCGCAGCATCGCGTCATAGTGCGAGGCGACCGCGGCGTAGGTCAATTCATCGAGGCCCATGGGCGAGGGCCAATCTCCGCGCTCCGCCGCGGCAAGCACCTCGACCATGCCTTGGACGTCCGTAGCGTCGCGCGTCCAGCCCAATACGTGACGGCGAACCAGGCACGCGGCGTCGCCATGCAGTGGGCCGATGAGCAGCAAGGGAGTTCGGCCCGCGATTTGAAAGAGTTTGCCTGGAGTTGCATAGGCGTAGGGTTCGCTCACACTGGCAACGGCCAAGTCGGCATCGTGGACCATGGCCTCGGCGACGGCCTGATCGATCTCGCCGACGATATCGACCAGATCTGCCACACCACACGCGCTTGCGTCGGCGGCGACCGCGGCGCCGTGCGGACCAGCGTGGGTGAGTCGAATAGGCCGTTGCGTCGCGTGCCGGGCCACCGCCATGGCCGCGAGCAGTGGTTTCAGCGATCGTCCGTAGGCGAGGGAGCCGGCGTGTACGATGTGCAAGGTCCCAGTGGCCCGTACCGCGCGCGGGGGCGGCAGTTCGTCTATCGCGTTTGGCAGGACCGGGACTGCGCGCCCAATCCGCCGTGCCAACCAGGTCGCAAGGGTGGGCGTCACCGCTGTCACCAGGGCTGCACGGTCCAGGATGGCGCCCTCAAGCGCTGCATGGGCCCTGTGTCGCCAGTGTGCGCGCGGAGATTCCAGCACAAGCAGGTCTGACCATGGATCGCGGTAGTCCAGAGCCAGCTGCGCTCCGGTCTGGGCGGCGAGCGCCAGGCCGACCAGGGCCGTAGAGAACCACGGAACGGTGGCGACCACTACGTCACAGCGCCGGCCCCGCGCCGCCGCCAGGGCAAACGGCAACCAGCCGACATGCTCATCGGGAAAGGACGTGGCCCTCGCGACCCGGCGAACCGCGCGCTCGGCGATGCTACCTGCGGGCATCCACGCACCCGGAACCCCGGCATGGGTACGTAGGCACTCAAAAGACGGATTGCCGGGGCCGACGCGGTCATTTGGCTTGGTGTAGTTCGGCAACATGGACAGCGCGGTCACATGCCAGCCCAGGCGTTGCAATTGCTCACCCAGCCGCACAACCCGCCGCGCGCACGGACGACGCGATGGTGGCAATGCGTGACCGACAATCATCACCGCGGGCATGGCGGGTCTCCGAAACGGTGCGCGGAACGAGGCCAACCGGGCGAGGAGCCGGGTGACGGGTCAGGGGCACAACTGCACGGTGGCGGTACCGCGCTCACGGTCCCGGTCCATGGACATCTCCACTGGCCAATCCGTTGCCAAAATGCACCTCAACCTCGCCCTGGCAGTCGGTGGCGACCGGCGCCTGCACCGCAGCCAATCCCGCCAGCGCACAGGTGCGTTCGGCCTCGGACAACGGCCCGTCGAGGCGGGCCCCGTGCACCAGGCTCGCGCCCACGATCTGCCCGCCCGACAGCGCGAACGTCGCGACCACGCTGCGCTGACGGTCAATCCCACAGCGGGCCAGCGCGGGCCAGATGGCGCGGGCCGCGTGCAGTCCGTCGCTTTGCGTGACCTGCCCCTTGCGCACCACCCCGGCGATGCGCGGTTCGAGATCGGCGGCCGGCATCGGCGGCGCCACCGGTCCGAGCTGCGGCAGCGCTGCGGG
>VGRO01000390.1 GCA_016875335.1 Deltaproteobacteria bacterium | reverse complement strand
GATCAGGCGGCGCAGGCTGGCGATCGCGCGGTCGCCGGAGGGTCCGGCGGGGCGCAGGCGGCGGAACGGTGGGGTTTCGTCGGGGCGGCTTCGGGGCGGAGTGCCTTTGGGGTTCCTATCCGCCGATGCCCACCGTCAAGGTCAACCAACCGCACACCCTCGGCAAGGACGGCGCCATGGCGCGCATGGGTCGCTTCGAAGAGGTGCTGACCACGGCGGCGCGCCGGGCCGCCGCGACGGCGACCTGGGCTTGCGCCCCGCCAGGTCGATCCCTTGATCACTTGATCTCTTGATCCCTTGAGAGGCCGCGCTGGCTGCGGCCGTGGCGCAGGTCCGCGCGCGCCGCTATGCCGACGAAGTGCGCGCGGCAGGGGCCGGCGCGGTGCACGGTTACGGCGTGGTGTTTGATGGCAAGCGCTGCTGGGTGGAGTTGGTGGCGGAGTGAGCCCAGCGACGGGTGGGCTGTGGGCTGAGGAGCGCGGGGTTGAACCCGGGTTGAAACCCGCGGCTATCCATGCAGCATCCGCCTGCACGGATGCCAAAACCTGCCGGCGCTGCTCGCTCAAACCAGGACCGCGCTGGTTTGCATGCCGTGCGCTCTCCAGGCCCCAGCGGACCCCTGATTTGGAGCCGCACCCCCACCCACGCCAGCCCATTGACGCCCGGCAGTTTTCGCGGCTACAACGGCACGCGGAGGAACCATGCCGCGCACCGCCTTTTTCGCCGCCGCCGCGCTCAACTTGGCCGCCTTGTTGTGCGCCGGGGCGGCCCATGCCTCGGACGGTCTCGACATCCCGGTGTTGCTCGCCGAACGGGGCACGCGCCTGCTGGTGGTCGAGTTCTACGCGACGTGGTGCAAGCCGTGCATGGCGGCGATGCCGGTTTGGCAGAAGCTGAAGGAAACGTACGCCTCGCAGGGTCTGCGCATCGCAGTGGTCAACACGCAGGACGCCGAAGGCCGCTGCCGCGCGCTGCCGTTCAGCCCGGACGCGAGCTTGTGCGACCTCGAAGGCACGGTCGCCCATGCGATGGGCGTCGGCGGCGCGCTGCCAGCGGCGTTTTTGTGGTCGTGGCAGGGCAACCTATTGGTGCAAAAGGGCCACGTGGACGCGGTCGAGCGCGAAATCGAGCGCTACCTGCGCTCGGCCCCGCGGGTTTTGCTGCAAAGAGGCCCGGGCGTCCCCGACATGGCGGTGGCGGCGGTGCGGACGGCGCTGGGCAGCGACGGCAAGGTGTTGGTGGTGGCGAGCGCCGACGAACAGCGCTTGCTCGACAAGGCCAAGCGCGCGCAGCAGGACCCGCGCTACGACGAAAAGGCGCAGTGCCAGTTGGGGGCCGAGCTGCCGCCCAACGCCGTGCTGCGGGTCCACCGGGTGAGCGCGGGCAAGGCCAATCACCTGAACCTTGAGCTCCAAGACCTGGAAAGCGGGTGTCTGGTGCAAAGCAGCAGCGCCGATTGGAAAGGCGAGGTGGAGACGGCTGCCAGCGAGGCGGTGGCGAAACTCTTGCGCAAGCTGCGGCGCGACCGGGTGCAGATGCCAGGGAGCGCCGCGCCTGCGGTAGCACTGCCGACGCCAGAGCCCGAGCGCGCGACAGGCCCGCGGGTGAGCGGTGGCGCAGTGGCGGCAGGTGCGGCCGGCGGCGGACCAAAAGTGGGCGGCGGCGAGATTTCTGCGGCGGTTGGGCAACTGGTGGTGACGGCGCAGCCCAAAGACGCGGTGATTGTGGTGACGGGGCCGAAGAATTTCCGGGCCACGGCCCGCGGCAAGTTTGACGACGACAAGTTGGCGCCTGGCAGCTACACCGCGGAGGCGACCCTGGCCGGTCATGAAAGCGCGCGGCAGACAGTTGAGGTTGAGGTGGACGAAGTCAAAACGGCCAAGCTGGCGTTGGCGCGGCTTGGCGCGCTGGAGGTGGTGGGCACGCCGGCCGGGGCGAAAGTGGAGATCCGCGGTCCGGAGGGATTCTCCGCGACGCAGGGCCTGCCGGTGACGGTGAGCGACGCGGTCAAAGGCGCCTACACCATCGCGGTGAGTCGGGCTGGCTACGAGCCCGAGAGCTACACCGCGACCGTGGAAAACGGCGCGACGGCCAAGGTGGCGGTTGCGCTCAAGCCTCCCGGGACGCTGGTCGTGGAAGGAACGCCGGCCGGCGCCCAGGTGGACATCGTGGGGCCGGGCGGCTTCAGTGTCACGCGCGGGCTGCCGGTGACGGTGGAGGGCGCGGCGCGCGGGAAATACGTCGTGAAGGTGAGCCGGCCTGGCTACGCGGCAGTTCAATACGAGGCGGAGGTCAAGGGCGGCGCGACGGCGACGGTGGCGGTCAAGTTGGAGAAAGCTGGGGTGGCCGGTGCTGGCGGCGGTGGCGGCGCTGTTGCTGGCGCCGGCGACATGCAGGGGTACGTGCGCATTTCGCCGGGGGCGTTCGTGATGGGGTCGCCTGAGGGCGAGGAAGGTCGAGACAGCGACGAGACACAGCACAAGGTGACAATTACGCGCGGGTACTGGCTGAAGGCGACCGAGGTGACGCAAGGCGAGTGGCAGTTGGTGATGGGGGGCAACCCATCGTATTTCAAGGCTTGCGGGGCGAATTGTCCGGTGGAGCAGGTTGCTTGGCACGACGCGGTTGCGTTCTGCAATAAGCTGAGCGCTGCGGCGGGCTTGCCGGCGTGCTATCGAAGTGGTGGGGAATTCGTTGGCCTGCACTGCACGGGTTATCGGTTGCCCACGGAGGCGGAGTGGGAGTATGCGGCGCGCGCCGGGACGACTGGGGCTCGGTACGGTAACCTGGATGGTGTCGCTTGGTACGACGGGAATAGTGGCAATCGAACGCACATTGTTGGCGGCAAGCGCCCCAACCCCTG
>VGRO01000389.1 GCA_016875335.1 Deltaproteobacteria bacterium | reverse complement strand
GCCGAAACCGCCGCGGGCAGACACGAATACGCCGCGATCGATCGCGCGATCGGCCGGCAAGCGCCCGCGCGGCCAAGCAATTGCGGATTTCTCGAATTGCTCCTCAGACCCGTCCAGCACCCAGCGTTCAATCAACTGTTGCTGCGAAAGCCGTTGGGTCTCCTCCTGTTGGCGCGCGTCCAACACATCTGCGCGTATCGCCAATTCGCGGCGCATGTGGTCAAGCAGGGTCTTGCAGCAAAGCGTGCGCTCCCTCGCGCTAGCTGTCCGCAGGGCATCGTGGCACTCCGTCCACACGCTGTCGTCGCCGCACAGGTCGTCCAAGGACCGGTAAGCGATGTCGAGGAGCCCAGCCTGCTCCAAGTTCGGCGACGAAACCCGCCAGCCGCGCTTGAGATCGCGGTAGATGTGGTACTCCAACACCCGGCGCAGCGCCCGGTCCGCCTCCTCGCGGGCTGCAAACCGCGCCTCGGGATTGAGCGCGTACAGGACAGGCGGCAGTCCTAGCGCATCGAATACCCGTCCGACCAGTTGATCGGCGGCCAAGCCAGCCGGACCTGCGTCTTCCACCGCGCGGCGCAGCGCTCCGCGAAGCAGCGCTACCTCGATGAAATCGTTGAAATGGCCGGCCTGCAACGACGCGTCTTGTCGATTGTCCGTGAACGACAACAGCTTGCGTGCCACGTCGTCCAGCGTGGAGTCGTGCCGCAGGCGGCGGATGGTCGCGAGGCCGAGCATCGTTGTCGCGCTGCTACGCCCCTCGCTGCCCAGCGTTGCCAGCTTGCCGTAGTCGGACCGTTGGCGGGCATCGTACTCGACGTTGCAACGCAGGCAGAACAAGAATGGCGCCGGCACCAGCCAGCCGGCAACGCCACCGCCCACTTGGCCGTCGGGACGCACGGATACGGGCTCGGGGACCTTGTCACGTCGGTGGCTAACGACCCGCCGCGTGCCGTCGGCGCGGGCCTCCGTCCAGCCTTCCGGCAACCGGTCCAATTGGTCGCGCGGCTCGACTGGCCAAACGCCGTCGCCAATCAGCAGGTAGCCGCCGAACACATCGTCGTCATCGGGCCGCTCCGATAGTTCGCGGCTGACGAACTGGTTGCGCCCGTGTCGTTGGTCGCGTTCGACAACGTAGTATTCCTGGCCACATTCGCGACAGAACACCAGCGGAAGCAATACACGTTGGCGGTCGGATCCGGGCACGAACTGCTGGCCGCGCAAGGTGATGTGGCGCTCGGCCGGCGGCTCCGGGCTCGCATACACCCGCTCGCCCTTGGAAATGAACTGGTGCAAGCGGAATGCGAACACTGGCCGGCGGTGGTCGTCGCGAAACCGATAGCCCGCCAAAAGCGTGTCGCGAATCGCGGCGGCGCATGTGGGCTCGGGCAGCTCAATTTCACTCGCCAAGGCCGCCGCGAGCCCTGCCGGACCCGAAAGTGGCAGGGGTTGACTCCGCACAAGCCGGTCCGAGGCCAACTCCGCATGCAGCCCGACCGTGGTCTCCAGCCAGACGGCCATTGGGTCCCACAGGAAGGCCTCACGGCTGGTGGGCAGTGCGCCGGCCTGCACGCGCTGGCGCAGCGCTTCTGCGTCTGGCCGAGCAGGCCCGAGCGTCGCACGCCGCAGCGTCTCGCCAATGACGTCGCGCGCTTCCATGCTATCGCCGAAGAACTGCCTGGCAACCGCGGCAACGTCGGCTTGCTGCTCGGCCCAACTCGCGCCGCCCGCCAAGGTTGCAGACGTACCTACATGCAATACATTGACCGCCCCAGTCGCCTCCTTGACCCGTTGGATGAGCATGGCAACGTCCGCACCTTGGCGGCCGCGATACGTGTGCAACTCGTCAAAGACCAGAAAGCGCATCCGCAGCGCCGACTCGACCAACCGGCGTTCGTGAGGCCGGGTCAATAGCAGCTCCAGCATGACATAGTTGGTGAGCAGGATGTCCGGCGGGCTGGCCACGATTGCCTCGCGCTCTTCCTCGCGCTCCTGCCCCGTGTAGCGCTTGAAGGTCACCGGCGGGCGGCCCTGCGGGAACCCGTGGCACAAGAACTTCTCCAACTCACCTACTTGCGAGTTTGCCAGGGCGTTCATGGGATACACCACGATCGCCTGGATGCCGCGCCCTGACCCCCGCCGCAGGACGTGATCCACGATGGGAACGATGTACGCGAGGCTCTTGCCCGATCCGGTGCCCGTGGTCAGCACATAGCTGCGCCCGGCGCGGGCGGCTCGAATGCCCTCGACTTGGTGTCGGTGAAAGCGAATCGGGCCGCGGTCCGTGTGGGCGTCGGGCTTGTCGCGGAAGATATCGCCGCACAGCGGGTGCAGCTCGTCCGCGGCGATCAGCTCGTCGAGGGTCGGCCCCGGTTCGAAGGCCGGATTCAGCTGCACAAGGGGCTGCGGCCACAGCACCCCGGACTGCATTTCGGCATCAACGAACTGCTGGGTGCGTGCATCGTGTATCTGCACGAAACTGCGCACGAAGCTGGCGTAGTCGTCCACCACCCGGTCGCGCAGGTCGAAAACGTCCATTTGGCCCTCACGCTTGCGAACGGCGACCGGAAATTGGGCGGGCGTGGCATGGGCACGACTTGCCCGAGGGTGCCGCGACTTCGTCGGCGGAATCGTACACGCGTGGGGCTGCGGTGCAAGTGGGGTGCCCGCGCTGACTATGAACGGCGAGTATCGGATAGCGAAGCCGCCCATTCCTACTCTGGGCGTTCAGCCACGCCGCTCAAAGCGGAGCAGGTGGCAGGCGCAAGCCCACGTGGCCGACGGCAGCGCCAACCCAGCCCGCGTGCCGGTGGCGTTGATTTGGCGCGCGACGTCGGATTCGAACCGACGACCGGCAAGGGCCGGCCGCGCGAATACTTGGAGCGAGGAAGGCCGGCCCGCGGCAGCTGCGGGGTGCAACGCCAACTGGTGGTCGCGCGAATCCCGGGAG
>VGRO01000388.1 GCA_016875335.1 Deltaproteobacteria bacterium | reverse complement strand
TAACCGCCGGCGCAAACCTGTCACCCTGAAGGTGCAGGTTTGCGCCGGTTTCCCCGGGAAACCTGAGTTAATTCGATCGCCAAGGATTCAGGACCTTTTTTGCCGGTGGATCATGGCTCGTTCGATGGCCCCTTGTACGCTCGCCGCATGCTGCCGCGCCGTCCGCGGCCCCAGAGGTCACCATGAACCGCACTGTCGCCGCATTGACGGTCGCACTGCTCTGCGCATGCACCGCCATCGGTTTCTTGCTTGGCCGCGCCCAAGCCACGGGCGCACCTACCCAGGCTCCTCTGGTCTATAGCGGCACCGTCACCGACAACTCCGGCAAGCCGTACCCGACGCCGCAAGAGGTGGTGGTGCAGTTCTACGACAAGGCCGACGCCGCGGCGCCCAAGTGCAGCGCCCCGGCCGTGCAATCCGAGGCGGGGACCGGCCGCTTCAGCGTGACCTTGCCCGGGGCGTGCGCGCAGTTGGTCCACGATACGCCCGACGTGTGGGCCGAGGCCGCGCTGCAGGCCGACGGAGCCAAGCTGGCGAACACGGCCAAGATTGCAACCGGCGTCGAGTGCCAGGGCTGCGTCAAGGTCGCGGCGATGGGCTTTGACAAAGACGTCGACCTCGGTGGCAACAAGCTGGCGACCGGGGCCGGCGGGGCGGTTCTGCAGAGTGGCAAGCTGGACCTGTCGGGCGCGGCGGGCGACGAGTTGACCAGCGCGCAGGTCAAGACCTTGACCGGTGGCGGCAATGCAGATGCGTTGCATACCCACGCCGGGTCGGGCGGTGGCGGCGGTGGGCAGGTGATCAAGTTCAAGGGGGTGACGAGCGTCACGACCACGGGAAGCATCAAGACCGCGACAAATGACGGCACGGCGGCGGCCGACGAACTTTGCGGCAACGAATACGGGGCAGCGCGGATGTGTACGATTGAGCAGTTGGACGGGATGTATCCGATGCCAAAGCCCGCGGCACAGGCGTGGGTCTTGGTCTTCCACGGTGCACCGTCGGACGGCAGCATCTCCAAGGCGCAAAACCGACAGTTGTGGCTGAGTTGGAGCGATTACAGTTGGTGTGGTGGGCAAAACGGCCGCGCCTTCGCGGGCCCCAGTTATAGTGGCGTAGTGTGGTCCACGACAGGTCGGTACGAACTCAAGGCGTGCAACAGTACCAACGCCGCCATCGCCTGCTGCGGCCCCTAGAGAGCCCATCCCGCCACTGACTTTCGCCCCCTCCGTCGCGACGGCCGCAAGCCAAACGGCTACCCCGCCGACCGCCCGCCGGGCACACCGAGCCCCGGCACGCGCCCGTTCACCCAAGCCCACAGGCGGCGCATCGGCTCCGAGGGCTGTGAGCCGACAGCCACTACCCACGGCGCCGGCCGCGACGGAGGACAGGTCTGGCAGCCAAGTCACGAACCTGCCATGCTATCGGACAGGCGGCGGCGACCGCGCGGATGTCGCGATGAGCGAGGCCGAAATTCTCGCAGAGGCCGTCCGCAGGATTCGAGAGCAATTCGTGCCCGCGCAGATTATCCTCGTCGGCAGCCGGTCGCGCGGAACTGCCCGGGCGGATTCGGACTTCGACTTGATGGTGATCCGCGAGGACGCCGGCAACTGGCGGACTCCGGGCCAAATCCTCGCGGCGCTGCGCGACCTGCCGGCGGCCTTCGACGTTCAGGTCGAGTCGACCGCCGAATGGGACAAGTGGAGTCAGTTCGAACCCGCGTTCGAATTTGAAGTCGCGAAAACCGGCCGACGGCTCCTGCATGGCTGACCCGCGACCCTCAGCCCGCCACCGCCGCCCGCCCTGACGGCCGCACCGTGCGCAATTGGCGGCGAAAAATCCGCCATTGTCACGGGCGCCGTCGCGCAGGACCGTGACCGCGTTTCCGCGCAATGCGCCGTGCCCACCGAGGTCACCATAAACCCCTCCGTCGCCGTATTGGGGGTCGCGCTGCTCTGGGCGTGCAACGCCATCATGTGCGCTTGCCGGCGTCTACCGCATCGCCTAGGCTGTGCGCGCCGGCGTCTGTCGGCTGGACGGGTCACATGACGATTGCAGACCGCATCCACGCCGAAGTGCAGGCCTTGCCCGAGGTCGCAGCGCGGGAAGTGCTCGACTTCGTACAGTTCCTGCGGTTGAAACACGACCCGGATGGGTTGGTAGCGCTCAAGATGGCTCAACTGCCCGCGATGGCCGCCATTTGGGACAACGACCTGGACGACGTGTGGAACGATGATTGAGGCCGGCGCCATCGTCCGAATTCCCTTTCCATTTTCCAACTTGGGCGCGAACAAGAAGCGGCCGGTGCTCGTCTTGTGCCCGCCGGATGCTCTGGGCGACTTTCTGGGCATGGCCGTGACGTCCAAGGGGCACCATGGCAAGGCGCTCGCCATTGGTGACGCCGACTTGACCAGCGGAAGGCTGCCGCTGGCAAGTTGGGTGCGACCGAGCAAGGTGTTCACGCTCGACGCCCAGGTGGTGTCCGATCGCGTGGCCACGGTTGCGCCCGCGTTTCTGCAGCGCGCACTGCGGGAACTGTGCGACGTCGTGGGCGGGCCGGTCGCATTGGCCGGAGAGCCGCCGGCCGACCGCGCAATCCAAGACAGGTAGGCCCCCGAAGAAACGATTGCTCCTCACCGATACACGGTGTACAACCAAGACGCCGCTTCGCCGCGGCCCCAGAGGTCACCATGAACCGCACTGTCGCCCTATTGACGGTCGCACTGCTCTGCGCATGCACCGCCATCGGTTTCTTGCTCGGCCGCGCCCAAGCCACGGGCGCACCTACCCAGGCTCCTCTGGTCTATAGCGGCACCGTCACCGACAACGCCGGCAAGCCGTACCCGACGCCGCAAGAGGTGGTGGTGCAGTTCTACGACAAGGCCGACGCCGCGGCGCCCAAGTGCAGCGCCCCGGCCGTGCAATCCGAGGCGGGGACCGGCCGCTTCAGCGTGAC
>VGRO01000387.1 GCA_016875335.1 Deltaproteobacteria bacterium | reverse complement strand
GCAAGGGGCAAGAGGACACCATGGCTAGCGAACCCTGTACCTGCCTCCCGTGCGACTGCTGGGCGTGTACCCCGGCAGCCGAACACGAGGCCCACCACCCGCAAGGGTGCGGGCCGGAGACATGTGGCTATGGCCACTGCGCCGGGCGCGGATGGCGCGACTCGGCGTGCCAGGCCCACGACGCCGCCAGCCTGCACGTTGGCCGTGGCGGCAATCGCCCCGCAAGGGGCGCTGGAGGGACGCAATGAAGGTTTTCGAGATCGGTAATCAACTGATGTCAGAGGAGGGGTGTCATGGCACCCTGCACAGTGTCGCGGCGGATGGCCGCCGCCACTACCAGTTGTTTGGGGGCTACGGCCCCCGCGAGGGTGGCTACGTCGGCGACGACGGCCAGCTAGTGGGTACTGGCCCGCTCCGGGCCATCGACCACACGCCGGGGTGCGCGGTTGACCCCGGCGCACCCTATCGCGCCGTCGCCCCAGCTGGGGCGGCCATGTGCCCCAGCTGCCACAGGACGAACTAGAACTAGCTCGACGCCGCCAGCCTGCACGCTGGCGACAACCGCCCCGCCGGGGCACGAGGACACCATGAAGGCACACCACCGACGCTACGCCATGCCATCGGCCACGCACACCCACCAGTGCCAAGCCAACGGGCGCTATTACCGGACTGCCGAGGGGGCTGCCGCTGCCCAATCGGCCTACGATGCTGCCGCACGCAGCCGCGAGGCACAGGAGGCAGAGCGCAGGGCAAAGCTGCCCGTGACGGCTGTACTCCGGCGCAATCGCGCATGGGGATCGGCCTGGTGCCCCAGCGTCCGCGGCAACGTCCGCACCGACCTTCGCTACTCGACGCAGGACGAAGCGCAGTGGGCGGCTGATCGGCTGGCCGAAGGCGCGTGGCTATGACCGGCGCAACCCTCGCGCTAGCCGTCGCGGCCTGGTACTGGCGGCAAGCCCGGAAACGCCCCGCCAAGCCCCGCAACGCCCCGGCCCCTGCCGCTGACCCGTCCGCGCCCGTTCCGCGCCTTGGCGACGGCAAAGCGGCCCGAGGTGAAGCATGAGCGCCGCCGTCCTTTGCGCGCTCACCATCGCCGCCCTGTGGTGGCTGGCCGGTCGCGACTAACCGCACCCCTGCACAACCGCAACTCCGCGCCGTACAAGGATTGCAACCTTCCGGCGAAGTTTCCCCCGCGCGTGCGCCCGCGCGATCACACCCGCGAAAGTCGATAAAACCCTTGCAACCCTTGTACCGTGCGGGGTTACGTTTGCATCGGGGTTGTGCAACCGGGCGGCAGGTAGGGATGATTGACTTTTCCACCGCACCCGCGCACCATCGCCGTCTAGTCGCACCCCGCCGCTCGACACGGCCCGCGATGCACACATGACCACTTCCCCTCAATCGAATACCGCGACCGATCACGGGTTTCCCCTAGCGCGTGTGCCGCTTCGGGATTGTCGAACCGTGGTCGGTCGCGGTTTTCCTGCGAGGTGGCGCTATGCCCGCAACCCTGCCGCCAGCTGACCTTGCCGCCGAGCGTGCGCTACTCTCCGAGGTGTTGACCCACGGCGACGCCTGCCCGCCTGCGGTTTGGACGTTGAAGCCGTCCGACTGGTACGACCCCCGGCACGCCGACGCCTGGACCGCCCTGCTTGCGGCCCGCAGCCGTTGGCAATCGCCCACGGTCGCAGCCCTTCCCGACGCGCTGCTGGTGTACGCCTGCGGGCTGGCCTTCGACCCCGGTTGGCCCCTTCGCCGCCTGCCTACCCTCGCCCGCCGCATACGCCGACACGCCGCGACCCGGCGGCTACTGGACCACGCGCACAAACTTCTGGTGGCGGGGTACGATGGCGACCTTGCCGCCGTTCGCGACCATCACACCGCGATTGGCGCAGCCCTTGGAGTAGCCAATGCCTGACCTGATTGACGACTACCGCAACACCGACGCGGGCAACGGCCTACGCCTGGCAGACCACGCCGGGGCAGACCTTCGCCACGTCGCCGAGTGGGGTTGGCTTGGCTGGCAAGGCTGGCGGTGGGAACGCGGAGCCGACAAGGCCGCGATGCGCGCTTGGCACGCGATTGCCGAACGCTACCGGGACGAGGTTGACGCCCGGTTCGCGGGCATCATGGCGCTCCCCCGTGGCACGCCCGGCCGCGATGTTGCCGAGGCTCACACGAAATGGGCCGCAGCCTGCGAGGCGTTATCTCGCTGCACCGCTGCCCTTGCGATGGCGAGCGCCCACGTTCGCATCGCCGCCAGCCCCGCCGACTTCGACAGCCAGCCCTACCTACTCGCCTGCCCCGCTGGCACGATTGACCTGCGCTCCGGCAACCTTCGACCAGCGGCCCGCGCCGACCTGCTGACGGCGGGCACGCCTATCTCACCGCGCCAGATTCCGTTTGGCTGCCGGTGGGATTCGTTCTTGAGCGAGATCCTGCCCGACGCCGACACCCGCGCCTACGTTCAGCGGGCAATCGGCCTGTCAATCGTCGGGGAACAGCGCGATCACGTTATCTTCCTCGCCTACGGGACCGGCGGCAACGGCAAAGGCGCGTTCTTTCGTGCGCTCCGCACCGCCCTTGGCGACTACTACACCGCGCTACCGTCCTCAATGCTGATCGAACAGCAATACCAGCCACATGCAGCCCAGACCGCCAAGCTCTACGGCAAGCGGTTGGCGGTATCCAGCGAAATCGCAAGGGGCAAACGGCTGGACGAGGCCAAGGTCAAGGAGTTGACCGGCGGCGATACCGTCACCGCCCAGTACATGCGCGAAAACTGGTTTGACTTCAAGCCCTCGCATACCCTTTGGATCTGCGCCAACGACCGGCCCCGCGTGGCTGGCACTGACCGGGGCATTTGGCGACGCATCAAGGCGGTCCCTTTCGTCGCCAGCATCCCCGAGGACCAAATGGACCCGGACCTCGATACCAAGCTGGAGGCCGAAGCCGCCTACGTTCTCCAGTGGGCGCTGGAAGGTTGCGCCGAGTAC
>VGRO01000386.1 GCA_016875335.1 Deltaproteobacteria bacterium | reverse complement strand
GGGGGGGGTGGGGGCGGCGGGTGTATTCCCACTGGATTAGGATCGCCAAGTTCTGCGTAATTTCAATACGCTGGGCAACAACCTCATCCTGGCGCTCCGGGGGCGTCCCTTCTGGACCGGTCTGCGCCTGAAGGCGTCGCAGGCGCCTTCCATTGGGTAATGATCCCGCGCGCTGGCGCCTGCGCCAACGGGCCAGCGCGGTGCCGGCACGCGTTTGCTTCAAGTAAGGCGTTCGGGCTGCCGCGGTTGGGCCCGATGCGAAAGGGATGCTAACCCGAAGGGCGGCGTCCGACGCCGCTTCTTGGGCGCCGCGCCCAAAAAGTTGCAGCCCGGTGCCGGCGCCGCGCCGGCATTCGCCCAGCACCGCCACGGCGTTGGTGCCATTCGCCGGTGAGCAGTTGCGTGCGGGCCTCAAGGGTGGCCATCGTTTGCGTCGGCATGGCGCCGCGCTGGTTGCGCCTTGATCGGCTCGGTTGACTTTCTTTCAAAGGCCCCTGTTTTTATTGACCGTTGCATGCGAAGGTCGTCGCCCCCTGATGCCGGCCAGCTTGACACGCCACGCGCCGGCATCCACAGCCACGTCGTCTGCGAGGGCGACGACCGGAGCCCAGCATGCCACACCAAGCCACTGTCGTCTTGTCTTCCGCAGCACCGTCCGATGCGTTGCCGGCGTTTTCGACCGAAGCGATCTTGCTCAGCCGCTACGCCTTGCAGGACCAGGCCCTGGTCGCAGCCGAGACCCTTGGCGCCTCGCGGCGCAGTGACGCGACCACCCTGCAGATGATCATCGCATTCTTGATCACGGCCTTCTGCGCCGACCGGCAACGCAACGGCCTGCGTGGCCTGGCCACCGGCCAACGTCCGGCGCTGACCAGCATTGGCGCGGCGCTGGGTCTTGCCAAGCTGCCGTCCTGCGGTGCTGTGTCCACGTTCCTCAGCACCATGCCGATGGACCAGGCGCATGCGGTCGCCAGTGCCCTTTTGGCCCGCAGCATGGAAGGCAGTGCCCTGCGCAATCACCCGTTGACCGTAGTCACGGACCGTGCGGGCCAGGCGTACGCCATTGCCGACGTGGACCCAACGGTCAAGGCCCTTCGCAAGCGTGCGCTGCCGCGGGGTGCCGAGCTGCCAGAGGCGCAACGGCACACCGATGGCTTCGCGGCTGAAGGGTACGGCGGTCGCCACCGCGGTCAGGTCATTGTCAGCGCCTGCCGCACGCAAGCCACGGGCGCCGGTTTGTGGTCGGCGGTCTCGTTGCAGTCTGGCAATACCGCGCTGGCCCCCGCGCTGAACCACGCCATGACACAGGGGCAACCACAGCTGTGCGGCCCGGACGCGCCGACCCTGGCCGTAGTCGTGCGGATCGACGGCGCAGGAGGCAATGTGCCGTTCCTGCGCGAGTTGACCAAGGCCAACGCGCTGTACTTGGTGCGGTCGGCGCACTACGCGATCCTGCAACACCCAGACGTGTTGGGTCATTTGCACGATGGGACATGGCAAGCCGTGGAGGATTCTTGCTCCGGCCCGACGCGGCAGGCCTTGGACCTGGGCCGGTGGCCGTGGAAATCGGCGTCAGATGCCAACTCGGATGCGCCGCCGATCACGCCGCGCATGGTGGTCACGCGGTTTCGCTCTGCTGACCCGGAGCACAAGCACGGCGCTGGTTGGCTGCACGAGGGCTGGCACTACGAGCTGTTTGCAACGGCGCTGGATGGTCCGGCGTGGCCGGCAAGCGATGTGGCAACGCTGTACTTTGGGCGCGCCTGCCTCGAGAACCGGTTTGCTCAGGAGAATCGAGAGCTTGGCCTCAACCGGGTGTTCAGCTACGGTCTGCCGGGCCAGTTGCTGGCGACAACGGTCGGCATGTACGTTTGGAATCGGCGTGTATGCCTGGGCGCTGAACTGGCGGGGATCGCCGAGCAACCGCCTTCGCCTGCACCCGAGCAACCGCCACAGCATCAGCAACCGCCACAACCACAAGCCGGTGAAGACATGGCGGTGCCGTCGGAGGCGGACCTGGTAGCCGACCCGCGGCCAGCCATGCCGGTCGAACCCGTCGCCACACCGCCCAAGCCAGCGGCGGACGACATCCACAACATGACCTGGGAGGCAGCGCTGCAAGACCGTACGGGATTCGCGCAAACGTCTGGCGGCTTGCTCTGCCCCAACGGCGCGACGCTGCGCTTGCGGCACAGCAAGACCTCCGTCAGCGCCAACCGCAATATCAACATCACGTTGCGCGCACCGAAGGCGGCATGTAAGGAGTGCCCACAACGTTCGGGCTGCACAAAGTCGACGCAGCCGATGTTTCGCAAAGAAATTGGTCTGGTACTGCGGCCGCCGTCGTCGAGCGCGACCGACCCATTGGCCAACTCGACGCCCACAACCCTGCCGGTGTGGCAGCCGCCCGAGCCGACGACGCCACCGCCCGGCGCACTGCGCCTGCCTCAACTGATTCCAGTGGTTCTGATTCGGCTGTGGCTCGACATCGTCCGCGGCGTCGAACTGCGGGTGACCGTCGACGTACCGCCACCGCCACCCAAGCAACCGGCGTACATCGCTTCGACGCCAGCACAGCGACAGCGGCGCCGACACACTTGGGCACAGCGCCGGCAGCGGTTCGCCCTGGATCCACGCGCAAGGGTTTCGCTTGACCTGCGCAGGGCGCACGGACTGACCGGGCAAATTCAGCGTCTGTTTCCCGAGGTGTTCGTGCAGTAGGTTGAAACTATTGGGCTATTGTCGATTGGGATCGAGTGGGCGCTACTTGATCGCCCCCCCATTGTTCAACTAATCATAACAGCTAAGCAATTTTGCGTGTGCGCGATCGCCCGCCGCCGCACCCCCAAACTTTTTTTCGCCCCAGCCGCGGTATTCACCCCGTTTCCAACGATCACCTGTTCGACGGCGCACCGTCGCGCCGCCGAGGAGGTCCCGTGTCCATCCGCTACTACCACCCGCGCCTGCTTTTCGAGGTCACCGCCCGTACCATCGCTGGCGCCTTCCTTTTCGACCCCGTCGCGTACCCAG
>VGRO01000385.1 GCA_016875335.1 Deltaproteobacteria bacterium | reverse complement strand
GGCGAAGGGCGCATGAAATACGGCGGCTTACAGCGGACCGGCGCGAGAACGTCGCGCAGAACAGCGCCTCAGCTGCCACCATCGCCAATGCCGAACCGGGCATTGCGGTGGCGGTGCGGAGCGCCGTTCCGCCGTTGACAAATGCCTCGGCCGGAATTACGGTCGCGCCCAAGCGGTGCCAGCGCCTGTCCTAGTCGAAAGCTCATCGGCCTGAGCCCGCCTCGTCGAGGTACCCTGATGGCAAGCGCCGCGGCCAAGGCCTGGGTAGTCTGCTTGGAAATCAAGCGGATCCAAACGTGGTTGTTTGCAGTACCCAAGCTGCAGGCGATGGTCGGCGCCAACGCCATCTTGGCGAAACTGCTGTCGCAAACGCTGGTTGCCAAGGCGGAGGAAAATGGTGCGAAGCTGCCAGCGGGCGTTGACCGCACCGGTGGCACGTCGACCCCAAAGGCGATCCCCGGTGATCCGCTCGCCGACTGGGACCGCCCGCTCGCACTGGCAGACGACCCCGTGCTTGTGCGGCACGCTGGCCGTTTCCACGTCGTTTTTCTCGACTTCGCCCAGGCCGAGCAGTTTGTTCGGGCGGCGGCCGTTGCTATCGCGGAGGCGTGTGGCGACGTGTTGGTCGCGGCGCATATCGAACCGCTGACGCAGCAGGCAAAGGGTTGGCTGCAGGGCGACCGAATCGAGGTAGCCGCCGTTGGCGAGGCGACTGCTGGCCTTGTCGCCCTGGAATCACCGCTGCTGCAACCTTGTCAAGCCAGTGGCGTTGGCTTTGCCAGCAAGCGCGTCGGTGGCCGCGCGGGTGCTCGCAAGCTACGCGTTTCCGACGAGGTGGTCCGCCGACGCGAGGCGTTTTCGCGCCACGACCGCGCCACCGGTGACGATCGCGATCTCGTGAAGCGCTTCTACCAGGGCATTCCTGGGTTTGATGCACTGCGGCAGCAGAACGATTTCACGGACCTCGCTGACGGCGGCTACCTTGGCGTGCTGTGCGCCGACGGCAACAGCGTGGGCGCTGGGCTGGCCGCCGCCCGACAAGCGGTGCCGGCCGGCGACTACTTTGCCCAGTGGTACCACACAGAGGCTTACTTCCTCCGAACGCGATCGCGCATCCGCGCAGCGCTCGCGACAGCGCTTGCCGAGACGCCTGGACTGGCTGCCGGTGCATGGCAGACCCCGCGCTATCGCCTGTTGATGCTGGGTGGCGACGACATCTTGCTGGTGGCCCGCGCTGACCGCGTGCTGGAGCTTGCCGCGCGCATGTGCAAAGCGCTCGACGCCCTCAATGCCCAGTCGGCCGTGGGTGATAGCGGCAGCCCGACCACCGTCGGCGTGGGTGTGGCAATCGTGCATCCCAAGTTCCCATTTCGCCGTGCGCATGAACTGGCGGAGCACCTGATGGCGAGCGCGAAACGCCGCAGCCGCACCGAAAACTGCGTCGACTGGGAAGTGGTGACCGCCGCGGCGCTCCCTGACCTGCAAGCGCAGCGGTTGGCCCAGTGGGTTGGGCGCGCCCCCGACGGCAGCTTGGCGATTGCCAGCTTGCGCCCCTACACAGGTCAGGGGCTCCAGCGCCTCGTTGCAGCTGCCAAACCACTGGTGCCGGACCGCGCGGCAACCGATGCCGACCGCACAGCCCGGATTGGCCGCGGCCAGTGGCGCTGGCTCGCCGAGCAGATGCATCGAGGCATGTTTCTCGGCGAACTGGCGAGGCGCGAACTGCGGCCGCAGGCGCGCGAGATGATTGACAAGGCGGTGCTTGTCGTGGGCGATGGCGCAAGCGATGTCGCGCAGCCCAAGCCCCACGACATGTGCGCCCATTGGTACCCGCTCGGCGCGACCGGTACCGGCACCTCGGCCTGGGGCACACCACTGCTCGATCTCGTTGAAGTCGCCCACATCCATACACTTGGCACGCGCGGCGTGGCCCACGAAGATCTCGACGACGAAACCGTGGAAGCGGACACAACCGCTACCTCAGATCTCGGTCCACGTCGTGGTCCATCAGGTGGTGCGCCATGAAGCAGTGCAAGATCAAGATCGAAGTCCTGGCCGACCTGCTGCTGTCGGGCGGCGAAGGCAGCGCCCTCGGCTTGGATCGCGCCGTCACGCGCGATGTCGACGGCAACCTTGAACTTCGCGCCAGCCACCTGATGGGCGTGTGGCGGGAGGCCGCGCGCGAGTGGGCGGTGCTGGCTGATGCGGTGCAGTTCGACGATTCGACCCGATGGCGCGCACTTGCCGACCAACTGTTTGGCACCGATCGCCATCGCCGACTTATGGGCGTCGGACAGGTGCAGTTGGCTACGACGGCCGCGCAAGCAGTTGCCTGGCAGACGACGGCGCGCGAGGCGTGGAGCCGGCGACCAAAAGACGACACGCTGCGAGCCGTCGAGGCCGTGCCAGCCGGCACCACCTTTGACGCGACCCTATGGTCCCAAGCCGACGACAATGTGCACGTCGAGGCGCTGGTCGCGGGGTCGCTGCAGAGACTGACGGCGCTCGGCGGTTCGCGCAACCGCGGTTGGGGCCGGGTGCGGATCGAGGTGGGCCATTGGGCCACCGTGGAGAGCAACAGCCCACCGAAACTCATTGCAGAAAGTGGACAGTCGGACCTGCACCGCCTCCGCCTTGCGCTGCGCGTGGACACGCCGGTGCTGCTGACCGATACCTCCGTGCCCGGCGACTTGTTGCCCACCGCCGTCGTCGTCCCCGGCGCTGCGCTGCGCGGGGCGGTTTTGACCGCGCTGCGCAAGGTTGCAGGCGCTGACGTTGCGGAGCAGGCTGCGACCCATGCGCTGTTTGGCGACGCACTGCCGGTGCCTGCCCAGGCGATAGCACAACTGGACCACTTGGAAACCTTGCCAGTGCCGTTGACGCTGCAAGCAGTCAAACGGGTCGTGAACAAGGCGCAAGCGCCAAGCGGTGGGCGCGCCGCGCCATGGTGGGCCGAGGCAACCACGGGCGCGCCTCACGTGACCAGCGACAGCCACGCGGATCGTCTGGCGACCGCTGCGTCAAACGATGGCGAC
>VGRO01000384.1 GCA_016875335.1 Deltaproteobacteria bacterium | reverse complement strand
TGACGGCGATGCCCCCAACGATGATGCCAATGACCGCGGCCACCAGCAGGTAGGGCGTCAAAGCCCGCCAACTGCCTGCCGCGCCGGCAGTCTGCGGCAGCGACCCCTCCGCCGAACCGGCCGGCGGTTGGGCTACCGGGGCCGCGCGCGGCTGCAACGGCACCGGCGCCGCCACTGGCCGGTCGACGTCGAGGCAGCGGCCGATGACCACCGTGGCGTTGTCTTTGCCATCGTGTTCAACGGCATACCGAACAAGGTTGGCGGCGGCGTAGGCTGGGTTGACGCCGCTGGACAGCGCCGCCAGCTTGTCAGGCACCATGCAGTCGTACACGCCGTCGGAGCACAACACGAGGTAATCGCCCTCGACCAGTTGCACCTGCACGACATGCGGCACCGGCTCGGACGACATCTGGCCGAGCGCCATGTACAGCACACCCTTCTGCGGGTGACTCGCCAACTGCTCGGCGCTGATGACGCCGCCATCGAGCAACTGCTGGCCCTTGGTGTGGTCCATGCTGAGCTGTTGAGCTCGGCCGTCGCGGACGATGAACGCCCGAGAATCTCCAACGTTGGCCAGCGTGGCGCGCTGGCCCTGGACCAGCGCACACACCAGCGTGGTACCCATGCCCTGCCGGTCTGGCCCTGCCGCAGACGCATGGCGCACACGGGCCTGTGCCGCTGCCGCCGCTTGGGTCAGCACTGCGGCCGGATCGCTGTCGGCCGCGGCCGTCAGCACGGAACCCAGCACCGCGTCGCGCGCCAGTTTGCTCGCCACGTCACCGCTGGCGTGCCCGCCCATGCCGTCGCACACCACCAGCACTTCGCCGACGCTGGCCCGCAAGTAGCCGTGCGCATCTTCGTTGACTTCTCGCAACTTGCCCACATCGGTGGCGGCACCGACCACGAACCGGCTCTCGTTCATCGGCTATTCCTCCAGTTGGGTGCCGCCGCTCGGGGCCGCCTGCGGCCGCGCGTCGGCCACCAGCGTCGCAGAGCCATCGCCGCCTATCAGGTGCAGCAACACCCGTTTGCTGATGGCGATTTCGTCGCCGATGCGCAACTCGACCGGGCTGCGCGCCGGCAGCGCTTGGCGGTTCAGGAAGGTGCCGTTCGACGAGCCCAGATCGGTCAGCCAAATCTTGCCACTTGGCTCGACCTTGACCTCGGCGTGGCGGCTGGAGACCAGGGGTTCGGCCAAGCGCAGCTGCGCCGGTTCCGCGGCCCCGAGTATCCATGTGCCAGCGCGCAGTTCGAAGCGGGCGACCACGGACGAGTCCACGGCGGAGACGAGGTGGTACAGGATCGGGTTGGCGCGGGCTGCCGCTTGCCTCGCCAGGCGCTCGCCCTCTTGGGCGAGGTTGCCGATAGCTGCGGCGACTTCCGCTGATTTTCGCGCGGCCTCGGCCTCGGCCTCGATGCGGTGCTGCCGTTCGCGCTCGGCTTCGGCGCGCAGGGCGGCTTCGCGGTCGCTGGCGGCGTTTTGCTCTGTGCGGCGCGCCTCGTCGGCCACGGCTGCGGCGCGGGCCGCGTCTTGTTGAGCCCGCCGCCGACGCGCCAGAACCACCAGAAGCACGCCCAATGCCGCCACCGCACCAATGGCCCAGGGCGCGTAGTCGCGCAGTTGCGCGCGGCGGCGACAAGCGCCGTTTTCGCAGGTGCAGGTGGCATCGCAGTCGGCTTCGAGTTTGCACGGCTTGGCGGCGCAGGTGCCGTTGGTGCAGCTTTCGCACGCCGAGCATGGCTTGCCGGGATCGCATTTGGCCGGTGGCGTTGCGGCCCCGCCGCCAATTGGACTGTCGACAGCCGCGGCGCACGGACCGAACTCCGTCGCCGGAATCGTCAGCCGCACCGGGGGTTCGCTGCGCGAATGGGCGACTTCGGCGCCGGCCTTGGTCAACACCATGTCCACTGCCAGCCCACCGCTGCCACCCAGGCTGCCACAGAGGGTGCAACTGGTGCGCTCGACTTGGGCATACAGCTCGGCGAGGCCCTTGAGCGTGGCCTGGAGCGACTGCGCGAGGTTGGCGTCGGCGGGCACGCTGCGGTATTCGGCTGCGGTGTGATTGGCGACCTTGATCAGCGTGGCGCGCCCGGTCTGCCCGCGCAACTGCGCCTCTTTGCCACGACCCGCCTCGCCCGCCCGGTCAACCACGACGGTCGCCACAGGGATGCCGCGCCGACCAGCTTCGTCAATGAGCGTTTGCGGGCTAGCCGACTCGCCTTTGGGATCCGCTGGGTCGACTCCGTCGGACACCAGGACCACCGCGCGCAGTTGGGTGTCGCCGTCCAAAAGGGCCAGCCCGAGGTTGGCGGTGCCATAGACATCGGCGCCGGATCCCGCCGGGGCGGGCAGTTGGGCCATGAACGCGAGGACCGCGGCATCGTCCACCGTGGGCTTGAGTTGTCGCGGCGTTTCCGCCCGGCCAGCAGAGTCGATGATCGCAATCTTGTCGCCGGTCTTGCGCGCAAGCAATTCCATGGCAAACGCGGTGACTCCTGACTTGAGCGCGTCACTGTATTGACCCATGCCGGAGGTCGGCGTGCCGCCGCGGTCCAGCACCAGCAGAACTGCCAGTTTGTCGCCACCGCGACCTGGCAAGAGCGCTTGCGACGGCACCGGCTTGCACGGCCGGCCGCCGACCGTCACCCGCACCTCGGCGTCGGCCGGGGCGGCGATGTGGTCGTGGTACAGGTGCAGTTTGCCGCCCGACGCGGGCGTCAGCTTGCGGATGGTGAACTCGCTTGCCGCGGCGGCCTGCGGGGCCATGCCTCCGAGGAACAGCACAAGCGCCAATCGCGCGAATCCGGGGCGCGCCAACAGTTTTGGATCCATGGTGCTCCTCACTCGGACTAGGCACGACACTGGACCCGACAGAGCGGCGGGCGGTCAAGCCGGTCGCGGTGGGTGCCGATCAGGTCCGCGTCACGCCGCAGGAAAACTCGCCGGCCACAACAGGCTGCACACTGCGGGGTCGAGCAGGAACACCGCAAACGTGGTGTTGCCGACGCGCAGGCTGGCGCCCGAGGGCAGGCGGGCGCTCTCGCCGA
>VGRO01000383.1 GCA_016875335.1 Deltaproteobacteria bacterium | reverse complement strand
GGCTTGACACGGAAGATCAGCCGGCGCAGGATGGCGATCGCGCGGTCGCCGGAGGGTCCGGCGGGGCGCAAAGCCGGTTTCGGCCGGCGCGGCCTCGGGGCCAACCTTGTTTGCGGTTCCTATCCCTTCCTATCCCTGTCCCAGGCCAGGCTGGAGTCCTCCACTGCGCCAATCACGGCGGCGGCTACCGTACCCCGGCGCCCAGGCCACGATGGCACCCTTGCACCTCACCCTCATCGCCGCGCTGACGGTCGCCACCCTCGGCTGCGGCGCCAGCCCCGGAACAACCGGCGGGGGCGCCGGGACCACCACCGCCGGCGCCGGCCACTGCACGCGCACCCAGGACTGCGACGACGGCAACACCTGCACGACCGACACCTGCAGCCCGGCCAGCAGCACGTGCCAGCACATCGCCATCGCCGGCTGCGCAGTTCCCTGTGACAAGACGCACCCCTGCGGCCAAGGCGTGTGTCACCCCGCCACCGGCACCTGCGTCGCCTGCACCCAGGACACCGAGTGCCCGGCCTCCGCGCTGTGCGCCCAGAACACCTGCCACCAGGCCAAGACCTGCGCATCCGACCTGGACTGCAAGGCCGTTGACGGCGTCTGCGTCCTGCCCAAAGGCCTTTGCGTGCAGTGCCTGACCGATGCCGACTGCGCCAAGGGCAGCCGTTGCCGGGAGCGGCAGTGCGTCGCCCTTCAACCGTGCAGCTCCAGCAAGGAGTGCCCCAAGCTGTGCGACAAGGTGGCCGGCCACTGCGTCGAGTGCGAGGCCAGCACGGACTGCGGGTCGGGCTTGTTCTGCGACGCCAACAGGGATTGCGCCCCTGTCGTGTGCAGCGCCGGGGCCTGCCAGGGCAACGCGTTCTTCGCCTGCCGGGCCGACGGTTCGGGCTACAACAAAGCCACAAGCTGCGAGAGCGGCCAGGCCTGCGCGACCGACACCTGCGGACCCCAAGGCTGCAACCACGCGCCCGCCAGCGGGCCTTGCAACGACGGCGACACCTGCACCAAGGGCGACACCTGCGAGGGCGGCAAGTGCGTGGGCAGCAAGGACCCCTGCGACGACGGCAAGCCGTGCACGACCGACACCTGCGCGCCGCTCTCGGGCTGCAAGCACGCGTCCAACACGTTTGCCTGCGACGACGGCAATCCCTGCACGACCCAGGACCATTGCAAGTCGGGGGAGTGCGGCGGCACCAAGGTCTCCTGCGACGACGGCGATGCCTGCACGGCGGACAGCTGCGCCCCTTCCTCGGGGTGCGCGCACCAGAATTCGACGGGCGGCGCGTGCAGCGACGGCGACGCCTGCAGCGCGGACGACACGTGCGTGGCCGGGGTCTGCAAGGGCGCGGCGGTGTCGTGCGATGACGGCAATGTCTGCACGAGTGACGCCTGCAACGCAAAGAGCGGATGTGCCCATGTGCCGGAGGTCGGGCTCTGCAGCGACGGCAATCCGTGCACCGACGCGGACGAGTGCGACGCTGGGGCGTGCGTTGGGATGGCCAAGAACTGTGGCGATGGGGTGGCTTGCACCGTGGATGCGTGCGCGGCGGGGATTGGGTGCAAGAACACGGCGACCGATGGGCTTTGTGACGACAAGAACCAGTGCACGGACGACTTGTGCGCGGCGGACAAGGGGTGCGTGAATCTGGCGATTTCCGCGACTTGTAGCGACGGCGATGCCTGTACGGTCGGCGATGTGTGCGTCGGGGGAAAGTGCGCGGGGGGATCGGCTCCTGGGTGTGACGACGGAAACGGCTGCACGGACGACTCCTGCCAGCCCAAGGTCGGTTGCGTCCACATGCCGAACACCCAGAAGTGCGACGACGGTCAGTCGTGCACAACCATGGACACCTGCAGCGGTGGCGTTTGCGCCGGAAAGCCCAAGCTCTACGAGAAGATCTTCGGCGGGTCGGGGACCGAGGTCGCCAGGTCAATCGTTGCGCTGGATGACGGCTACGCAATCGGGGGCGCGACCGACTCCAAGGGGGCTGGTGGCACGGACATGTGGCTCGTTCGGACCGACGCCGCCGGGGTTCCGCTCTGGGACAAGACGTACGGCGACGCCGGTGAGGATATGCTGCGAGCGGTCGCCTCAACCCCGGACGGCTTCGTGCTGGCGGGGAGTGCAACGGTAGGTTGCAGCACGGACGCGAGCTTGATCAAGACGGGACTCGACGGCGCTATCGTCTGGAAGAAGACGTACGGTGCGAAGTGCACGAACAACGCGAACATTGCGCAGGAGGCGGCGCTCGCGGTTGTCCCTGTGCAAGACGGCTACGTTGCTTTGGGGATGACCTCGTCCAAAGGCGCGAATTCGACGAACTACTGGCTGTTCAAGGTCGATCAGACCGGGGCGCTGGTTTGGGACTGGGCCTATGGGCAGGGCACCTTCAACTTGGGCTCGGCCCTGACCGCATGTGACGGGGGCTTTGCCTTCGGCGGCCACAGCTACGGCAACGGCGACTCGGCCTGGGCCGCTCGCACAGACGCAGGCGGAAAGCTCATCTGGAGCAAGTCTTTCGGAAGCTTGAGCACGCTACGGTCGATTGTGGCCATCCCAAGCGGTTTCGTCTTGGCGGGCGACTCCTTTGTGATCGGCACCGACCTTGACGGCAACGTGCTGTGGCAGCGCTCCGGCTACGGTGGCACGGCCATGGTCGGACTGCCAGACGGGTTTGCCTTGGCCGGGTACGGCGGGGTTCTGCGAATCGACTCGCTGGGCAATGTGCTGTGGACAACCGCCCTGCCGGCGAGTGTCGGCCGGGGCATCGGCGCATCCAAGGACGGGCTGGCCGTTGTTGGCGATTGGGCCAAGGGGATCAACGACGAGGACATCAAGCTCGTACGAACCGACCTCTTCGGCAATACGTCTTGCGGGAATTCAGGTTCTTGCGCCAGCCTGACCGCCACCGCCTGCAACGACACCAACCCCTGCACCGCCGACCTCTGCACCGCCGCCAAAGCCGGCTGCTACCACGCCAACCTGCCCGGCGGCACGCCGTGCGGCACCCAGTCGGTCTGCAAAGTCGGGGTTTGCGGCCCCTGAGC
>VGRO01000382.1 GCA_016875335.1 Deltaproteobacteria bacterium | reverse complement strand
GATTTACTCAATCATTTCTTGGGCCCGTTTGCTTGCTCAGTGGGTCGCCAGCTCGCGGACCAAGGGTCCGACTCGCGGCTCCGTCCTGATGTGAGAGTGATCGACTTATTGTTTTCCAGTCCCTAAGAACGGCAAGTGCACGAATTGCGGGCAGATGCTGAGCGCGTTCAAGGTCGGCCTGAGTGCCATGCTGGCCCAACACGCGACGTGTACCACGGACGGCGACTGCGCCGCCATTCCGTTCGACTCGTGCGGCACCAAGTGTGCGCTACCTGTGCGGCTTGGCCACGAAGCAAGCCTGACATCTGCCGCGGAATCCCTGAATAAGGCAGAGTGCCCCGACCCGGGCAGCCTCAAGTTCTGCCTGGAGAAAGCAGATTGCCACAAAGGCGAGCCGAGCTGCGCTGCCGGCCGCTGCGAACTCGTCCACCCATGCGCGCCCTCCGTATTCGTGTATGGAAAACCGTGCAAGGACTTCAATCCTTGCAAGACCGCAGGCACATGCGCGGCGGTCATGGCCTGCGACGCTCCCCCGGTCTCCTGCGACGACGGCAATCCATGCACAAAAGATCAGTGCTGGCCCGATACCGGGTGCACCCACACCCAAGTCGCTTGGACGGTCTGCACACTGCCAGTCGAAAGCTGCCAAATCGTTGGCAACTGCTTGTCTGGCGGTTGCAAGGCTGCAGGCATGCCAGGCCAGGCTTGGCCCGCGCCAAAGCTAAAGCAGGAGCCTGTGATCGTCGATGCGTCGGACGACGGCGGTGCAATCACCGTCTGGCACCCCGCAGCACCCGTGTTCGATCCTGTCGCGCGCCGAATTGGCGCCAGTGGTACAGAGATGTGGACCTGGTCGCCGCCCAAGGCGCCGGTGAATGCCAGCCTTCGCGGGATTGCGGCCGTGGCGCTTGGAGACGGCGGGGCCGCCATCGCAGTGCGCAACGCGGCCAAGTTGGCGGCTGACGTAGAAATCGCGCGTCTCGGTGCGACGGGCCAGCTTCAGTGGCAGACGACGATGTATAAGCTTGCGCCCCAGGCGGCGCGGGTTGCTTTGGCTGACGCCGCAACCGAAATTGCCATGGTAGTGACGTTCGAATCGCCCTCCGCGCCGGCCATGTGGGTGCGGAAGGTGACGCTTTCCGGTGAGTTGACGCCTGGCGTCCCTGTGCTGGGAAAATGGTGCAAGGCGGCGCCACAGATTGCGATCTCCACCAGCGGTGCGATCGCAGCCACCTGCGCGGTCGGGTCGGCCGCTGGCGGCACGCAGGTCCGCACTGTCCTGCTCGGTGCTCAGGCCGCAAGCATCGTCGACACCGTTCACGCCACCCTGCCCAGTGCCGTGCCGACGGCGTTGGCCTTCCATCCGCAAGGCGATGCGATCCTGGCCGTTGCCCGTTCATCGCCGTACGGCACTTGGCCACCGACCGTCGACCATGAACTATGGATTCTGCAAGAGGACGGCAGCGTGGGCGCGAAGGTGCCGCTGGCAATGAAGCTTGTCAGCCTGCGCGACGAAGGCAGCACAGTGCGCGGTGTCGGCCACGCCAGCCAGCCAAGCCCTGGGTTGTATTGGGCTGTCACCGTCTCTGCTGCTGGCAAGGTTGAGCCGCTTTTTGAGGCCAACAACGCCGCATTGACCTGGACGCTGCACCAGGCCGTTGCAGCGGTGGGCCAGCCCGCTTTTTGGGCCGCGTACGTGCTACCCACTGGCGACTACACGATCGCACGGGTGGGGTCATGCCCGTAGATGGAGACCAATGACAACCTGGCGCACCTTGTCGCCGTCGCGATCGCGGGCAGTGTGGGCCCCAACTTTTGGCGCGAATACCTTGGATTGGTGCCAGACAGGAGCATCGGCCCCGTGCGAACCCCCCGCGGAAACCCCTTGAATCTCGATCCCTTGTGCGCCAACCTCCCAGACCAATCTCCCCAGCCGATCCGGCCTTTACATTCCGTCGGTTGCGCGATCCACTGGCCATCCCGGGGCAGTTGCCCCGACCAGGTGGCTCATGGCCGACGACGAATGCCCGGAACCCGATAGCGTGGCTGCCCTTCGCGACCGCGCGGGCCCAGAACGCTGGGAGACCATCGTGGCCAAAGCGCGGCGCCAAGCCGCGGTGGTCGCCGCAGTCGAGGCGGCGGTTGCCTCGGGCCTCAGCCTGACCAAAGCGGTGCGGTTGCACGGCGGCGGCATGACGCGTTCTGGGTTCATGCACTTGCGTCGCCGTGTCAAGAACCGCTCTGGCGACCTTGCGACACAGCTTGTCGACCGCCGCGTGCCACCCACAGCGCCACCGACGCCTCGTGCGCCCACACGCCGACCGCGGCCAAATGCGACGACGGCCAGCCGTGTACCAGTGGCGACGCCTGCAAGGACGGCAAATGCGTGTTCACGGGCCTGACCCACTGCGACGACGGCAATGTGTGTACCAACGACGGCTGCGACCCCAAGACCGGCTGCAAGTTCGTCCACAACGACGGCCCCTGCGAGGCCAAGGCGTGTACCTGGGGCGACAAGTGCCAAGACGGCGCCTGCAAAGCCGGCACGGTCGGTCGCTATTTCGAGGCGCGGCTGTCGGGCAAGGATGGCGGCGGCAAGCCCAGCGTGGCGTACGGAAATGGCGGCGACGCCTACCAGAACGGCGACGTGGCGCTGTGCGGCTTCCAGGGCGGCTACAGCCCCTGGAACTGGATGACGGCGCGGTTTGGCCCCGACGGCAAGGTCAAGTGGCAGCTCAACGGGTCGTCGAACTCCACCCACAATTACTTGACGGCGTGCGCGGTCAGCCAGTCGCAGGCGCTGGGCGGAAGGGGTTTGCCCGCGGCGGGCAAACTCACGGATTGACACCGATGATCAGCCAGGAACATCGGCCCCGTGCGAACTCCCTGCGGCAACCCTTTGAATCTCGATCCCTTTTGGGCCAACCTCCCAAACCGATCTCCCCCGCCGATCCGGCCTTTACATTCCGTCGGTTGCGCGATCTACTGGCCATCCCGGGGCGGTTGCCCCGACCAGGTGGCTCATGGCCGACGACGAATGCCCGGAACCCGATAGCGTGGCTGCCCTGCGCGA
>VGRO01000381.1 GCA_016875335.1 Deltaproteobacteria bacterium | reverse complement strand
GGCAGCGGGCACCGGCGTCGCCTTGGGCCGGAGCCACAACGCAGCCGCTACGGCGAATGCCAGGGCAACCGCACCGGCCGCGACGGCCATGCCGATCCCGCGGCGTTTGGCGGGCGCCTCGACCGGCACCGGCGTCGGGTCGTTGGCGTGGGCGGCGAGGTTGTGCAACACGGTCGCTTGGGCATCGGCCGCGCCATCCGCTGCAACGACCAATTCCGGAGCGATGGCCACGGTCGGCTGCTGCATGGCGGCGACCGCAGACTTCGGCAGCGTCACCGCCTCGTTGTAGGCCGTCGAGATCTTGCGCGGCGGCGGGGCGTACGGCAGTGTTGGCGGCGCAACGGGCGGCGGTGCGGCGATGGTCAAGGCCGGGTCCGGCATGCGGCCGGTCATCGTCGGTGCCGCGTGCGCTGCGGACGAATCGCGTGCGCCCGGCCTCACCACCACGCCAGCACCGCGCACCGTGAGCCCGGTCTTGGCCAGGGCCAGCGCCGCTTTCAACTCGGCCTTGAACTGCTGGGCGTCGGTGCAACGCTGGGCCGGTTGCTTGGCCAGTCCCTTGGCGACGAAGCGCTCGAGCGTCTCGGGCACCAGCGCGTCGGGCAGGCGGTCGCCGAGCCTTGGCGGCGTCTCCTTGACATGGCGGATCAGCAACTGGATTTGCGTATCGCCCTGGAAAGGCGGGGCGCCCGTCAACATCTCGAAGGCGATGATGGCCAGCGCGTACAGGTCGGCGGCGGGGCCGATGTGGCCGGCGCCGTCGATTTGCTCGGGGCTCATGTATTGCGGCGTGCCGATGATGGTGCCGGCGGCGGTGAGCGCGGTCTTGTGCTTCTCGGGGCCCATCACCTTGGAGATGCCGAAATCCAGCACCTTGACGAAATCGGCGTTGCCGGCCTGAGAAAGCAACAGGATGTTGTCGGGCTTGAGGTCGCGGTGGACGATGCCCTGGCCGTGGGCCTCGGTCAGCGCGTCGCATACTTGGCCGAGAATGGCAGCGACACGGTCCAGGTTCAACCGGCCGCCGGCCAGTTCAGAGGTCAGGGAGCGACCGCGGGCAAACTCCATCGCCAGGTAGAAAAGCCCCTGCGCCGCGCGACCAAAATCGAACAACTGTACGATGTTGGCGTGTTGCAGCCGCGCCAGGTTCTGGGCCTCGCGGCCAAAGCGCTTGATGGCCTCCTCGTCGTTGCCGACCTCGGGCCGCAGCACCTTGATGGCGACCTCGCGGCCGACTGAAGTCTGGGTCGCGACGTACACAGCGCCCATGCCGCCCGCGCCCAACTTGCGCTCGATCTTGTAGCGGCCGTCCAGCACGGTGCCGATCAGCGGGTCGATGTCGTCCAGGGTCATCAGGCGCGCGCCGTCGTCCGGGCAGACCGATTCGGCAAACTCGAAGCGACGGCTGCAGGTGGGGCAAAGGGTGACCATGGCTCGCGTCGCATGGTATTGTCGGCAAGCTGCAACGGCAAAGGTCCGCAAGCCCACG
The DNA here is from genome assembly GCA_016875335.1 of Deltaproteobacteria bacterium. Taxonomy (GTDB): domain Bacteria; phylum Myxococcota_A; class UBA9042; order UBA9042; family UBA9042; genus SXRM01. The sequence continues at coordinate 1,611 of VGRO01000381.1, read as the reverse complement.
GCGACCGGTCGGAAAGCGCCGCCCAGGGTGGCGCGGAACGCGGCGGCTAGCCCAAGGAACACGGCACCGGGAGGTGCGCAACGCGGTTGCGGTCGGCCGCCGATGACAAGGCTGTGGCATGAGCTGGGCTGGTGTCGGCTGGTAGGGCGACAGAGGTCGTCGAGGCGGTGCGGTGGTCGGCAAGTGCACCTTGACGAAATTTTGGTGAAGACTAAAATGGACGCGCCGATTTTTTGATAGGCACGAAGATGGACAGCGCCAACCAGCGGATGATGTGGCAGAACCTCGCGGCAAGCCTGCATGCTGACAAGACCATGTTGCTCGTGTCGGGGCCGCGCCAGTGCGGCAAGACGACCCTGGCCAAGGCGATCGGCACCGGCTATGCCAACTGCGACGGCGTGAACTGGGATATTGCCGCCCAACGCAGCCGCGTGTTGGGCAACCCCAACTTTTTCACGACCATGCGCCGTCGGGACCGCAGCACACCCCTAGTATTGTTGGACGAAATCCACAAATATCGCGACTGGAAGAACTACCTCAAGGGCCTCGCCGACGAACACGGGGCCGCCTACCGCTTCCTCGTGACGGGCAGCGGCCGCTTGGACCTGTGCCAGCCCGGCGGCGACTCGTTGGCCGGCCGCTACCTCAGCTTTCAGCTTTGGCCGTTCACGCTTGCAGAGTTGGCCGGGCGCAGGCGCGACTTTGCCCAGTGGGCCGCGGACCCACTCGCCGTCGAACTGGGCGATTTGCCCAGCTTGCGCCAGATCTGGGCATCCCTGCTGCGGTTCAGCGGTTTTCCCGAGCCGCTTATGGCTGCGCGCGACACATTCTACCGCCGTTGGTCGTTGGCCTACCGCAAGACGCTGGTCGGTGAAGACATCCGTGATGCTGCGGCGATCCGCCGCGTGGCTGAGGTGGAGACCCTGTTTGCGCTTTTGCCGGAGCGAGTCGGCAGCCCATTGTCGTTGCCTGCGCTGAGTACCGCGCTGCGGGTGGCCTACACAAGCGTGCAAGCGTGGCTCGACCTTTACGAGCGGTTTTACCTGACCGTGACGGTGCCTGCGTGGGCCGGCGACTTGGCGCGCGCGGTCGTCAAGGAACGCAAGGCCTACCTGATGGACTTTGGCACCGTCACGTCGGCACCGGCGCGCCTGGAGAACGCCGTCGCGGTGGAGCTGGCGCGGGCGGCCAGCGCGTGGACGGCATGGGGCCACGGCGAATTCTCGCTGCATTTCGTGCGCACCAAAGACGGCGCCGAAGTGGACTTTCTGCTCGCGCGCGACCGCAAGCCGTTCTTGCTGGTCGAGGTCAAGACCGGCGACGAATCGCCGTCTGGGCCCATGCTGGCGATCCAGCGCAAGCTGCGGGTACCCGCAGTGCAACTCGTGGACGGAATGGACCGCTTTGCGGTTTTCCAAAACGACTTCGGCGGCGTCGTGGTGGCGCCGGCCTGTGCGTGGTTGGCGTTGTTGCCTGGCTAGGAGCAATGCCGATCGGTTAGCGCGTAAGTGATCTTGGTGCAACGGGTTTGTCGAAATCACTTGCGCAATGATCTCAGCAAGATCAATCTGACGTTCCCCCGAAGGAGCGTCCGATGGCCCTGGATTCAAA
>VGRO01000380.1 GCA_016875335.1 Deltaproteobacteria bacterium | reverse complement strand
GGGGACTGGAAAATAATAAGTCGATCACTCTCACATCAGGACGGAGCCGCGAGTCGGACCTTTGGTCCGCGAGCTGGCGACCCACGGAGCAAGCAAACGGGCCCGAGAAATGATTGAGTAAATCATTTCCTGGCCCTTGGTGCCGGACTTCGGCGATCATGTATGCCGCGGCCCGATGCGGTCGAACGGCAGGTACGGCCGCAGCGCCTTGGGCATCGCAATCGAGCCGTCGGCCTGCTGGTGGTTCTCCAACACTGCAATCAAGCCGCGCGACAAGGCGATGGCCGTGCCGTTGAGCGTGTGGACCAGCTTGGGCTTGGCCCCGGGCTCGGGCCGGGCGCGAATCTGCAAGCGACGCGCCTGGAAATCGGTGCAGTTCGACGTCGAGGTGATCTCGCCCCACGCGCCGCGACCGGGCATCCACGCCTCCAGGTCGAACTTGCGGTAGGCCGGCGCGCCGAGGTCGCCGGCGCAGATGTCCAGGACGCGGTAGGGCACTTCCAGCGCCGTGAAAAGTTCCTCCTCGATGGCCACCAGCTCGGCGTGGTGGGCCTCGGACTGCGCCAGGTCGCCCTGGCAGAACACGAACATCTCGACCTTGGTGAACTGGTGCACCCGGTACAGGCCCCGCGACTCGCGCCCGGCCGCGCCGGCCTCGGTCCGAAAACAGTGCGAAATTCCCGCGATGCGGATGGGCAACTGCTCCGCTTCCAAGATGGTGTCGGCCAGCATGCCGCCGATGGTGATCTCGGCCGTGCCGACCAGGCACAGGTCGTGACCGGCGACGCTATACACCTGCGTTTCGCTGCCGCGCGGGTTGAAACCGATGCCCTCCAGGATGTCGGGCCGCGCGAGATCCGGGGTCACCATCGGCGTAAAGCCGCGCTGGACCAGCAGGTCGATGGCGAACCGCTGCAATGCCAGGTCGAGCAGCACCAGCTCGCGCTGCAGGAAGTAGAACTTCTGGCCAGCCACCTTGGCGCCGGCCTCGAAATCGATGAGCCCCAGCTTTTCAGCCAGTTGTACGTGGTCGAGCGGCGCGAAGCCCTCTGTCGCGAAATCGCGGCGGACCCCGACCTCTCTCAGCACCCGGTGGTCCTCGTCGCTGGCGCCGCGCGGCACGTCGGGGTGGGTCAGGTTGGGCAGTTGGCGGGCCCTGGACTCGATCGCGGCCTGCAGGCGGTCCACCTCAGCGGCGAGCGCAGGCTCCATGGCCTTGAGCGCCTTGCCGACCTGCACCAACCACGGCCGGTCGGTCGGCCGCACCTCCGCCGGGTCGGCCATGCCGAGGTCGCTGCGCAGGAACTCCGGTACGGCAGCGTGCAGAGCCATGGCGTCGAGCGTCGGCTTGCCCGTCTGGCGGGCGACCACGTTGGCGACGCGCCGCACCTCTTCCAAGCGGACAAGCGCGGTGCTGCGGGCCTCGGCGGCGGCCACCAAGCCGGGCACGTCGGCGGCGACGTGGCGGTGGGCGACATTGTGGGCGATCTCGTCGGCATGGGCGACGACGTAGCGAAGATCGAGCATGGCTCACGGCCAGCGGCCAGGGCGGCCGCGCGGTCGGTCAGTGTAGTCGGGTTGGCGGGGCGCTGGAATGGGGTGGCGCCGGTCCGCGCGCCGATCGCGTGCAATTGGGACATGTATTTCTGCATCGGCAATCGTGCGCGTCCTTGCCAACCCGCGGCCGCAATGCCATTGTTTTCGCCCCGCCGCCCGCCGGTGCACCTGCGCAACATGACCGCGATCGCTCGACTCTGCCCGCAGTGCGGTGCCCCGACCCAGGGCGCGCGCTGTCCGGCAGACGGGGCGGCGACGTTCGCGTTGCAGCCGACGGTGGACGCCGCGACGCTCGCGCCGGCAGTGGTGGTGGCTGGCGCGTATCGCATCGTCCGAACCCTCGGCCGCAGCGGTGCGGGCGCGGTCTACGAGGCCGACCACCCGGCCCAGCATGGAAAGGTCGCGCTCACCGTGCTGTCCCACAACGATCTGCGGCCGGAGCAATTGCAGAGCTTCTACGGCGACACCCACGCGGCGACGCAACTGCAGCACGCCCACTTGGCGCGGGTGTTCGAGGTCGGCCAATTCGAATCGGGGGCATGGTTCGTGGCGTCGGAACTGCTCGAAGGTGCGAGCCTCGAAGACCTGCTGGCAGCCGCCTCTCAGCAGGGCCGGGTTCTCGACCAGGCCACCGCCATCGCCGTCGGCTGCGGCGTGCTCCTCGGCCTTGCAGAGGCCCACGCTCGCGGCCTGGTCCACCGCGACCTCAAGCCTGCCCACGTGATCGTTTCCGAGACCCAAGGGCAGCGGCTGGTCAAGGTGGTCGGCTTTGGGGTCGCACACCTGCACGGCCATGCGGCAAGCGCCGCGGGCCAGGCATCGGGCCCGCCGGCATGCCTGAGTCCCGAACAATGCACCGGCGATCCCGTCGACGCGCGCGCCGACCTGTACGCGTTGGGCGCGATCCTGTACCGCTGCGTGTGCGGCCGGGCGCCGTTCGTGGACCCGAACCCGCAGACCGTCCGGTTTGCCCACGCCTCGCAAGAGCCGCCCGAACTGCTGGCGCTGGCCAAGACCCCGGTCAGCGAGCATTTCGCGATGACGGTCATGCGCGCGCTGGCCAAGGCCCCCGCCGGTCGGTTCGCCACGGCCCGCGACATGCATCTGGCGTTGGAGGCCGCCCGCGCCGCGCCGCTCTTTCAACCCGTCGGCGGGGTCGCGGATGCGGGTCACCTCGTCGCGGGCCGGCCGCTGACGCCCGGTGCCCTCGTGGCGGTCGATCGCCGGCCGTCGACGCCTTCGGTGCCCGCGATTGCCGATGCGCAGCAGGGCAGTGCTGCGGGCCTTGCGCAGGCCGCGGCGCCGAGCCCTGCACTGGCGGAGGATGGCCGGTCGCTGTCGTCGACGTTCAAGAAGCCGTCGTTTTCGGTGTCCGCGCCCAAGATCGCCGCCGTGCCGGTCGCTGTGTCTGCCCCGGCCGCGCCGCCAACCGCCGCCGCGACCGCGCCGGTCGCGCCGAAATCGCCGGGTTCGCGGCGCCTGCGCTGGTTGGTCCTTGGCGGCGTCGGGGCGCTCGCCGCCGCTGCGGCGGTCGCGTGGGCCGGCTGGCGG
>VGRO01000379.1 GCA_016875335.1 Deltaproteobacteria bacterium | reverse complement strand
AGACTGGATGTTGGCGGCCGAGGCCGAGGCCGCTGCGGTGAGCGACCTTGTGGTCCTGTCGTCGCTCGCTTGCTTGCGCGCCGCGCGCATCGTGCTGGCGACCTCCGCCGATTGTTCAGACCCATGATTGTGAGGACTTTTTGGCGGTCACTAAGATCGTGTCGGGGGCGGACACTTGCGCGCCGACCCGGGCCGGCCGATGCTGACAGCATGCTCGAGGTGCGCACCGCATCATGCCTTGCGAGGGTTTGCCGCCAGCCGACGGTCGCGGTGTTGACCGTCCTGGCTGCAGCATGCGCTGACCTGCAGGGGCCGATGGATGCGGGGGCGACGCAGGCTCACCCAGTTGCAGAGGTCGATGCCTTTGCACCTCACGCCTCCGAGGCAGACGGGACCGGGAACCTGGCCCCCGAAGTGGACGCCGCTGCCCCGATGGCCTCTGAGGTAGGACTTGAGGTCTTGGACGCGGCCGAGACACCCGAAGCCGCAGTCGCCGAGGCGGAATTGGCGGCCGCTGAACCCCTCGAACCAGTTGCTGAGATCGAGGTGGACTCTGGGCCTGTCCCGCAGGAGACCCAAACCAGTGACCTCGACATGGCATCGATTGCGGATGCCACCGCCGAATTCGACGCCCAAGACGTCGCCGTGCAAGAGGTCGTCGCGCCGCCCGCCGACGCAACCCCCGACGCGGTGCCGCCGCTGACAGACGTCGGCGCAGAGACTGGTCCGACGGACGCTAGCTCCCCAATCAGCAAGACAGGGTTGTACGTTGCGGTGTCGGGCAACCAGACCGGACCGGTCAGCCTGCACATCCTTGCGGTGCCGATCACGGCGTCGACCAAGCCAGACGGTTCTGCGCTGAAATCCGTGGTGGTGCTGCACTCGGTGCCCGCGGTGAGCCTTCCGTGGGCGGCCACAGTCGCTGTCCCGGAGGGCAGTTGGGGAATCGTCGCGGCCCTTGGCGACGAGGCGTTTGAGCCAGAGTCCATCACCGCGCTAGGGTTCGCGTGCGACGGCGGCTCTCCGCAGCTCGTGAAATCCACAGGAGCCTCGACGGTTCCATCGGACGTGGCTGTGACCGTGGCCGCGCTCGGCGGCGGCTCCGGTGCCAGCGCCGGCTGCGGCGGACCGCCCCAAGGTGGCCCCAAGGTGCCAACGGTGCTTGCGCCCGGTTTTGAAATCGCGCCCCCGTCCACCCAAGCCGGCGGCGCGCACCTGCTGGACGGGGTGTGGGTCGGCGGCGCCCTGTGGGTGGCGGGACATCAAGATGCGTTCGTTCGCTTCGATTTTCCGGTCGGCGGCACCCCGGTTGGGCTGTCCGGTTGGCAACCTCAGGGCAAGGCGGAATGCAGCCGCATTTTCCACTTTGGCGGCCGGTTGTGGTGCACTTCGCGCCGACCAGAGTTGGCGTGGGCCCAAGTGTCACAAACCACGGGCGTGGCCGCGTCCTTTGGCAACATGAAGCTGCCCGACGGCGTGCTGGCGGACGGACTGGCGGCGGTCGGTGATCGCGTGATTGTCGCCGCCCATGGTGGAGGGCTCGCCAGCATGCAGGCCGATCCACCCTTTGCGCCGCTTGCGCTTAGTGTGGATAGCAAGGTCTTGGATCCGTGGGATGTTGCGGTCGTAGGCCCTCAGCTTGTGGCGGTTGCCGACGGCAAGGCCGGTCTGCGGGTCATGAAGGTTCTTGCGCCTGGAGCCCTGGGGCAATTGGCCCATCTGCCGCTCCCCGGCCTGAGCGCGCAGTTGGCGGTGCAGGGTACACACGTCGCGGTCACCGGCCCAACTGGGCACCTGCACGTGGTTGATCTAGCCCAACCTATGGCACCTAAGGTGCTTTTGGCTTGGCAGGCCCCCAACGCGCTGTGGGGGATGGCCGCCCTGCCCGACCACAAGCTTGGCGTAGTTGCGGCGGGCAGCGCGCTGATTGCGTTCGACTGGCCAACTGCTACCGCGACCTGGGACCCGCCGGTGGTGCGCGACGTAGAGCGGGCGTGGAACTTTGCGCTCGACGTCGATCAACTAGGTCCGAGCAGCGCCGGCCAGTTGCTGTCCAGCGACTTCGCCACGGTGCGGACCGTCACGATCGCGCCGGCGGTTCAGGCTGCGCGCACGCTGCTGCTGCCAAAGGCTGTGTTCGCCAAGGCGACGGCGGTGGGCGGCGCTCTGCAGGTGTTCATCGTGGTGCGCAACCTCGGAAAAATTGCGGTGGAACTGACGGGCGCGGCGTGGCACGACGACCCAAAGTCCGGTGGGCAACCCAAGCTGGTCGCCGGGTTGGTGCTCCCGATCACGGTTCCTGCCGGCGGTATGCAGGTGGTGAAGATGGCCCTGCCCAAGACGGCCAAGGGCGTGACCGCGCACGAACTGCAACTGCAAACCACTCAGGGCCCGAATCATGTTCAAGTCATCGAGACCACCCACCTGTGGCCCGGCGATCCTTTGCCCAAGCTGGCGTACCAGAACGCCAAGGGCGAGCTCATCGATGTCCAGAAGGCGCTGGCGGGCAAGCCTGGGGTCGTAGTCGTGGCGGCCCATGCGTGCCCGATGGCCCTGGTCGCGTTGTCGGGTCTTGCGGCGCTGGTCGGGCCGTGGGTGGCTCAGGGCAAAGTGGCGGTCGTCGCCATCGACCCGTGGGACAAGCCGGGGACGGTGCCCCAGATCGCCGTGCCCAAGACAAGCTTCCCGGTGCTCTATTCGCCGGCGACGACGTCGGACAGCCACGGCTACTCGGCCCTGTTGCAGGAAATCCTTGCGCAGCCAGCCAACAACGCCGCGCCGATGCCGCTTGTGTACGTCTTGGATGCCAAGGGGATCATCGTCGACGCGCGGCTTGGCTGGGAGCCGGGTGCGCTGCTCGACGCGCTCGCCAGCCTGGGTGTGACACCGTGACGTGGCGGCTGGCCGCGCTGGTCTCGGCGTGCATTGCGTGCTCGACCGAGGAACCTTCTGCGCCGCCCATCCAGGCGACTGATGTAGTCGAATTGGGTGCGGCCGTTGCGGACTCCGAGAGCTACCTGTTCGGCAGTTCGTGGTGACTGTGCCCGCGCATCTGCGCTATGTGCTAGCCTGGAATGCAGACCTGCGCGGCAAAGTGCTGTCTGCGATCATGCGAGCGCTGCAGA
>VGRO01000378.1 GCA_016875335.1 Deltaproteobacteria bacterium | reverse complement strand
GCTGCGGCACGGCGATTCGTGATGACTCCCGACGAGCGGGTCCGCGGCGCAATCCGTCTGATTTTTGAGCGGTTTCGCATCGAAGGCAGCGCCGGCGCTGTCGTCCGCTATTTCTTGCGCCAAAATCCAGAACTCCTGACGTACCGCCTTTCAACATGTCCAGCCGAAATGGCGCTGCGGCGTGATCGCCACGGCCCCAAGTCCCAGCAGCGTTGGTGCAAACGCCAAAACGGGCCATCGCGAGGTTGTGCCTACACAGGAATAGAACACAAAATTCCTAACAGAAATAGCGCAATTATATCAATATCTTCCGGCACGTGCAGCGCAAGTCCTTGAAGGCTGGAAACCCAAAAAGTGGACATGAATTGTCGTGGACGCATCCCTGATGTTCACGTGTATTTTCAAAACGTTGACAGCTCAATGTCAGGAGATCTGAAATCTCACACTTCCTAGCCGTTGGCGTGGCAACGGCCCGCCGCACTGGGTGGTGCCGCGCGTGGCACTGGTGCTGCATGTGCTGCACAATCCCATCTACGCTGGCGGGTACACTTATGGCCGCACCCAAGAGCGGCGTGGTCTGGTCAATGGCGAAATCCACAACAGGGTCAGGCGGCGCTTGTCACAGGCCGACTGGACCGTTTGCATCAAAGACCGGCACCCGGCCTATGTCAGCTGGGAGGAGTTCATGGGCAATCTCGAAAAGCTGCAGGACAACACAACCAAGGCCAGCCGGCCCACCCATGGCGCGGCGCAGCGGGGCTCAGCGCTGCTGCAGGGACTGGCACTATGCGGTCGCTGCGGCCGCCGCATGAGCGCGGTCTACCCCGAGGGTGGCAAGCACGGCCATTACATCTGCCGCAGCCCGGCGCTGGTCGGCTCGCCTTGCTTTGGCGTAACGGCCACCGAAATCGACGCGGCGGTGGCCAAACTGTTTCTGCAGGCAGTCCAGCCTACCGAGATCGATCTGAGCCTGGCGGTCACCCGCGAAGCTGAGCGGCAGGCCGGGGAGATCGAAAAACAGTGGAATCTCCGGCTGGAGCAAGCCCGCTACGCGGCGCGGCTGGCTGAACGCCGCTACATGGCCGTTGACCCCGATAACCGGGTAGTAGCGCGCACACTGGAGCGCGACTGGGAGGGGAAACTGCGCGAAATCGAGGAGCTCGAGCGCGACCAGGCTCAGGCGCAGCAGCGAGACCGCACTGTCCTGTCTGCCGACGACCGCAAGACGCTGCTTGCTCTGGCCAAGGACCTGCCGGCGGTCTGGGCCAGCCCAACAACGACGGAAGCGGAGCGCAAGAACCTGCTGCGCATGGCGATTTCGGATGTGGCGCTCTACCCGGTCGATGTCCCGGAGCGCCAAACTCGCATCGAAGTGTTGTGGTGTACAGGTGCCACGACGGCCATTGTGGTGCCGCGGCACCAACCGGGCACAGTGCGCAAGACCCCACGCAAAGCCATTGAAATCATCACCCAGCGCTTTCACCAAGACGTGCGCGACCAGGCCATCGCAGACGAACTGAACGCGATGGGTCTGCAAACGGGTACGCTGCAGGCCTGGACCGTCCATGCCATCCGGGGGGTGCGGCACGCCGATGGGCTGACCAAGGCCTACAAGTCGCGCAGGCCGCCCGACCGGCGCGACGACGGTCTATTGTCCATCCACGGCGTCGCGGACCATTTCGGCGTCTGCGCTGGGGTCGTGCGCTATTGGCGCAAGCGCGGATGGCTCGTGCCGGTCGAAGGGCGCGGCACGGGACACGACCAATGGTATCGCATCGATGCGCAGGTGGAAAAGGAGCTTCGAGAGCGGCAACGCGCCGGTGCCACCATTTCGTCAACGCAACATAATGGCCAGGAGGCATCGTGAACACCAGTTTGGAATTTGTGCGAGAATTCTAACGGCCAGCTCCCGCCGTGAAAGGATCACGGCATTCTTGCCCCCTTCCACTCATTTTTTAGCCATATGCGGATTTGGTGCGGCCCGACTGCTTCCAACCGCTTGGCGGCGATCGCCGGCCGGCATACGTACCGCACCAGGTGCTCCAGCCGATCCCGCGCGCATTCGTGCACCCGCGTCGCCGCGTGGATGTTGAAGCCTTGCGATTCCAGGCACAGCCGGCCCACGCGCCGAGGCGGAGCCGGTGCCAGACCCTTGCCAGGCGGCGCTTTGAGCGCCTCCAGTTCGTCCTTGCCGAACAGCGACTGTCGAAGCACTGCTGCGAAGGATGGCTCGGCCGCCTGCAACGGGTCGTCGTCATTGGACACCGCCTTCGCCCGCTTCGCGAAATGTCGGTCCACCTGCAGCGTGACCCGCTTGGCCGTGTCGGCCAGCAGCGCCTCCAGTTGCTCCTCGCGCAGCGGCGGCGCGGTGTGGAAGTGCATGTCAGCGGCGTCGCCGTGCTCCGACCGCGCCCAGGCAGTGCCACCGGCCCAAGCCCGACGCCGATTGGCGATGCGGCGGCCAAGGCGTTGAAAACGAAGCTACTCTGGGCGGAGGCGCTCCAGCGGGCGTTCGGATTTTCCGTTGAACAATGCCCATGTGGGGGCCGGCGCAAGCTGATCGCGGTCATCCGCAACCCGGCCCAAGTGGAGAAGATACTGCGGCACATCGGCGAGTGGCGCGAGTCCGGTGACCGCGACGACGACAGCGCAATCGCCATTCGCGGGCCACCGGGCACGTTCGACGAGGACGTGGACGAGGCGCCGGCCGGCAAATTCGACGGCGTGGACGACCCGGTCGAGCTGGATTGGGCGGCGTAGCGCAGGGCAGGGCGGCGCGCGCGACCACCGCTTGAACTTGGCGGTGGGTGTGCTCGGGGCTGGTGGCGCGAAGGCGGGCGCAGGCGCTGGGCGGGAGCAGTCTGCCTGCGGCGGAATGGTGGCGTTTCGTCGGGGCGGCTTCGGGGCGGAGTGCCTTTGCAGCTCCTATCCACCTATCCACGGACTTATTCGGTCTCGTTGTCGCGGAAGATGGCCGGCGTGCCTTCCATGTCGCACTCGGCGCCGGTCGACTTGACGTCGCCACGGCCGGTCAGCTGGAAGGTGGACATGATGGTGTCGCAGTCCAGGTCAGCATTGGCCTGGGCGGTGAAGAACGAGGCGCCGTACACGCCGGCCGAGGTGTAGCT
>VGRO01000377.1 GCA_016875335.1 Deltaproteobacteria bacterium | reverse complement strand
CGGCCCAAAGCCCGCAGGAGATTTTGGCCGCACTGCGCACGGCCACGGCCGCGCACTGTGGCCGGCAGCAACCCGTGCCAGGCGTCGACAAGGTGATCGACGCCGAACTGGCGTAGTTCCCCCCCCCTTCGGGCGCACGACCGGCCGCACCGCCCCGGCCCCAAATGCAGGAGACACCATGCCACCCATCGTCAAGATTGACACCAAGGACATTGCCGACACCTCAAAATCGGCGCCCTGGATGACCGGCCAGCACAAGCGCGACGTCAAGGTCGCCCGCGCCGCCGCCGTGGCCCAGGTCGGCGTAGCGCTCATCGACGGTGGCCAGCAGGCCTGGGCGGAGCACCAGATGACCCGGCGCGCCAGGATTGCCGCCGAAACCGAGCGCCGCGACATCCAAGCTTGGGCCGACGACTGTGCCGAGAATCGCCAGGAGCGCAGGGCCCTGACCGACAAGCTGACCGGGGACCAACCGGATGCGGTCTTGGCCGCCCTGCAGTTGGTGACGCAGACCCAGGTGGCAAGCGTCGCCGCCCGACCCGGCTACAAGCGAGGTTGATCATGCTGTTCCTGATTCCGTTTGCGATTGCCGGCATCGTCATCGGCGGCTCGATCGCGTACAGCCAGCACAAACAAGTCGATCGCGCCCATGCGCGCCGCGCAACCATCGAAGCCGAACTGCGGCGCTTCAACCGCGAGTTGGATCGCCGCGTCGTGCTGGTGCGCCAGTGGCTGGCGCAGGCTGACGCCTTCCGCGCCGCAGGCAAGACCGGGGAGGCGGACGCGCTGGAAGCCATGGCGGTGGACTACCTGCGACAATTCATCACAGATATCGACAACCTGTGAACGGAGGCGTGCAATGACCCGCGACAAAATCCAGCGAATCACCGAACGCGACCGCGACACCTTTGCGCCCCTTCGGTTCTTGGCTGAAGAGTTGCCGGCGCTCGCCAGCCGCGGCGGACTGGCCGCCAACGCCTCGCCCTTGGCCGTCGGGGTGCTGGTGACCCAAGCCGCGGTGCAAGCCGTGGTCAACGCCCACGCCGAGCGCGAGATCACTGCGCGGTACATATTGCACTGCAACGCCGCAGAACGCCGCGCGCAGGCGTTGGAAGACGTGGGCATTGAGGATGCCCGAGAGCGAGAGCAGTTGCTTGCGCGTCTGACCGGCGACGCAGACTTGTACCTGCAGGGCGTGCAAGCGGTGATGGCCGCCAGCCGGGCGCACACCCAGGCGATGGTCGCGGGCGTGCGGGAGGATGGGATCTGGTAGCGCGCGCGGTGGGCGGGGCTACCAGTCGGGGTCGGGTTCGGGGAGGATGCCGTAGAGCACAGGAATCGCCGGCCGATTTCTTGGCGGGCCGGATTTTCGACCGCTGAGGTGCAAGGCGCGAACTTGGTTGTGGTAGGCGATGATCTCCTGGCTGGACCGCGCGCACCGTTCGGCCAGTGCAGGATAGCCGGCGGCCGGGGTTCGATTCCGAAATAGGTGCACGTCGACCCAGTTGACCAGAACCCGGTTGACCCATTCCTGGCGGTCCGCGGCTGCGGGCAGGCATCTGGCGATCTTGCGGGCAAGTGCCCCGAACATCTTGCGGAAGAGTTCTTCACGCCCCACCGCAGGCGGCGCGAGCAGCGCAGCACCGTCGGCACTGCGCTCGACCAGCGCAACGGAGTCGATGCGTGCCTCGATGCTGCCGAGCCCGTACGCCCGACCGCGGCCCAACTTGTGCATCATTTCGGGCGCTGCCACGCCAGAGCGCAATTTGTCGAAGTAGCGCGCAACGGGGCCTGAACTGCCGAGCACGCCAAACTCCACCGTGCGCACACCCTCGGCTGTTGGCTGGAGGGCGAGCAGCAGTGCGCCCAGTTCCCACGGCCGCAGGTTGTGAAAGCGGACTGTGCAATGAAAGCGCGAACTGGCAGTCGACAGGTATTTCAATCGGGGGCAATGCTGCGCCGAATCCCGCAGTTCCTCCTCGTTTGCTTCGGCATTGGCCAAGTGCCCTATGATGTCTGGCTGATGCAGGTAAAACTTGCGCCCGGCAAGTTCCCCGCCCGTCTGGTCGCCGTCGCCCCAGGTCACCAGCGTGCCGGTGCGCCTTGCCAGAACGTTGGCGTCCTGGGCAACATAGTGCTCGACCGCGCTTGGCTTGGGCGATCCCTGCGGGCGCAGCGCGAACACCCACCGGTGGTGGCCTTGTGTGCCGACCACGAACCGACGCTGTTCCCTTTCGATCACTTCGATGGCGGCGTTGCACGCGATGCGCCCGCTGAAACGGCCGTAGTGGCTCTTGGCGATCGATTCTGGCCACATGTCGTCTTCGGCGTTCAGGCCGAACAAAAGGCGTGCCGCGGACAACTGCCAATCAGCGGCTGGTTGCCCATCGGCGGACGCAGCGCTCAGCTCGGTCGCAGTTGGGCGCACTTCCGGGCGGGTGGTCACGAGTCCGCCAACATTACGGGTGCGCACAGTGTCCTTGTAGCGGACCCGCGCCCTGAACGTTGGCAGAATCGCCTTGACATCCGCGGCCACCGGCGGCTTTCCTGTGGCGGCCAGTTCCACGAAAACCACCGTGCCGGGTGCAAGCAGGTGGGGCCGCGTCGCCGCGATTGCGCGCTGAACAGCCCTCTTGCCTGCGGCTGCGTGAACATTGGGATGGTCGCGCAAGTGGCCCGCCTCGTCGTCCGCGAGGTGGTCAAGCGTCAACTCCAACTGCCGCAGGGTGGTGCTTGGCACCTGAATCCCCGGGGTTACGGGCGCGCCCTTGCGCACCAACGCAGCCTCCTTGCTGTCGAAACTAGCGCAGAAGGCGTGCGCCAGGACGCCGCCCCCGTCAATCCCGCATGCGTAGTATGCGAGTTGCCAGTCGTCGAGTCGGCACCGACCTGCGGCGGTCCTGATGCTGGAGGTTCGACTGGCACTGCCGGGCTGAAGCATCGCACCAGCAAGGGTGGCGCCATGCGGCATCGCAACAGGCGCGGCAGTCGCGTGGGCTTGCCAATTCGCTTGGCTGACGCCCGCAGCGGCAAGTAGAGCTTTGAGGCGCGAGCCTGGCACCAGCGCAACGTCATCCGCTCTGTCGAGGATGTCAACAACGACAACTGAGCTTGCGTCCCACCCATTTGC
>VGRO01000376.1 GCA_016875335.1 Deltaproteobacteria bacterium | reverse complement strand
ATGAGCGTCCGTACGCGCGCCATCGCCGGACTGTCGCCGACCAGCCCCCAGTGGTGCAGCTTTGCCTTCGCGGGCAGTTCTGCGCCATCGAAGCCGAGATTGGCGCTGCAGCCAGAGCCACGCAGGCGCTCGCCATCGACGAACACCTCGGCATATGCCGCCGTGCGCGTCCGCTCCAGCGCAATCAGCGCGTCGGCGGTTCCATCGTCCACCTCGGCCACGTCGCGGGCTGCATCGCCACAGGTGGTCGCAGCCAGCAGCGCTTCGTCGAGCGGCACGCCCCTGCGCAAGAGGCACACCGCGGTATGGCGCAGGGCGGCGCGGGCGCCATCGCGGGCTTCCTCCATGCCCGCGGACAACAGGCGGTCGAGTTCTCCCCCGAAAAGAACTGTGAATTCCTCGCGGTCGAGCTTGGTGCGGCCGGCTTTGGCCCGAAACCGGCTCCACCATGCCAACGTCCACGCGGCACGCTGCCCCGAAAGGTCCAACAACCTTGCGCGGACCACCGATGGCAAAGCCAAGCGCATGGCGCTATTGTGGCGAGGTTGCTCGGCCGCCGTCAATCGCAGTCACCTGACGGCGCGTGTCGGGCTTGCCCCGGCATCAGGTGGCCGCGAAGGAAGCGGCCGACGTCGGAGATGACCGTCTCGGCATGTTCGAGAACGGCATAGTGTGTGCCGCCGGGGAACACCTTCATCTTGCTGTGCGGGATGCGCGCGTGCATTTGCGCTGCGCGGTCGAGCGGCGTCAACACGTCGCGGTCGCCGGCGACCACCAGCGTTGGAATCGCGATGTCGGGCAACAGGTCCGCCGCCGAGTGGTCGGCAGCCCAGCGGATGATGTCTGCGACCATGGTCAGGTCGAGTTCGCCGAAAGCCGCGATGACGGTGGCCACGTAATCCGGGTCGCCGCCATCGACAATCTTGAGGGTTTGGGCAGCCTTGGCGGCGAGGGGGTGGCGCATCACCGCGCTCGCCCCGCGGTTGAGCCACGGACCAGACTCCGACAGCCGCCGGACCACCCGCGGCAGTACCGTACTGGCGCCCGGAATCGGCAGCGCGGACTGCAATGGCCGCTCGAAGGTGCCGCACAGCAACACCAAGGCCGCCACGTCCGGATCCCTCAGCCGGTAGGTCTCCAGTGCGATCTGCACGCCCAGACTCCAGCCGCCCAGCACGACGGGCTGGCCCGACCAATGCAGGGCGTCGAGGACGGCGACCGCGTCGTGCGCGTGGTCCAACACCGTGCGCCGGTCCGCCGCCGGCGTCCCCGACTGGTAGCAACCGCGCATGTCCCAGGTCGCGACCTGCGCCGTGCCGCGCAGCCCATCCACCCACGGGCGCCACACCACCGGCGGCGTGCCCAGGCCGGGCGCCAGCAACAGCCGCAGTGGCCCGGCGCCGGCCACCTGGCCACGCAGGTTCAGCCCGTCGCGCGACTGCGTGAAGAAGCTGCGGGCCTCGGGATGCAGGAGCGGCATGGAACCAACCGGCGCGGGCACAACAAGCGCCGACAAGGGTGCCGCAAGCGCGGATCGTTTGGCAATCCCGAGGCCGCCGCGCGACCGCTACAGCGCTCGCACCAGGTGGTCGATCAACCCGACGCCGTAGCCGGTCGCGCGGTTGTCCAAGAAGGCTGGACCCGCCAGGTCGATGTGGCACCAGCGCAGGTCCAGGTCGTCGATGTGCATGTAGATCCACAGGCCAGAAGCAGACGACGACGCGTTGGTGCGGTCGGCCACCGAGTTGCGCATGTCTGCGACGGCGCTCTTGTACTCTGACGTGTGCAGTTCCGGCGAATACAGGATCGGCATGCAGTGGTCGCCCGACGATAGACCCGCCGCGATTGCCGCGGCCTCCAACTCGGCGTCGTTGGTCACGATTGCCGCGTGGTACTTGCCGGTCGCGAAAAGCTGCGCGCCGGTCAGCGTCGCGGCATCGATCAGCACTTTGGGCCGGTAGGTGCGCGCCACATACGACGCCGCGTCGGCCACGCAGATACGGCCCTCTGCGTCGGTGTTGTTGACCTCCATGGTCTTGCCGCTGTGCATCTCGATGATGTCGTCCGGCCGGTAGGCGTCGGGGCCGATTCCGTTTTCGGCCATGGCCAGCCCGAGGATGATGCGCCGCTTGATGCCACTGGCGGTCAACGTCAAGAACGCCCCGAGCATCGCCGCCGCGCCGCCCATGTCGCATTTCATCGTCAACATGCGGGTCTCGGCGATCTTGAGGAAGAGTCCGCCGGTGTCGTACACCAGCCCCTTGCCGATGAGCGCGATGGGCTCGCCTTGCGCGTCCGGCGGGTCGTAGTCGCAGATCACCAGGCGCGGCGCCGCCATCGCCGACCGGCCGACTGCGTGCAGTCCGCGCAGTCCGCGCGCCAGCAAGTCGTCGCCTACCAGCGAGGTCGTAGTCACGTGGGGCAGACCCTCGACGGCCCGCCGCGTCTCGGTTTCGAACGCCACGGTGTCCAGGTCGGCCGCGGGCAGGTCCACCAGCCGCTGGGCCAGTCGCGCCGCCTTGCCAGCCGCTCTGATCGCCTCCAGGTCCGCGGTCACCGCACCCTGGGCTGTCGCACACAGAACCGCCACCGGGTGCGTGGATGGCTTGCCACCGGTCTTGCGGGAGAAATGTGGATACGCCCGGGACACCCCCATGTACGCACCGGTGGCGTGGGCTGCCTCGCGCAAACCGAGCAGGATCGCGACCTTGCCGCTGTCGGGCCGCGCCGTGCCCCGCAGCGCCAGGTACAGTTCGAGCGCCCGCGTCTCGGACAGGTGCCGCGAGATCTTGTCGTACAGCGGGACGATCACCAGGGACCGTGGCTGGCCATCGACCAACGGCAGCAAGGTCGAAACGCTGCCACCCATCGACGGCTTGGCGTCCGCCGCCAGCCGGGCCGCAGCGTCGCGCGCCGCCGCAGGCAGCCCGATGAGCGGCCAACCGTCGATGAGGTCGGCACGGCGGGCGGCCACGACGAGGGTCTGCGCATCCTGCAAGAGCGCGGGCAGGTCGGCAACGACGGACATCTGGGGCATTGGGGACTCCGCGGAAGGGCCCGGAAATGATTTACTCAATCATTTCTTGGGCCCGTTTGCTTGCTCAGTGGGTCGCCAGCTCGCGGACCAAGGGTCCGACTCGCGGCTCCGTC
>VGRO01000375.1 GCA_016875335.1 Deltaproteobacteria bacterium | reverse complement strand
CGCATTTGGCCCGCAACATCAAGATGTACGGCAGAACCTCGTCGAGCTTGCCTTGCGGGTTTGGCGCCTGTTGAACCCGCTCGTTCCACAACTCAAGTTCGTCATAGAACTTGCGGATTTGCGTAGCCTTGTTGGCCCGACCAGCGCCTTCCTCGACGATGGTCCGCGCGACCTCGTCTGCGACCTTGTCGAATAGCTCCGGCGATGGCCGCGCAAAGCTCTGCTTTTTGATTTCCGAAGCGATATTCATGTTATTCAGCTCCTTTTTTTGTACAGGTACGTACAAAGCGCCACCCGGTAGTCGCCCTTGAAGCGCGTCAGCGCCCCGCCAAACACCTGGTTGGCCTCGGCCGCCACTGCGGGTCTCGCCCGGAACACCCGCTGCGTCCGGTACGCAAAGCGCGCCCGCCACAGCCAGTCCGCCGGCGCTGCGGCGCAGTTGGCCTTGTCTGCTCTCGATGTCGCGTCGGACTGTTCGCTCAAGCGCAGCAGGCTGTACAGGTACCCGCTACTCGGTGCGTGTTCGGCGACAAAGGCGTCGATCTCCTTGTGCGCCCGCCAGAGTTCGCCAAATCGCGCCCAAGAGACCGTCCGGCCAAAGGCGCACAGCGCGTCCTTACGCTCGTTCCCTTCAACTCGGGCTTTGGCCAGGGCCAATGCGGTTTCCGCACGCTCGGCCATGTGCCGTACCGGCGTGGCCGGTTGCACCAACACAAAACCCGCGCAGAAGGTAATCGCGCCATTATGGGCGACGTGCGCGCTGAACCGATTGCGCATTTCGCCCGCCAGTTCCAGCACGCGATCCCATGGCCCAAGCAAGAAGAAGTCGTCGCCGCCAGCAAAGACCGTGTAGATCGACTCGAACCGTGGGTCGCTGCTGCACAATTGTGGCAGCACAACCGCAAAAAAGGCGTGCATCTGCCGCGACAGCCCCGCCCACTTGGCAAATGTCGGTGCCGCGAGGCCCTGCTGAAAGAGGGCGCCAAGGTTGTCGACGTCGCCCTTGAGCACACCGAGCGCCTGCAGGCCCGCGCTTTGCCCGGCAAGCTTGTCGAACGCCAAGGGTCCGTCGTCATCCCCTTTGCATACGTAGGTGTTGACGAATCGTCGCGCCCAACCATGGAAGAGCGGTTGGTCCGCGGCCTCTGGCCCGCTCAAGTCCCAAACCCGCAACGCGCCATAGACATCGACGCTCTCGGCACCGGTCAGGCGGACCTTGTAACCCAGCCAGTCGAAAGCGCCGTCTCGTCCGGCACGGCGGATTTCGACCGTCGGCCTCTGCAACAGTTGCCGACCTATCTCGATCTGGGCCTTGGCCAACCGCGATACGCGATGATCATTGCCGTCTGGATCATGCGCCGTCGCTTCGCCGGGCATTCGGCCGTCCACTGCGCACACGCCGGTCGCCGCACAACGGTCGTGGTAGCCGGCCAGCGCGGCCTCAAGCGTGGGGTCGCCGCTGCATAGGCTGTGGCGCTGTAGCTTTTGCAATTCCAGCGCTTCCGCCAGCCGGCCCAGCAAGGTGGCGAACGCCTTGGGGCGAAATTCGTCCAACCGCGCGGCCACGGTGGCAAGGCCAACGCCTTGTTGGCCGAGCGTGTGCTCGGCAAACCACTGCGCCAGGCGAAAACGAACGCCCTCAAGCCGCGATCGCGCATCGTCCGTGTTTGGCGCCACGATCAGGAACTTGCCAGCGGCATTGACGATTTGGCTGGTCGCAGGCAGGTCGAGCGCTTCCAGTACGGCCAATGCGGCTAGTTCAGTCAGCAACGCCACCGAAAACGATCGGCCGCGCAGAAGCTTGGCGGCGAATTTCTGGGTCTGCGCTCCATCGCCGAACACGTAGCCTTGGATGCCGAAAAAGTCGCCTTGAATCAGCAGGATCTTGTGCTCGGCCCAGCCATGCGCGCCGTTGGTGGTGTGCAGGTCGCGCCGCACGGCCTCCATGTCATGATCGTTGTCGTTGTGAAAGCGCCAGATCGCTGCAGCAAGGGCCGCCGCCGCCTTGCTGTGGTCGTAGAGTGAAACGTCCGGACGCGTATTGCCAGCGGTCGCCGATGGGATGGCGTTGGTGTAACACAACCAAGCAGAATCGAAAGCATCCAACCAGCGCGGCCAGTCGGCACGCACTCCTGGGGCAATCTTGCCAAGGGCACCGACAAACTGATCCCATAGGCGACGGTACTCGAGCTGCGCGGCTTGGTTGTCCGGCGGTTCGGCGTTTGCCCGCAGCTGCGGACACAGCCCTGCGACAGACAGCGGGCGCAGCGGGTACGCAAACCTGTCTCCCGCGCCAACCGTTTCGCTCTGCAACTGCGCGAACTGTGTCAGCAACCGTGCAGTGTAGTGGTTGCCGCGCTCAGTCGCCTTGTTGTACGCCTCGAAGTCCGCGCGTTCAAAGCCACTGGCCACCCGATCCGCCGTCGCCACGACCCATTGCAGCATCGTGCCGGGCTTGTGATGCATCGCTGCGGCGTTGTTCAGCGAGTCGTCGGTTTCCCCAGGCCTGCCCCAGGCGCCAAATGGCGCAACGTCGTCGCCAACCATTGGCGGCAGCAGACCCTTGGCCTCCAAATGGTCGAGCGCCAAGCCGGTGTAGGCCGCATGGACGTGCGTCCAGTCGTAAGTGCCCCCAGAAGCTGCGACCTTGTGCGGGCAAACAAGCTGCTTCTGGCTATCAAGTCGAGGGTCACCCGCAAAGACGCGGCTGCGCTCAGCGAACTTGCCCAGGTCGTGCAAGAACGCCGCAAACGCTATGCGCGCGGTCGCCAAAAGGCGGGGACTGGGCTGGGCGGCTGTGTCGTTGGTAGCCACGCTTGGGTTGCTCCTACTCGGCCAAGCCCTAGGACGTCGCCGCGGGCGGCCATCTGACAGCGGATTCGCAGCGATCGATAGCGCGGAATTTGGTCGGCGTCAAGCAAGGCGAATGCCGAGGCCAGGGCGATCGCAAGAACCAGAAGCCCGCACCACCTTGACGGATCCGCCCAGCCGCGATCTGCTGCGTTGCCGCGGACCCATGATCCGCGGTGACGGAAGATGACACAGGATGACGGATGGCGCGAACTTCACAGGCTTTCTGGCACGGGGGGATAGGAACCCCAAAGGCACTCCGCCCCAAACCTACTCCGACGAAACGCCACCGTTCCGCCACTTGCGCCCC
>VGRO01000374.1 GCA_016875335.1 Deltaproteobacteria bacterium | reverse complement strand
CTCCGCCTGCGGCGCTGGCGCGGGCTCGGGCGGCGTCGCCTCGCGGGTCTGCGATCCTGAGCACGCCGCAAAGGCCACGCCAAGCGCCGCCAAGCCCGCAGCGCGCATCGATCTGAATCGTACCTGCATGGTTTGCCTCGCCGAGCAGAGCCCCACGGCGATGGTAGCGGCAATGGGCGCGGTTGGCCAACGCCCCTGGGCGCGCCGATTTGGCCGCCGCAGCCCTGCCGGTGTACCATGCCGCGACCTGCCGACTGGCGGGCCGCCAAGCCATGGCCGACCCACTCGCCCAACCCGTCCTCACCTCCGCGCGCGCCGACGATCGCGGCCGCGTGGTCGACCTTTTTGCGGAGGATTTGACCGACCTGCACTTGCCGGTCGACAAGGACGCGCTCGGTCGGGTATTCGACGAACTGCTCGGCGATGCCCGTTCGGTGGTGCTGGTTGCCCGTGAACAGGCCGAGGGGCCGCCGGCCGGCGTACTGGTCGCCAGCCGCGTGCCGTCGGTCAAGTTCAGCGGCTGGTCGCTGTGGATCGAGGAACTGTACGTGGGCAAGGCGGCGCGGCAGCGCGGCATGGGCCGGGCGCTGGTCGAGGCCTTGTTGCAGTTCGCGCGCGACGGCGGCTACGCCGGGATCGACCTGGAAGCCTACCACGGCAATGCGCCAGCGGCCCTCTTGTACCGCAACCTGGGATTCCGCCGCCTCGGCCGCGAACGCTTCTACTACCGTTTGGAGTGGGAGCAGCAGGACGCCACGCCGTGACCGAATTGCGCGCTCGCGAAAAAAAGAAGCTCTTCGGCACCCTGCTTGACGCGGGCATCACAGCGTTGCACCTGGATCCACGCCGGCCCGGGGTCATCGTGCCCGGCCGGTTCCGGTTGCAGAACTGGTTGGTGCTCAACTACTCGTATCGCTATGGCATCGCCGATTTCCGCTTCGACGACCAGGTGGTCGAGGCCACCTTGTCGTTTGGCGGTCAGCCGTTCTATTGCCGGGTACCGTGGACCGCGGTGTTCGCCATCACGGACAACTCGCGCCAACGCGGCCGCATCTGGCACGACGAGGTCCCGGGAGACGTCGACGACGCGGTGCGCTCCGGGTCCGCGGAGCCGCCCACCGTCGCCTCGCAACCGCCCGATCCCGCGCCGTCGTCGCCGCGGCCATCAACCGATCGCCGGCCGGCCTTGCGCGCGGTCGGTGGTGGCAACGCGGTTTCCGCACCGCGGCGCCCGGGTCTCAAGCTGATATCGGGGGGCAAGGCGGACGAACCGGACCAGGTGACCAAGCCGACCCCCGAGCCGCCCAGCGACGCCGACCCGCCGCCAGGACCGCGACCGCGCGGCGCCCACTTGCGGCGCATCAAATAGCGACCGTGTGGCCGCGCGAGCCGTCGTTGCGCGGGCGTCTGCCTGCGCTATGATCCCGCCTCGGCGGCCACGCAACCAAACCCTCCAGCGGCGCTGCGCCTCTGGTCTGCTCAATGATCCGCAAGTCGTTCATTGCCGCGTTCCTGGTGTCGACGGGCGTCGTGGCGCTGATGACGCCGATCGTGCTCGGCCTGGCGCGCAAGTACCGGCTTTTCGACGCGCCCGACGCGGAGCGGAAGGTGCACCTGCAGCCCACGCCCCGGTTGGGTGGTCTGGCGATCGGCCTCGGCATCCTGCTGCCGATCGGCGCACTTGGCTTCTACGGCAATGATTTCTCGTCTGAACTGCATGGCGACGCCGGCCGCCTGGTGGCTTTTTTCGGCGGCGCCCTGGCCATCCTTGCCCTCGGCGTCTTCGACGACCTGCACGGCGTCGGCGCGTGGGGCAAGCTCGGCGTGCAATCGCTGGTGGCACTGCTGCTGTGGGAGAGCGACCTGCGCGTCCACTCGGTGAGCCTGTTCGACACGCCGGTCGAACTGGGCCTGTGGTCCCTGCCGCTGACGTGGCTGTGGGTGTGCGGCTTCATCAACGCCATGAACCTCATCGACGGTCTGGACGGGCTGGCGGCCGGCGTGGCGTTTTTCGCTTCGGTATCGCTTTTCGCCATCGCCCAGTTCGACGGCATCGGCTTTCTGGCGCTGATGGCCGCGACGACCGCGGGCGCGGCGCTCGGGTTTCTCATCTTCAACTTTTCGCCCGCGCTCATTTTCATGGGCGACTCGGGCAGCATGCTCTTTGGCTATGTGTTCGCCGTTTCGGGCCTGTGGACCGCCAGCAAGCGCGCCAGCCTGATGGCGCTGGCCCTGCCGATGATGGCGCTCGGCGTGCCGCTTTTCGACACGACATTCGCGTTCCTGCGGCGGGCGCTGGCCGGCAACTCGCCCTTTCACAGCGACCGGCGCCACATCCACCACCAGCTCGTCGATTTCGGCCTGAGCCACCGGCAGGCTGTCCTGCTGCTGTACCTGCTGTGCAGCATGTTGACGGTGGGCGCAGTCGCCATGCGCGCCATGGACGACTACCGCATCGCACTGTGGCTGGGTCTGCTGGCGGTCGTCACCGCGGTTTCCCTGCGCAGGATCTTGCGGCGGCGATCCCAGACCGACGACCCGATGTAGTCGGCGACGGGTCAGGGCGGCGCAGCCCGGTTGGCCAGGGCACAGCGCTCCCGGAGTTCAGACAACTGCCCCGGCGTGGTGAGGGCGGGCCCAAGGGCCGCGAGTTCCGCGCATCGGCCGGAGCGGGCCAGCGCCCGACCCAGGACACGGGCCGCCTCGGCGTACATCAGTGGGTGCCCTTCGCGCAGCGCCGGCAGCACATGCTCGAGCACCTGAACGGCGGCCGCCTCGTCGCCAAAGCGCAGCGCACGCCGCGCCCACAGCACCATGGCCACCGGGTCGCCGGCCAGGGCGGCGGGCACCGCGTCGAGGATCGCCTCGGCCCTCGCATGCGGCCCTCCCGCGCACAGCAGGTGCCGCAACAGTGGTGCCGCCTCGAGCCGATCGGCCAGATGGCGCTTGGCCGCAAGCGTGCGGGCCGTGGCCTCGTCGACCGGGGCCTCGGCTGCCGCAGCCCACGCCGCATCCGCTGCTGCCCGGTCGCCGGCTTGCCACGCCAGGTCCCCGCGCAAGGAGTCAGCCACGGCCAGCGTCAGTCGGTTGGGGCGGGCAGCCGCCGGTCGCGCGCGCTGCGCAGCCTGCCATGCCGTCAAGGCCGCCAGGGCGTCGCGCGCGTGGCCGGCGGCC
>VGRO01000373.1 GCA_016875335.1 Deltaproteobacteria bacterium | reverse complement strand
CATTGATCATCATCACTTGCAAGCCGAGCTTGCTGCGCCCCCAGGCGCCACCGCCAAAAACCTGACCTTGCATTCGACGAAGTCCGTCACACCAACCAGTAGTCCGCCTTGCGCGCTGGCAGGCTTTCCAGCGGCCCGGCACCGAGCCAGCGCACTTGCTGCAACCCGCGCGCCGTCAGCGGGACAACCACCACGCGGTCGGTCTGGCGGGCGATGCGGTTCTCGATCGTGCGCAGCAACTCGCGCAACTCGCTGGGGTCGATGTCCAGTTCGAAAGCGCTTTTCTGAACGCGCACGCCAGACCGCTCCAAGGCTTTGGCTACCTGCCGCCGCCGACGGTCGTCGCTGACGTCGTACACGATCAGACAGCGCATGGGCCCCCCTTCGGGTCGAAAAGACCCACGTAGTCAGGGCGCTTGCCAATGAGGTAGTCGCGAAAGCGCCGCACCTGCAAGTACAGGCCGTCGCGCGGCGACAGTTGCCGGCCGCCGGTGGATGGCCAGCAGGGTTCGGACATCCACGCCTCCCACATTTGCAGGTAACGCCGCCGCGCATCGTCGTGCAGGAACACGCCGCCCACGTCGTCTTTGCGAAAGTCCTTGGCGGTGAACTGTCGCAGGTTGCATGCCTGCAACACCAACCGGTCGACGACGGGCGCGCGAAACTCCTCCATCAGGTCGCTGGCGAGCGCTGGGTGGTTCTGGCGCAGGGCGTGCAGGTAGGCGAAATAGGGCGAGAGGCCCACTTCGAGCAAACGGGTCTGCACCTCGTCCATCAGCAGCGTGTAGCCAAAGCTCAACATGCTGTTGACCGGGTCGCGCGGCGGCCGCCGCGTGCGGTGGTCTGGCCGCATGACGTCTTTGGCGAACATGCAACGAAACGACGTCCACCAGGTGCGCGCGGCGGCGCCCTCGATGCCGAGCAGTTGGTCGATGGTGGTGGCGAGCGGCACGCCGCGGGCGTCTTCAGCCAACTGGTAGCGTTGCGCCATGATGCCGCGCTTGACCCGCATCAGCCAGCGCACCGATGCGATCTTGGAGCGCACGATGGCCTTGGCCGTGGCCAGGCGGAACTCCAGGTCACTTGCCGATTCGACTTGCGCGCGCAGCATCAACGGGTCTTGGGCGTCGTTGCGCGTCAACGTGCCAAACGCGCCATGTGGCCACGCGGCGATAAAAAGCGGAATCTCGCGCGACAGGCACGCACCCAGGAACGGCGAGGTCAGCGTCGCCGGGGCGAGCAAGACCACGCGATCGATTTCGGCCAGGCGAACGCTCGCCACTTCCTCCTTCTTGATCGTGACCCGCGCACGGCCATTGGCCACCCGCACCGTCGCGCCCGGCGTTTGGACATAGAGCGTGCGGGTGCGCGCCGCCTCCAAGGTCGGTTCGCAGTCGTCGTCGTGCGGCCTGGGTGCCTTGTCCGCGACCGGCTCCAGCACCGCAGCGCCACACAGCGCCCGCCCGAGGAAAGGCACTGGATCTCCGGGGATTTCTGCGATGCGGGTCTTGTCATCGCGCAGCGCCATGCCCAGCCGGTCGAGTTCGGAGCGCACCAGATCGAGCGCCGGTCGCAACCCGGCCTCGGCGGCAGCCAAGACCAGCAGGTCGTCGCCGTACCGCACGAACGAGAACCCCGCGGCCGCGAGCGCCCGATCCACCGGGCCGAGCCACACATTGAGGCACAAGGGCGAAATCGGTTGGCCCAGCGGGATGCCGACGGCGGCGATTGGCAAGGGTACGTGGTCCTCGACGATCGCCGCGCCCACGAAAAGGGCGACCAGCGAGGCGGTCTGGCGGTCGGCAAGGTCGGCCCACAAGGCCTGCAGCCGGTCGCGCGGGACCGTGCCGAACGCGTCGGCCACGTCGACATGCAGGCACCACCGCAGGCCGGCGGCCGCGAACCCTGCCGCACGGTGCTGCGCCGTCAACGTCGACCGGCCGCGGACGTAGCCGTGCACATCGGGGTGCAGCCATTTGGCGAAATGGGGTTCGCACGCGGCCAGCAGGGCCCGCTGGACAATGCGATCGCGCAACGCCGGGATCCCGACCAAGCGCTCGCCTTTCTTGGAATCCGGGATGCGGATGCCGCGCAGCGGCTGAACCTGGAATCTTCCGCTGCGAAGTTCGTCGCACAGGATGGTCACCTCGACCGCCGAGGCGCGGCCGAACGCCTGCACGCGCTGGCCATCCACGCCGGGGGCGACGTCAGCGGCGCGCACCGTCTCCCACGCACCGGCCAGCATCCGATAGCTGGTCCAGCGGCCAAAGGTCACAGCGGCCAGGGTGGCCATGGGTGCCTGCCTTGCCCCGCAGCGGGAGCGGTCATTTGCAGGCAGGGTGCCACGATTTGGGCGTGCCCGATAGGTGGACGTCAGAGCGGCCGCGGCGGCCGCGTCTTGGAGAGCGTTGGTTCGCCCGAACGGGAACCTCGGTTCCAAATGAGAACGATGGTTCTGGTGCCAAGACGAAAAAGAACAGTAAATTCAGCGACGAGAAGTTGGCACGCGCTTTGCACCTTGTCCTGTACGGGCGGCGACAATGCCGCACTTGGTTCCCAAGAGGAGATGCCCCATGAGCTACAAACCCAATACCAATGATGCCTTGGCTGCCGCTGGCGCCGCCGTCGTCGGCGCCCTGCTTGCTTGGCTGTTCGGAAAGCCCAGTGAGTCCGCTTCGTCGATACAGGCCAAAAACGATGCGGTCGAGGCAGAGGGCAAGCGCAGCCTGAATGAGGTGGCACTGGCAGCGGCACGGGCGGCTGAGGCGGAAAGGCGCCGCAAAGGAGGCTCGAAATGAACAGCGACCACAAGCCGGGCCAGCCCGCCAGTCATTCAAGCGACGGACATCCCAAGGTCGCGGAACTCCTCGTGCAGGTCGCCGCCGCCGCCGGCTCTGCCCTGCGCTCGATGGCGGCCGACACCCAGCAGACCTGGGCGCAGGCGCGCCGCAGCGTGGGCGAGCGCAAGGCGCTGGCCGCGGACCGCGCCGAGCGTGAGCACGAACGCCGGCAACGCGAGCGCACTGCCGCCGCGGCCCAAAGCCCGCAGGAGATTTTGGCCGCACTGCGCACGGCCACGGCCGCGCACTGTGGCCGGCAGCAACCCGTGCCAGGCGTCGACAAGGTGATCGACGCCGAACTGGCGTAGTTCCCCCCCCTTCGGGCGCACGACCGGCCGC
>VGRO01000372.1 GCA_016875335.1 Deltaproteobacteria bacterium | reverse complement strand
GATGAGTCAACTCGACGTGCGGCTGATCCTGGGGCACAGCCCGCAGGCGCGTGGGCGCGGCGGGCGCATGTGGGAGACGATTCAGGGGCGGCTGCCGCAGGAGCTGCGGGTGGCGGGCATCGCGACCACGGCCGCGGCGCAGAACGACCTCAACGAACAGTTCTTGCCGCGCTTGAACAAGCTGGTGGTGGTTGCGGCGGCGGAGCAGCCCGCGGCGTTCGCGCCGGCAGACGGCGTGGACCCGGACCGCGTGTTCTGCGCGACCGACGAACGGACGGTGGACAACGACAACACCGTCAATTACGAGAAGGAGTCCCTGCAGATGGCAAAGAACCGGATGCGGGCGACGTTTGCGGGCTGCCGTGTAGCGGTTGAGCGGCTGCCCGACGGTCGACTCGCGGTGTGGTACGGCAAGCTGTTGCTGGGCCGCTGCGATGCCAACGGATGCCTGTGGGAGCTTCCGCCAACCGCGAAGGGCATCGAGCGTGGCGAGCAGTCGCACATGGGCATTGTTCAACGGAAAATCCGAACGCCCGCCGGAGCGCCTCAGCCCAGAGTAGTTTCGTTTTCACTGCCTTGGCCGCCGCATCGCCCATCGGCGTCGGGCTTGGGCCAGGGGCACCGGAAGTTGCCGGTGCCGCGCCGGCCGCCAAAGCTACGGCGGGCACAGCGGTTGCCGTCGCGTCGTTGGATGCGATGGCGCCGTTGGTCGGGCCAGCGGAGCGGCGGCCCGCGTTGCTGGCGGCGATTGAGGCCTGGCTCGCGCATGCCCGAGGGTGTCACGTAGCGGCGGGCGTTGCGGCGCGGTGACAGCCGAGTGATTGTCTGGGCGCCCCTGCGGTGCGAATCCAAGTAAGCAAAGGCATTCGCTAGGGATTTCAGCGAATCGGACCAAACACGGATCGGCCCGCGATTTGCCCGACCTGCCAATCGCCGCTACGCTTTGTCGGGCGGACCGCTGTGCTGCGGTGTCCAAAGCCCCAGGAGCAACGATGTCGACCCTTCGCCTGTTCGCGACCTGCGCCGTGTGCGCCCTATTCTCCGCACCTGCGTTGGCCGCGCCGGTCCAGATTGCGGCGCAAGGTCGCCTCTCGGCCTTGGGTGGTGGCCCGGTTGCAGACGGTGGCTACGCCATGGCCATCGCACTGTACGACGACGCCAAGGGCGGCAAGCCCTTGTTCACGGAGTCCTTTCTTTCGGTCGCCACGAGCGGGGGCGTGTTCGCGGTCACGCTCGGTGCCGCCGCGGTGCCCTTGGACGCAGCCGTGTTCGGGGGAAGCAAGGGCCTCTTTGTTGGCGTCACCGTGGGCAGCGACCCGGAGCTGCCGCTTGCGCCGTTGCGGCCCGTGCCGCTCGCCATCCGCGCGACGAGCGCAGGCAGCGCGGACCTTGCGGGCGACCTGCAGTGCAGCGGCTGCGTCGGCGACACCGATCTGGCCAAAGGCGCGGTCACCAGCGACAAGATCGCCAACGGCGCCGTCAAGGACATCCACGCCAACTTCAACTGGGCGCTGGCGAACGAACCCGGCGGCATCGCCAACTACGCGCTGGGATCGAACCTGGCCAAGAAGGCCGAGCAGGCCAACCTCGCAGACTTTGCCGAAGAAGCGGGAACGGCCAAAAAGATAGCCTGCACCGGGTGTGTCGGCGCTGGCCACCTCGACCCAGCCGTGCTGGCCCCGTATGCCAAGACCGCGTCGCTGTCCAAGGTTGCGCTGTCCAACAAGTTCAGCGACCTCGACGGCGGCCCGGACCTAAGTGGGTACGCGGCGTTCGCCAAGGACGCGACCTGGACGGGCAAACACGCGTTCAAGGCCGGCCTCGACGCGAGCAACGGCCAGGTCACCGGCATGCGGCTGCAAAACGCCGACAAGGACCCCGTCCAGTGCGGCCCAGAGCTGATGGGTTTCGTGTACTTCCATACCGCCAAGAAAACGCTGGTCATCTGCACGGGCAGCGAGTTCGTCCACCTGAGCATCGAGCAGCCCTACGGCAGCGAAGCCAAGCCCGGCACCTCGTGCAAGGACATCCTCGCCAAGGCCTCGTCCACCCAAGGCAAGAGTGGCGCGTATTGGCTCAACACCGCAGCAAGTCCCAAGCCCTATCAGGTGTACTGCGACATGACCACCTCAGGTGGTGGCTGGACCCTGCTCTTGAACAACATCGACAGCAAGATGCGGACGTTGCTCAATCAAGATGCAGAGTTGACCACGCCAACCATGGCGGGTGGCCAGAAGTACGTGTTCGACTTGCTCGGCGCAGCCACGGAAATTCGCTACACGGACGCCAACGACACCGCGTTTTTGGAAGCCACCTTCGACGGCAAGGCGTATGCGGCCGCCATCCAGCAAGGAGCCTCCAAGGCGATCGCTGTCACCTATAAGGCGGGGCCACTGTCAGGCAAGCCGCGGTTTATCGAGGTGCACAGCGGCTTTCACTGGGGCCACCGCCACAACATCCCCATGACCGAGGGCAAGGCCACCCACCTTCAGGACCTGTACAACGACAACTGTCGCCACACGTGCTGGGAAGACGTCAACGCCATCGACCGCGCGTTTTCTGGCGACCACTGCCCGTCAGGGAGTACGCCGTCGTTCTGCCCAGCGGTCGGCCAACAATACGTGTTCCCGCCAGAATCCACGCGCGGCGGGTCGTTCAAGTTCCGCAAGTGGGTGCGGTAGTCTGCGGTAGCACGCGCAAGGCGATCGCCGGCGAACGGTCAAGTCGCACCGGATGTAGCGGCGTGTGGACCTCTCGGGCGCGCGGCGTCAAGAACGAAAACCCCATGACCCTGGGCGCTTGCGCGGTCCGTCGGCCGCGGGTGTCTGGCTTTGGCCGACGGCCACTTCAGCGTCGTGTGGGCCCAACGCTGACACGGCAACGCGGTCTGGTTCGTGGATAGGAGCTGCAAAGGCACTCCGCCCCGAAGCCGCCCCGACGAAACCCCACCGTTCCGCCGCCTGCGCCCCGCCGGACCCTCCGGCGACCGCGCGATCGCCAGCCTGCGCCGCCTGATCATCCGTGTCAAGCCGCGTTTTTGCCCGCCGCAGGCAGACTGCTCCCGCCCAGCGCCAGCGCACGCCTTCGCGCCGCCAGCCCCGAGCACACCCACCGCCAAGTTCAAGCTGTGATCGCGCGCGCCGCCTTGCGCTGCGCTACGCCGCCCAATCCAGCTCGACCGGGTCGTCGACGCCGTCGAAC
>VGRO01000371.1 GCA_016875335.1 Deltaproteobacteria bacterium | reverse complement strand
TGCCTGTCCCGGTCCCCGTCCCTGTCCCTGTGCCTGACCCTGTCCCTGACCCTGTGCCTGTCCCTGTGCCTGTGGCTGTCCCTGACCCTGTGCCTGTCCCGGTCCCCGTCCCTGCCCCTGCCCCTGCCCCTGTCCCTGACCGGCGCAGCCGGCTGAAAACCCGCGCAAGGTCGCGGCGGCGCAACCCTATCTTTTATCGTTGGACAAGTCGCCAGACCGTCGCTACGATAGGCGCCATGGATGCCATCGACTGCCACCTCCTCGAACGACTCCAGCAGGACGGCCGGGCAACCCAGCAGGAGCTGGCGCGCGAGGTCGGCCTGTCGCAGCCGTCGGTGGCCGAGCGCATCCGCAAGCTCGAAGATCGCGGCGTCATCCGCGGCTACGCGGCCCGCGTGGACAGCGTGGCGCTCGGCAAGGAGATCACGGCGTTTGTCGGCGTGCAGATCGAACATCCTCGCTATTTCGACGAGTTCGCGGCCGCCGTGCAGCGCATGGACGACATCTTGGAGTGCCACCGCGTGGCCGGCGAGTACTCGTACCTGCTCAAGGTCAAGTCGGCGACCCCAGCGACCCTGGATGACCTGCTGGTCGGCGCCCTGCGCACGTTGGCAGGGGTGACGCGCACCCACACGACCATGGTCCTGCGCACGGTAAAAGAGGAAACGCTGGTGCGCGTGGCCCCAACGCGCGCACACTACCGCGGTCGGCCGACGGCCGGCTGAAAAAACCAGGAGCTGCACATGGCGATTACGCTTTCGCACCGAGCGCTTTCGGCGCAACCGAGCGTCGTGCGCGAAATCCTCAAGGTCGCCGAACGGCCCGACATCTTGTCGTTCGCGGGCGGGCTGCCGGCACCCGAGCTTTTCCCGGTCGAGGCGATCGCCCAAGCCCACGCCGAGGTCTTCGCCGAAGAGGGCCGCTTCGCCCTGCAGTATTCGAGCACCGAGGGTGTCGCCATCCTGCGCGCGTGGCTGGTCGACCGCCTGAACAGCCACGGCATCCCCGCCGAAGTCGAAAGCACGCTGGTCACCCACGGGTCACAGCAGGGCATCGACCTCGCTGGCCGCGTGCTCATCAATCCGGGCGCCGTGGTCGCGGTCGAGAGCCCGAGCTATCTCGCGGCCCTGCAAGCATTTGCCGGCTACGGCGCGCGCTTCGTCACCGTGGACAGCGACGACCACGGCATGGACATCGACGACCTGGAACGCCTCTGCGTACGCGAGTCGGTGCAGGTCGTGTACTTGGTGTCGTGCTTCCAAAACCCCAAGGGCACGACCATGGCGCTCGACCGCCGCGTCAAGCTGCTGGAACTGGCCGAGCGCCACGATTTCGCCATCATCGAAGACGACCCCTACGGCGAGCTGCGGTTTCGCGGCGCCCACCTGCCCAGCATCGCAGCGCTGGACGAGTGCGGCCGGGTGGTGCGGCTCGGGTCCTTCTCCAAGACCCTGGCGCCCGGTATGCGGCTCGGGTTTGTCACCGGCGCCAAAGAGGTCATCCGCGCCATGGCCGTCGCCAAGCAGGCGTGCGACCTGCACACCAGCACGCTCAGCCAGCGGGTGGTGGCGCGGTTGCTGCGCACCTTTGACTATGAGGCGCACTTGGACCGCCTGCGGGCGACCTACGGCCACCGCTGCGAGGTGATGCTGCAAGGCCTGGACGCCCACATGCCCGCGGGCACCCGCTGGACCCGGCCCGAAGGCGGCATGTTCGTGTGGCTGCAACTGCCCGGCGACCTCGCGGCCGAGGACCTCTTTGCGCCGGCCATCGCCGAAAAGGTGGCGTTCGTGCCCGGCAGCGGCTTTTTCGCCAACGACAAGCGCTACGACTTCATGCGCCTGAACTTCTCGAACTGCCAGCCTGCGGCGATTTCTGAGGGCATGGCGCGCTTGGGGCGGGTGGTGCAACGGGCGTTGCTCGCGGATCGGCCGGCGGCGGGCGAACGGGGTCGCGGCGTGGTGGCGGTATGAGCGGCGGTGCAGCGGCGGCGGCTTGCCGCATGCCCGCAGTGGGCTGCCCTCCGTCCTTCAACGCCGAATCGCCGCCCCACCAACCAGGCGCAACCGCCGATCATGCGACGGCTGCGCCCTCCGCCCACTTGCGCGCAAGCCGCGATGGACGCCCGCGCTCGCCTCGCCCCGGCCGCGAGCCACCTGGCGGTCCGCCTACACCTCGCGCCGAATCGCCAGCAGTGGCGTAGCGAAATCAGGGTCCACGTGCGGGCACGGCCGAGGTTCCAGGCCGGCCTCGGCCAGCAGCGCCATCCATTGCGCGCGAGGGAAAAGACCAAAAACATGCCTGTCTTGGGCGAGTACCGGCTCTGCCTCGCCGGTCCGCATCGCCATCACGAAGTCGACGACCACCTCGTTGGGGCGGCCCGGTCGCTGCCAAGTACACTCAAGGTAGCTCAACGCTCGGTCGCCGTCGTCGTGGGCTTCATGGTCGGTGCCAGGGGTGAACGTCTCAGTGGTGTGGTCGGGCGCCAAAAGGGCCGCGCCGCCCGGTCGCAAGTGCACCGCCACCGTCGCCATCAGCGCCCGCAGATCGGCCTCAGTCGCCATGTAGGCGATCGCGTCGTGCACGAACACGGCATCGAAGGTGCGGCCGAGGCGGACAGTGCGCATGTCGCCCACCAGGCAGCGCGCATGCGGGCAGTTGCGGCGCGCGTGGGCGAGCATCGCGGGCGCTGCATCGACCAGGGTCAGGTCGAAGGCGTCCTGCATCCAGTGGGCGTTGTGGCCGGCGCCGCACCCCAATTCGAGCAGCACGTGGCGGCCCGGCCCCAACGCGCCGAGCAGGATGTCGCGGTAGGCTGGTGCCTCGTCGCGGTAGTCGCCCAACGGTGTCACCAAGGGGTACCAGTCTGCCAATTCGTTGTAGATGCGCATGGCGTGGTCCTGTGGGGGATCGGCGGATCAATGTACCGAGGGGCGTGCGGGATTCCCAGCTCGCTCTGGCCGGGCTCGGCGTGGGCTCAGAGGATACCGATGGGCGAGGCCTGGCGGCAGGGTGCGGTGGTCTCCGAGGACGGTGAACACTGCGAACGTGCGCCGGCTTTCAGCCGGCTTCGCCGGACAGGGACAGGCACAGGCACAGAGACAGGCACAGGCACAGGGACAGGCACAGGGACAGGCACAGGGACAGGCACAGGGACAGGCACAGGGACAGGCACAGGGACAGGCACAGGGACAGGCAAAGGGACAGGCACA
>VGRO01000370.1 GCA_016875335.1 Deltaproteobacteria bacterium | reverse complement strand
TGCGCTCGCGGCGCGGACGCGTCTGGAACTTTCGGGCGCGATCTGGCTGCCCGAACGCGATCGCTACTTGGTGGTCAGTGACGACACCGGCTGGCCGGACCAGTCCGATGGCGCACCGTGGGTGTTCGGTATGTCGGGCGACGGCCGGCTCGACCCGGATCCGTGGCCGATCGCCGGCCTGGCCAAGGTCGACGACCTCGAAGCCGTAACCCGCGCACCCGACGGAGCGCTGTGGCTGGCCGCTTCGCAGTCGGTCAACCGCAAGGGCAAGCGCGGCGAGGCCCGGGCGCTGCTGGCGCGGGTCGAGGTGCGCGGCACGGCATTGGTGGCCACCGGCAGCACCGCGCTCGCCCACGCCATCGGCCGGCGGGCCGACCAAGGCTGGTGGGAACGCCTCGGGCTGGCCGGGCGCGACCCGCGCTACAAGAAGGGGGGCGGCGGCCTGGATCGCCGACTGGACGTCGAGGGCCTCGCATGGCTGGACGGCGCGCTGCTGATTGGCCTCAAGCACCCCCTCGACGAAGGCGGGCGCGCCCTGATCTGGCGGCTGACCGATCCCGATCGCGTGCTGGCGACCGGAGGTGTCGGG
The DNA here is from genome assembly GCA_016875335.1 of Deltaproteobacteria bacterium. Lineage (GTDB taxonomy): Bacteria > Myxococcota_A > UBA9042 > UBA9042 > UBA9042 > SXRM01. Next base: position 2,665 of record VGRO01000370.1, on the reverse strand, counting down.
CCGGAACAGCTTTCGGTCTGGGCCCGCGTGCCGCTTGGGGTCGGACCCGGCGGTTCTCTGCCAGCGGGATTCGCCGACCTCCTTCGCCTGGACGACGGCCGGCTCCTTGCCCTGGCCACCGCGATCGGCGACGCCGACGAGGGCCACGCCGAACGCGGTCTGCACAGCACGCTCGTCGCCATCGACAACCCGGCGGGGACGCCGCAGGTAGAGGTGTTGCGGGCGTTCACCGGCTTGCACGCCGAAGGGCTGGCGCAATCGGTCGACGGCACCGGGCTCGTGGTGGTGTTCGACCGCGGGCAACAGGCGCCGATGTGGGCGAAGCTCGCGCGGCCGGAACGGGTGGCTCCACCGACAACCCGATGAGATCAAGACGTCTTTCTGCAATCTCAAGCGCAGTCGCCCCCCCCGGTGTGCTCTGCTACACTGCCGCCACCGCGGACAAGGCTGGCCGCGCTGCCGAGGGTGGCATGTATCGCATGGGAGGCCGACGGTCGGCCGCAGCTTGGGCACTTGCGCTGCGGCTGGGCTGCCTCGGCTTGGCGGCGGCGTCGCCCATGGCCGCATGGGCCCAGCCCGCACCCGAACCGATTCCTGCGGGCACGCCCGCGCCCACCGCGCCAGCGAGCGACGGCGAGGTGTTGCGCCCGCCCCCCGCTGCGCCCGCCCCTGCGCCGGTTGCTCCTGCCACGCCAGCCCCCGCGCCCGCCAGCGGCGCTGTCCGCGACGCTGCGCCCGAACCCAAGCGCCCCGAACCCGAGCAGACCAACGTCCACGGCATCGGCATCGCCGGCAGTTTCGCGACCGGGAGCGGACTGACCTACCGCCGCTACTTCGGCAACACCAGCCTGCAACTGTCGTGCCTGGCCATCATCACCGATCGCGGCAACGACGCCGTGGCGTTCGTGGGCGGGAGCCTGGTGCGCTACGTGCTGGTGTGGAGCTCGCCCGGTGCCCGCGGCCTGCTTCCGGCCACCTCGGCGCTCCGGGTGGTCGGCGGCGCGCACTACTATCTGCGTCGCTGGCAGGAGAACACGACGGTCGAGCCGACCCAGGGCGTCATCGTGCCGCAAAGCGAGCAGAAGCGGCAGTCGTCGATCAACCTCGGCGCCGGCCTCGGCTTCGAGTTCGGCGGCATCGTCAAATCGGGATTCTCCCTGTCGCTGGACCTCGTGCTGACCGCCGCCATCGACAAGGACGGACTGGACTACATCCTGCCGCTGCCCCAGAGCGCGCTCGTGTACAGTTGGTAGGTGGTCGATGCGCATGCTGTTGATTCTATTGCGAAGGTCGCTGCCTCTGTGGGCGTTGGTTCTGGCCTGCACCGCGGCGCCAGCGCTGGCCCAGAAGGGCCCCATGGTCGGCCACAGCGAAGCCGTGCAGCGCAACGATCACGGCCTGGGTTTTGCCGTCGATTTCAAAGGTGGCCTGCTGGGCTTTGCCTACCGACACTACTTCGGCAACACCGCGGTGCAGTTGGACGTGCTGCCGCTCTACCAGGACCGCGGCGCCAGCATCGCCATCTACGGCGGCCTGCAGGTCATCAACTACGCCCTGGTGTGGCCCGGCGGCCGGTCGGGCGGGCTGCCCACCACCACGGCCTTGCGCCTGACCGGCGGCGCTGGTGTCAACATCAACCGAGAACAGGAAACCATCCAGATCGACGATCCCAACTGTCAGACCGCGGTGTGCCAGAAGATCACCCAGAGCAAGTCGCCGGTGACGTGGATGGTCAAGGCCGCTGGCGGGTTTGGCTTCGAGTTTGGCGCAGTGCAGCGATCGGGCTTCTCGGTGGCGGCCGACCTGATGATGAGCGTGCTGTGGGACGATGTCGGCTTCTACGGCGCCTACCCCCTGCCCTATTTCACGCTGATGTACAGCTGGTAGCCGCAAGCGCCGCACGCCAATCGGGCCGGCAGCCCGCGAACCGCTCGAACGATCGCGCCGCCTGAGCCGCCAGCATCTTGAGGCCAAACCCGACCTCGACGTTGGCGCCCGCGCCGTGCGCAACTTGTTCGAACCACGTAGGTCCGGCGTGGCTGTAGACGCCGTCCACCACGACCGTGCCGCGGCGCTGCCAGGTCGGCCAAGGCAGCCAGTCCATTGCGCCCAATCCCCGGAAAGGGCCGCAGGCGCCGTGACCGAAACGGGTCAGGTGCACGACAAGATCGACGTCGCCGAGGTCGGCCGTCGATTCCCAGGCCAAGGGCCGCGCTTGGGTCGCGGCGGCCACTGATCGCGTCGCTTCGGCGTTGCGGCCGCACACCAGGGCGCGCGCGCCCGAGGACGACACCGACGGCAGGCACGCCAGCGCTGCGCCGCCACTGCCCAGGATCAGCACCCGCATCCCGTGCAGCGGCCGGTCCAGCGCGTCGAGCAGGCCGGGCCCATCGGTGTTGCAGGCGCGCAGTTCGCCGCGGTCGCGGTACACGGTGTTGACCGCGGGTTCGGCGGCGCGGCAGCACCGGGCCGCAAGGGTCTTGTGCGGCGTGGTCACGTTGACGCCGTCGAGGCGCTTGCCGCGCACCGCCGCGAGCCAGTGGTCGGCCGCCCATCCGAAGGGTGCGGGCAACAGGACGTAGCTGCCGGTGCGACCGGTCTGGCGCAGGAACCAGCCGTGCAGGGCCGGCGACCCGCTGTGGGCGATGCCGGCGCCGACCAGGCC
>VGRO01000369.1 GCA_016875335.1 Deltaproteobacteria bacterium | reverse complement strand
CCTCAGGCCCGAAATTCGCGCCGGGTTCCGGCGCGCAACAGGGCTGAGGTACTTCCGGCCGCGGCTGCGGCCGGCTGCGGGGGTGAGCGCGCATGGGCGCGCGAGGGGGCTGCGAGCCCCCTTCACGAAACAAGCAGCTAGTAGGCGAAACGTATTGCAGATTCCTTGCGGCATGACGGCTCGCATCACGAAACGAACTTGGGGTTTCGCCTGCTAGGCCGGTCGGGTCAATGTACCAAGGGCCGCTTGGAGCCGGTCCAGCATTGCCGACAACTCGGTCTCGCCGACCGCGCCGACGCTCAAGCGGTACCAGTGCGGCGCATGGGGCGCGCCGAATGCGCGGAACGGCACCATGGCGAGGCCCACCTCCTCCAGCAGCCACGTCCGCACGTCGGCGGCACTATGGAATACCTTCTTGCCTGAGGACCAGCCCTCGAGCGCGAACTCGGCCGACAGATAGATGGCGCCTTGCGGCTCAAGTGCCTGCACCGGATACCCCTGGGCACGCAGGTGCTCCAGTCGCTGGAAAAGCATCGTAAGCCGCGCGCCGGCGGCCCCGCGGATGAAGGCAAGGTACGCATCGGTCGAGGCGCTGTCGTCGAGCAATCGTGCGGTCGCCATCTGCTCGGCCTTGGGTGCCCAGGCGCCGACGTGGCCCAATACCTTGTTCATCGCGTCGACTACCGGAGGCGGGCCGACCGTCCAGCCGACGCGCAGGCCGGTTGCGGCGAAGCATTTGCTGATGCCGTCGACGTACACGGTGTAATCGGCCATTGCGGGGCGCAGCGACACGGGGTCGGCGTGGCGCGACTCGCCGAAGGTCAGCATCCAGTAGATCTGGTCGTAGCACAGGAAAAGCGGGCGGCGACCCTGCGACTGGCGCGCGGCGTTCTCGGTCAGGATTGCATCGCACAGGCCGGCCAGCGTTGCCGGGTCGATGCAGGTACCCGAGGGGTTGAGCGGCGAATTCAGCACGACCAACGCGGCGTCGCGCAGATGCGGCGTGATGGCCGCCAGGGGCGGAAAGAAATTGTCTTCCGGGCCCACCTGGATTTCGACCGGCACGCCGCCGACCATGTGGGTATAGTGGTTGTTGTTCCAACTCGGCGTTCCGTACACGACTTTTTCGCCCGGGTTGACGACCGCCCGGTAGCAGCCGTACAGCACCGGCCGCGCGCCGCCGGCGATGAGCACGTTCTCGAGCTTGGGCTCCCAGCCCAGCCGCGCCTTGTACATGTGCTGCACGGCCTTGCGCAGTTCGGGGATTCCGTTGGCGGGCGGGTAGTTGGTGTGGCCCTCGCGCAAGGCGTCGGTGGTGCCCTGGAGCAGACGGTCGGGCAGCGGGTAGTGCTTGGGGTCGAAATCGCCGATCGTCAGGTTGCAGATCTGGTGGCCTTGGGCGACCAGTGCCCGCACCTGCGCGGCGATGGCGAGGATAGACGACCCTTGCAACGACGCCGCCATCGTGGCGACGCCGCTGGCCAACCATTCGGAATTCATGGGTTCTCCGCGAAGATCGCGCGGTGCCGCAGCTCTTGTGCGCATCGGCCGCTGCGCATCAGGACACGGTTCAGTAGCGGTAGTGGTCTGGTTTGAACGGGCCTTGGACCGGCACCCCGAGGTACTCGGACTGCTTGGCCGTCAGGACCGTCAGGTGGGCGCCGAGCTTGCCGAGGTGCAACCGTGCGACTTCCTCGTCGAGGTGCTTGGGCAGCACGTGGACGCCGAGCGCGAAAGGCTGCGTCCACAGCGCGATCTGCGCCAGGGTCTGGTTGGTGAAGCTCGACGACATCACAAAGCTCGGGTGGCCCGCCGCGCAGCCCAGGTTCACGAGCCGGCCGCGCGCCAAAACGATCAGGGCTTTGGGCACCGAGCCTGGCACGCCCTCAAAGTGGAAAAGGTCGACCTGCGGCTTGACGTTCTCCTCGCGCACGCCCGGCGTGCTTTCGAGCCACCGCATGTCGATCTCGCTGTCGAAGTGGCCAATGTTGCAAAGGATCGCGTGGTCCTTCATCGCCAGGAGATGCGGAGCCGTGACCACGTCGCAGCAGCCGGTTGCGGTGATCACGATGTCGGCGATGGGGGCGGCGACTTCCATGGTCACGACCTCGTAGCCCTCCATTGACGCCTGCAGCGCGCAGATCGGGTCGATTTCGGTGACCAGCACGCGGGCGCCAAAGCCGCGCATCGACTGGGCGCAGCCCTTGCCGACATCGCCGTAGCCGCACACGACCACGGTCTTGCCGGCGACCATGACGCCAGTCGCGCGCTTGATGCCGTCGGCCAGCGACTCGCGGCAGCCGTAGAGGTTGTCGAACTTGCTCTTGGTGACCGAGTCGTTGACGTTGATCGCTGGCACCTTGAGTTCACCGCGCGCGTGGGCCTGGTACAGGCGGTGGACGCCGGTCGTGGTCTCTTCGCTCAACCCCTTGATATCCTTGAGCAACTCAGGGTAGCGCTGGTGGACCCACCAAGTGAGGTCGCCGCCGTCGTCCAGAATCAGATTGGGCCCACGGCCGCCAGCGAACGCGAAAAGCTGTTGGTCGAGGCACCAGTCGTATTCGGCCAGCGTCTCGCCCTTCCACGCGTACACGGGGACGCCAGCCGCCGCGATGGCAGCCGCCGCGTGGTCCTGGGTGCTGTAAATGTTGCACGACGTCCAGGTCACCTCGGCGCCGAGCGCTTGCAGCGTCTCGATGAGCACGGCGGTCTGGATGGTCATGTGCAGGCAACCGGCGATGCGGGAGCCGGCCAACGGCTTGCTGTCCGCGTACTTGGCGCGCAGGGCCATCAGACCCGGCATTTCCTTCTCGGCGATGCGAATCTCCTTGCGGCCCCAGTCGGCCAGGCCGATGTCCGCGACCTTGTAGGGCAAACGGCCGCTGGTGGCCGTATTGGTGGTGGCGCTTGCGGGCGCTGCGGACTGGGCTGCTGCGTTGAACGTCATGGAAAATGCACTCCGGGTGGGGGCGAGCGCGGCCTCGCCGCGGGCGCGACAGTGTGCCGCAAACAGCGCAGGGTGGCAAGGCTGCGCTGCCGCGATGTGTACAGCCATGATCCACCGGCAAAAAAGGTCCTGAGTCCTTGGCGATCGAATTAACTCAGGTTTCCCGGGGAAACCGGCGCAAACCTGCACCTTCAGGGTGACAGGTTTGCGCCGGCGGTTAATTCGACACGCCGAGTGGGCCTCTCAGCCACAGGCAAACAGCCACAGGCTTCAGGCTTCAGCCACAGACGCAGCGGCAGCGGCAGTCGC
>VGRO01000368.1 GCA_016875335.1 Deltaproteobacteria bacterium | reverse complement strand
GCCCACCGGGGCCTCAGCCACGGGGTCATGCTCCTGACCCTCAGCACACTTGGCCCCGTGCTTGCGCTTGTTGTGCGCCACCCGGTCGCCCAGGGCCGGCACCACCAGGTCGCGGTCGTGCGCGGTGACCATTGAGTTGCCAGGTGAACTCGGAACCTACATCCACCGCATCGGTCGCACGGGTCGCGCCGGTCGCACCGGCACCTCGATTCTGGTGCTCGGGCCGCGCGATGAGCGCAAGCTGCGCGCCCTTGAGCGCTACGTCGGCCAGCCGATTCGCTTTCAGCCAGTGCCGTCACCCGAAGAGGTCGCGCACGCCAAGCAGGGTCGCTTCGTCGAGCGCATCCGCGCCCTCGCCGCAGAAGCCGACACCGCCCCGTGGAAATCCGTGATCGACCGCTGCATCGAGGGTGAGGTTGCGCTGGCCGATATTGCCGCCGCTCTGGCCAGGCTGGCCGCTCCGCGCGGCGTGGTGCCCGTCTTGCCTGAACAGCCGCCTGCCCCGGAGCCCAAGCCGCTGCGCGACGCGCCGCCTCCCGCCGTGGAGCGGCAGCAAGCCGAAGAGCGCAAGCCTACACGCGCCAAGCCGACGCAAGGGCCGCGCAACAACGACGTGCCGCCCGGCGTCGTGGTCATGTCCCTTGGCGTAGGTCGTCGCAACAACGTGACGCCAGCGCAGATCGTGGCGGCGCTGACCCAGTGCCTGCAAGTGCCCAACCGGGCCCTCGGTCGCATTGATCTCTACGACAACTTCAGCACCATCGAGGTGCCCGAGGACATCGCGCGGCGGATGCCCTTGGCGCTGCGCGGCGTGGACGTGTGCGGGCGGTTCTTGAACCCGCGGCCCGCCCAGCGCAACCCCGACGAAGCACCGAGGCGCGGTCCGGACCGTCGGCCGCGTTAGCGATACACTGACCTTTGAATCGGTTCCTGAGCTACAATTGCACAGGCAACCGCGCGCCGCCTCGGCAACAATAGGTCATTCAAGCTCGCAACGGAACGGAGCCGCGGGTCGGACTTCTTGTCCGCGAGCTGGCGACCCACTGAGTAGGCAAACGGGCCTAAGAAATGATTGACTAAATCATTTCTCGGCCCTAATTCGGCGGCATCACGTAGCCCTCTTGCAGAGGACCTTGGTACTCGACTTGCACACGGCTGTGTTGGCCGTACTTGTTCCATGCGTGCCAGCGATACGGATTGCAACCGCCATCGTGGTGCGCCCAGAACTGCACGACATCGCCCACACGCAGCGGCCACAAGAAGTCGTTGAAGTTTGAATTCCACCGGTGGTCGACATTGCCCTGGTGTGCGTACGCACGATCAATGCCGTTGATGCGCGTCACCGCTCGCTTATGGTTGCATCCGTGTTGGTCGATCCAGTAGTTCAGGCGGTAGTAGCCTGACACTTTCACGGTGATTGTGCCGTTGGTAGCCACGCTCAGGTAGTCGCCCGCCGTGTTGAAGTCGACGCCGTCCAGGCAGTACTGCGCCCAATCGCTTCCTTGGCTCTGTCCGGTGCAGCCGCCAGACCACAAAATGGGCGTGTTGCGCAGCTGTACCCAGGTGTGGCCGACCACCTTGTTGTCCTTGTCCCAGTTCTTCTGGCAGACCTGCACACCCCAAGTCTTGTCGGTGCGCACGAGGGCTACGGTCGCCGCGTCACAGGCGGCAGAAGGGGTACCAAAGCGGAGGCCGCCGGCGACGTCGGTGGTGCCGTCGACGATGAGGTTGCCCTTGACCTGAATCTTCTTGGTCGACAGCGTCTGAATCGACAGCGACCAGCTGAAATCACCGTCGGTGGTGCCGTTGACCTGATTCTTGATCGGGTCTTTGACGGTCAGCGTCCACTTGCCCTGCGGGTTCTTGCCGACCCAGTCCTTGTTCATGTCGCCTTGGAACAGCGCAGTGTCCTTGTTAAACGCGACTTTGAGCGTATTGCCGGTCTTGCCCTTGCTGTACAGGATGTACGGACTGCTCATGCCCGGGCCGTACAACTCGATGGTGATCAAGGAGAGATCCGAAGTGAACAGGTTGACGTCGACCCAGATCGCCTGCGCAAGCCCAATGTCCGGGAAGTCCAACACGTCGTTGACACCAGGGCCGCTGCCGTCGGGAATCGCCACCTTGGTGCCGCCCTTGGTCGTATCAATGAACTGGTTCCAAATCAAGCCATTAGAGACCTCATCGATCATGTCTGCCGCGATGGCCGACGCCGAGCAATCGTAGCTGCCGTCCGCCTTGATGCCGGCCATGACCAGCCCTGTACCGCAGGTCTTGCCCAGCTGCGGCAACACGGGCTTGTTCTGCAGATCGCCGTAGTTGCCGGTCTTGCCCGCGTCCGAAATCGCCGGCTTGTCCTTGAGATCGTTGTAACTGCCCGACTGCGCCACGGGGGCCAGCGACGCGACCTTGGCATACGGAGCCAAGTCCGGGCCACCCTTGAGGTCCGCGTAGTTGCCCGTGGTCGCCACAGGAGAGAGCGAGGCGGTCTTGGCGTAGGCGCTGAGGTCCGGTCCGCCCTTCAAGTCGCTAAAATTGCCGCTGAGCGCCACCGGAGCAAGCTCCGACTTCTTGACCATCCCCTCGAAAAGCTTCGGGTCAATCGCTCCGGCCGCCACGCATCCGCTGCACTCAAGACCCTCTGCGATTGCGGCCCGCACCGCAAATGCGGCCGCACTCAGCGGCTGCCGCGGCAGTTCTGGGTCATTGCCAATCTGCACACCGATCCATACGGCAGCTCCGTTGACGTCCTTGGGCAAAAGCGGCGTTTTGGACCCGAGGATGTGCGACCATTGACCGCCCTTGACGGCCACGTTGACCGGGCCCTCGATCCACAGCGGGTTGCCACTGATCTCCTTGGCATACAGGCCGAATGTCATGGCGTACACGCCGTCCGCCGCGGCACTACCACCTGTAGCTTGCAGCGTGCCCTCGACGGCGGTGGTGGTCGGCACAGCGGCGACTGCGGGTACAGCCGCGATGGTGCAAAGCGCGGCTACGGCGCGTGCCAAAAAAGTGCTGGCATTCATGAGGACCCTCGCGAAGGGTGACGTGGGGCGTGGACCCAGCTGCAGGCGGAAACGACCGTTCGTGGGTACCGTGCAAATCCGGCGCAGAGCGCCAGCACCCGTAAAGCTACCCAAACACCCGCGCAGCCGTCAAAGGGAAGGGAAGGGATAGGAACCGCAAACAAGGTTGGCCCCGAGGCCGCGCCGGCCGAAACCGGCTTTGCGCCCCGCCGGACCCTCCGGCGACCGCGCGATC
>VGRO01000367.1 GCA_016875335.1 Deltaproteobacteria bacterium | reverse complement strand
GCGACTGCCGCTGCCGCTGCGTCTGTGGCTGAAGCCTGAAGCCTGTGGCTGTTTGCCTGTGGCTGAGAGGCCCACTCGGCGTGTCGAATTAACCGCCGGCGCAAACCTGTCACCCTGAAGGTGCAGGTTTGCGCCGGTTTCCCCGGGAAACCTGAGTTAATTCGATCGCCAAGGATTCAGGACCTTTTTTTGGCGGTGGATCATGGCGGGTGCTTCCCGCAAAACGGGGACTGGGCTTGTCACGGTCTTTGTGCCTGTGCTTGTGCTCGTCCCTGTCCCTGACCCTGTGCCTGAGCCTGTGCCTGTGCCCGTCTCTGTGCCTGCCCCTGTTCCTATCCCTGTTCCTGTCCCTGTTCCTGTCCCCGTTCCTGTCCCTGTCCCTGTCCCTGTGCCTGTCCCTGTCCCTGTCCCTGTGCCTGTCCCTGTCCCTGTGCCTGTCCCTGTCCCTGTCCCTGTGCCTGTCCCTGTCCCTGTCCCTGTGCCTGTCGCTGTCCCTGTCGCTGTCCCTGTGCCTGTCGCTGACCGCCGAACGCGGCTGACGCCAGGCCCACGCGCGCACACAACGACCAAAAAGCAGCCGATCCGCACACCTTCGGCCCCCGGTCCCGCGCCAACACGCCGTCGCTGTTCAGTCGGGCGTACAGGTCAGGTCATAGCCGTTGGGCGGAGCGCAATGCTGCACGTGGCACTGCACGCATGCCTTGGAGAGCCGGCCCGACTGGCGCACCAGGCCCTTGGCGTCCAGTTCGTGCCAGCTCCAGTCGTGCCCGGCAGGCCAGTAACCGGCGGGCTCCTTGCGCATCACCGTGTAGCCGATCAGTTCGGTGCATTTTTCGTCGTCGTATTCGGGTTTGACCACCAGCGCGCCCACCGGAAACGTCGGATTGTCGGTGTGGTAGGGCAGCCAGGTCGTATACGGCTTCCAGGCGAGGTCGTTGACCACCACCCGCACGCCGTGCAGCCAGTGCTCGTGGCTGCTGCGGCACGCGCGGGCCTGCTTCCAAGTCAGGTGGGTGTCGGCCGGCAGCATGGGCGTTGGCGGTGGTGGGGCGGGGTCCGCGTCGCACCCGCCGACGGCCAGCAGCATCGCCACAATGGCACCTCGACAGAGCAAACGCGGGTCCAGTCGCAGACGGCGCGACGGCGCCACTATCCGGCTTTTGCCCGCGCATTGCCACCTGCCCCTGTGCAGGTCGCGCGATTGACGGCACCATCGCGGGGCGGCCGGGTGCCGCCTGGGTCGAGCATGGGCGTCTGTTTCATGGCCATCGGCGACGAACTGCTGCGCGGCGAGACCCGCGAGGGCAATGGGGCCGTGCTGGCCGAGCACCTCGGCGGGCTCGGGTTGCGCCTCGACCAGATGCGGATCGTCGGCGACGACAAGGCGGCGATCGCGGCGGCGCTCGGCGATCTGCGCGGCAAGCCCGGTACGCTCATGGTGGTGAGCGGCGGCCTGGGTCCGACCGACGACGACTTCACGCGGCAGGCGGTGGCCGAGGCGCTGGGCCTGCTGCTGGTGCAGTCCGAAACAGCGATGGCGCAGATCGAAGAGCGATTTGCTCGCTTGGGCCGACCGATGCATCCCGCGAACGCGGCGCAGGCTTGGCTGCCCATCGGGGCCAGGCTCCTGGAGAACAAGCACGGCACCGCCCCGGGGTTTCTGGTGCACGTCCGCGACCTGGCAGTGATGGCCCTGCCCGGCGTTCCGCGCGAATTCTCCGCGATGATCGACGATCACCTGGCCGCCGCCCTCGCTGCGACCGGCCATGTCGCTGTGCCGCGCACGGAATTGACGTACCGCCTGTTTGGCATCCCCGAAAGCGAGATGCAGGGCGCGCTCGCCGAGCTGCCGCACTATGCGGCGTGCACGATGCGGTCGCTGCCGTCTTGGCCGGAAATTCGCCTCAAGCTGTCGAGCCGCGGAGACGCCGATGGGTTCGCGGCGCTGTTGGACGAGTTTCGCGCCCGGCTCGGTCCCTTCGTCTACGGGCAGGGCGACGGCGACTCGCACGCGGCGGCGGTGCTGCGCGAGCTGCTGCGCTGCGACGCACGCCTTGCTGTGGCCGAGTCGTGCACCGGCGGGCTTGTCAGCCACCTGCTGACCGAAGTGCCAGGGTCGAGCCGAACCCTGACCCTCGGCGTCGTCGCCTATGCCAATGCCGCGAAGGCCGCCCTTCTGGACGTGCCCGAGGTGCTGCTGCGCGACCATGGTGCAGTCAGCGAGCCGGTGGTCGCGGCGATGGCCCAGGGGGCGCTGGGGCGCGGCGGGGCCGACGTGGCCGTGGCGACGAGCGGGATCGCAGGCCCGGATGGCGGCACACCGAACAAGCCCGTTGGCACGCTGTGTCTCGCCGTCGCCGATCGGCAGGGGGTGCGCGCCGAGACCGTGGTGTTGCGCGGGCTCGCGCGGGGTCGCTTCAAGACACTCGCGGCGCACCTCGCCCTGGACCGGCTGTTGCGGTGGGCGCGCGGCCGGCCGCCACCGTAGCGCTGCATTGCTCAGTCCTTGACGCCGCGCCCACCATCGGCCGCAGCGCTGTCGCCGACGCCGTCTTGGGCCCCGGTCGCGTCGGCGGCCGGGGGCGCGGCGTCCGCGGCGGCGCCCATCTGGGTCGCGTCGCTGCTGTTGTCCGCCTTGCCGGGGTCGCTGGCGTCGGCGAGACCGGTCGGTACGCCGTTGTTGTCCTCGGTGCCCTGCACGCCGACGCCCGCGGTCTTGGCCGGGGTTGGCACCGGATTGACGGTGCACGCCGAGGCGAGTCCGAGCGCCAGCGCGACGATGCAGCGCAGGGCCAAAGCGTGGCGGTCCATGGTACCTCCCGTGCGGGCGCAGCGAATCCCGAGCCCGACCCCGGCCGCGCATGCTGCAAAAGACGTGCCATGCCGCGCAAGGGCCCGGGTCGGCCTGGCGCCCTCGCCCCTGCTGTTGCGTTCGGCGGCAGTTGTGGAAAAATGGAGCATAAGTGGGCCGCGGTCGTTGCAGGGGCGGACCCTGCATCGACGTCCGGCACCGCCCACGTCACCCTGCGCTTGCCAGAGGTCACGATGACTGCACCACCCACCATCGCACCCGAACCTGCGCCAGGCATACACGTTGCCGGTTGGAGACTGGTCCGGCTGCTGGCGCAGGGCGGCGGCGGCCAGGTGTGGTCGGCGGTCGACGTGGACGACCCGCAGGCGCAGGCTGTCGTCAAGTTCGCGTACCCCGACACCCAAGCTGCACTTCTGCGCGAGTGGGACGCCCTGCTGCACCTGCCGATCGCCCGGCTGCCAGAGCCGTTGTGGCCTGTGGCCGGTGGCGGCCGGGGGCTGCGCGCGCTCGTGCTGCACCGCGTGGACGGCGTG
>VGRO01000366.1 GCA_016875335.1 Deltaproteobacteria bacterium | reverse complement strand
TTGTACGCCTGCCCATTGCGCCCCTGAACCTCGGTCTGCTTCCAACCCACATGCAGCGGCGTCCTCGCCGTCAACTCGCAGCGCAGTTCCCCGGTCAACAACGCCTCGTCATCGCCCGCGTTCTCGCCGGTCGGCAGCAGGGTGTCGTGCCACACGGGCGTATCCGTCACCGCCAACTCTGGCAGCACCGGCACGAACCGAAATGGATGCGCGGACTGACCCGCCTGCGGCGGTGGTTGTGCATTGCGTGTAGCCATTAGCCACCTCCCACTGCCGCCGGCACGAAATGCCAGCCCGCCAGCGCCTGATCGCCATCGGTCGCGCGAACAGCCACAATCGCCACGGCCTCAGGCATGCTTTCCGGCCTTTCCAGCCCGAATCGCGACCAGTCCCCGCGGGTCAACGCCGTCTGGCCCGCCAAGCGGACCTTGATCGGTGCAATCTCCGCCCATGCAACCCAATTGCAAGCCGGCGCACCGTTAGCACCGTACCGCGCACACGCCGCCCGCAGGCCGCGCGCCGTCGCTGCAACACGCACCCAACCATCGCACAAGTGCAAGATGGCTTCCGTCATGGCGTGGTCAGGCAGGTTTTCGCCCGGCTGCCACCAGCGGGCCAGGCCGGGTACGGTGTGCGGGCCCTGCGCGAATTCCGCTGTCAGGATCCACGGCTCGCCGGCCACGGTCAGGGTCTCGGCAATAAAACGGACAAGGTCGCCGACCGGCAATTCGGCGACTCCAGCCCCCGACCACACCCGGAGCTGCCGGTCGCCTTCGGCCAAGTTGCCCGTGTTTGCTTGCGCTGCTGCGGTGCCGTGCCCCCTCTCGGCGCTCGCGGCCACCTTGGCCGGCATGTAGCGCCACACCACCTGCGCGGCTTCGGCCGGATCACTGGCCGCCGACGCGCCCGCCTGCGCCCACTGCGCCACGACTCCGCCTTTGCCAGTCGCCCGGGCCGCTTGGCCATCGCCAAACCGGCCGACGTGGACCCCGCGTACGGTCCAGCTCGGCCACCCCAAGCCCGAAAAGGCGTCGCCACCCAGCGACACGTGGCCGATTTCAGCCAACCGCAGCGCGGGCAACAATTGATGTACGCCTGCATCGAGTTGTGCGCGATCGGACGCCTCGACCGCAATCAGCGTGCGAAACGTGCCTTGGACGACCGCCTCGACGGTGTACTTGGCGCCTTGATACGTAGCGGCGGTGAACTCGTCTTCGGCGTGCAGTTCGAGGTCCACGGTTTCGGGGCTGTCGCCGACCTGCAGCCCGTCGCGCACCGCGATTCGGCTCGACAGGTTGACCGTGCCAAACCAGTCGTCCACCGGCGAGCGCGCTGCATTGCCGGGGTCGTTTTGCCCGGCACCTGCTGCGTCCGTGTCGATCGCGGGGTCGAGAACATTGCCGGCACCCGCCCCGCGCGCCAGGGCCGCCGCCGCGTGGCGCAACGTGCCGCGAATGGCGCTGCCAGGTAAATACGGTGTTTGGTCGTTCGTCCGGCCCATACGCGCGACATGCCGCACCTGCGAAACGTCGTGGCCGTCGCCGGCATCGGCGCTGTCGTGCCCACCGACGGCGACGAAGTCCGCGCCCCAGCCATCTGCTCGCGGGCCAGCGGCGATGTCGATGACGAAAGCTGCGCGCCACCAAGGCGACCCTGGCGCCGCCGCCGTCTGCGGGTGTGATTTCTGCCAAAGGTCAAAGTCGATCGGCACTGTCGAAGACAGCGGCACACCAGCAGGGCCTGCCACCCACAGCGCTGCATCTATTTCGAGACCGGCCGGCGACCGGGAAACCCGCACGACGCGTGCATCTTTGAGCGCAAACCAACCCATACCGCGCGCGACGCCAGCACCCAGCCAGCCAAGGCCGGCCGCCCAATCCGCCAACACGCGCGCCAGCAGCCATTCCAGATCTTCGGCGTGGCCACTCAGACCATCGAGGCGCAAGGCCAATGGCCAGCGGGTGCCAGCGGCCGTGACTTCTGCGTCAAACAGCGCACCTGTCCCGCTTTCACCCGTGGCGGCGCGGGTCTTGTGCAGCAGCGCCACACCCGGACGAAGAAAAGGTGCCGCCTCGACGGGATGCGTGTGAAAGGTTTGCAACGCAGAAGCGTGCAGTTGCCCGCTGCGGGTCTCGCGGAACTTGCTGGTCAGCGCCGTCATCGGCCCAACGCCCCGTCTTGCCTCGTTGGCCCACCCGGGTGCCACCTTGGCGGCGGCGTCGACGATTGCGCCCGCCAGCGCTGCGCCGGTCAGCGTCAACGCGCCCCCGCCGTCGCGGCAGAACGCCATATCGGCGGCGCGTGGCCCGGCGCTGCCACCGATGGACCAGACGCTGGATTGCTCCAGCGTGCCGTGAATCCACACAGCCAAAGGTCGGTCGCCGCTCATTTGCCCTCCGATGCCTGCAATGCGCCGTCGGCGAACGTAGTGCGAACCATGGACTCTGCGACGGCGGCGTCAATGCCGCGTGCTTTGGCCCAGGCGACCTGCGCGGCGATCCACTCCCGCGCGGCCTTGGTCGAGTTACCCCGCATACCGGCGAACGCGTCATACCGTTGGCTGCGCGAAAGCTGCAACTTGCACGGTTCGGCCAGCAGCCGTTGGGCAAGGAGGTCGAGTCTGTCGCGGTTGCCCGCAGTTCGGGTTGCCGGGCGTGCCTCGGTCGTCTTTGGCAGACCTGCGTGGATGTCGAGGTCCAGCACCACACGGCCAAGGCCATCTTGCGTACGTTCGCCATGCGCCGGGCGAGCGGTCAAGAGCTTGCGGACACGTGCCACCGCGGTCGCCGGCCCCAACAACCGCACCGCCGAACCGGCCTTGACGGCAATGACCGGCCAGCGCGGCAGCCCCGTGGTGCGATTGTAGCCGCGCAGGACCACGGTTTCGCTCAATTCTTGCGGGCCACGCCCGCCGTCTGCCACTTGAACGTCCGCCGGCCACGCCGCCCCGAACAGCGCGCGCCAGGTCGCGATGCCGAGGTCGCCGCACCAACCGAGGTCGTCGGCGCGCACGGCGAAGTCGCTGGCCAGAGTCAGGGTCACGGCTTCGGCCTGGTTTTCGCCTGTGCCAGCAGCCTGGTTCGGGGCGGCACTCGCCGCGCTCACCTGCAATCGGCCCCCACCGCGCCCGACCGGCAACTGTGTGCCGCTCAGCCACTTGGCCAAGTCGTTGGACCACGCGGCCGGCACCCACAAGTCCGCGACGAAGCACTCGCCCTGCGCGATGCGCTCTTCGCTGAACAAGTCTGTGTCGTCACGGACGCCGGTGGCGTGATCCAGCGGCTGTACGCCGTTGCGCAGATTGGTTTGCAGGCGCGGGCCGTGCAACGACCAGGGGCCGTCATTGACACGCCAGAGGGTCACCTTGTCCTTGACGCGCTTGAGCACGT
>VGRO01000365.1 GCA_016875335.1 Deltaproteobacteria bacterium | reverse complement strand
AAAAGGTCCGCCGGGCGCTGCCGGGCACGGCGTGGAGGCGAAAAAAGGCGCCGGCACCGCCGCTCCGCGGCTGGCCGGCGCGGGGCGGTGGATTCTGGTCTTGCCCGCCCATTGACGCCCCGCGCAAATCGGCGGCACAATCACGGCCGCTGCGGTGCCCCGCCACCTGCAGCCCGACTCGCCGGCAAGGAACGCGAACGTGAACGCGGTTTGCCCCAATTGCCGCACCCCACGGCCCGAGGTGGGCGCGGCGTGTCCCGAACTGGGCTGCCAGCGCCGCGGCTACCGCGCAATTCCGCCCGAGTACCTCGGCGACAAGATGGACGCCCGCGTCGGCCTGCTGCTGGGCGACAAGTACCTGCTGGTGCGCCTGCTCGGCAAGGGCGGCATGGGCGTGGTGATGGTGGCGCTGCAACAACCGCTGTGGCGCGAGGTCGCGCTCAAGGTCATCAGCGGGGTCGCCATCGACGACAACATGCGGCAGCGTTTTGCCCGCGAGGCGCGGGCGGTGGCGGCCCTGGACCACCCGAACATCGTCAAGCTGGTTGATTTCGGCGTGGCCGCGCTGGACGAAGACGCGCCGTACATGGTGATGGAGTTGGTCACCGGGGCGCTGCCGCTCTCCAAGGTGTTCGCGGCCTGGGGCAAGGACCCGCCGACCTGGAGAGTCTTTGGCGACGTGTTCGCGCAAGTGCTGTCGGCGCTGGAGGCGGCCCACGACCGCGGCATCTTTCACCGCGACATCAAGCCCGACAACGCCATGGCCAAGAAGGCGTTCGGCTACGAGTGGTTCGTCAAGGTGCTGGATTTCGGGCTGGCCAAGTCGTTTGACCACTCGGGCGGCGACGCCGACATGCCGAGCTTGACCGACAGCGGCATCATCGCCGGCACCCCGCAATACATGGCGCCTGAGCAACTGTCGCGGGCGCACTTTGGCCGCGGCGACGGCCGGGTGGACCTGTACGCGGTCGGCGTGATGATGTTCGAGGTGCTGCTGCGCCGCCGGCCCTATGCCGAGCTGGAGCCGATGCAGTTGGTGTTCGCCAAGCTCGACCCCGAGCGCGACCCGCTGCCGCTGGCGACTGGCCTTGCGGCTTTCGGCGACATGGCGGCCGTGGTGCGCACCGCCATGGCCCACGACGCCGCCCAGCGCTACCCGGACGCGGCCACCATGCGCGATGCAGTGCTGGCCGCCGTGCAAGCCAATGGCCCCAACGTGCCGGTGCCCCTGGCGGCGCTGGCGACCTCGACGCCCACCGGCCGCAACCCAGCGGCTGCCGCTCCGGCCAACACCCCACACCCAGGAACGTCACCGTATGCCCAGCGGACGCCCACGCCGTTGACGGGCAACGTCCGCAGCGAAGTGCTGCCGTCGTCGGCCCTTGTGGACACCCCAGACTACGCGGCGACCCAAGTCTTGCCAGCCGGCGCCGCTGCTGCTGCGCCATCCACTGCTTCGAGCGGCCGCCCGTCGTGGCCGGTGCTTGCCGGTGGTGTGGCGGCCGCGGTCGCTGTGGCCGTAGTGGGATGGTGGGCGACCCGAGCGCCAGCACCGATCTCGGCCGCGGTCGCACCGGCCGTGGTGGCTGCACCAGCGCCATCTGCAGCCGCTGCCGCCGCGCCGACCCAGGCACCGCCGCCGGCAGCTACCGCACCCGCACCGGCACCTGCAGCCGTGGCAGTTCCGACGCCAGCGCCGCCCACGAAGACCGCGCCCGCAGTTGTCGACCCGCCACCGGTTCAGCCGGTCGCGCCGCCGCCGCCGCCCACCAAGAGGGCGTCGCCCAAGAAGAAAGCCCCGGCCGCCGGCACCGGTCGCCTGGAGTAGGTGGACCCATGCGCGCTTGGTTTTTCGCCTGCGCCGTCGCCATGCTGCTGGCCAGCCATGCCGCCTGGGCCGCGCCCAAGAAAGAGGCGGTGGCTGTCGCCGCGGTCGGCGAGGCCGCGTACAAGGCCGGCAACTTCAAGGGGGCCCTGGAGAAGTTCCTGGTGGCGCGCCAACTCGACCCGGCCTGGCCCGAGTTCACCTACAACGCCGCGCTGGCCGCCGAGCGCGCTGGGCTTTTGGACCAGGCGGCTGACCTCTACACCGCGTACCTGAGCGAAGGTGCCGACCCGGCCGGGCTTGCCGCTGCCAAACAAAAGCTGGCCGCCGTGAACCGCGTGCGCAGCGAGGCGCTGGAAAAGGAAGCCGACGCCGCGCGCCATGCCGGCGACGCGGTGCTGGCCGCAGGGAGGTATCGCAAGGCTTGGCAGTTGCACAAGGAGCGGCTGGTGCTGCTGTACCAGGCCGGCCGCCAGTTCCAGAAAGCCGGCTTGGTCGATGAGGCGAAACGGACGCTTGCCGAGTACCTGCGTCTGGCCAAGGACGATGAACCGGAGTACTTGTCAGCCAAGGTGGAGTTGAAGGCACTGGGTGGCGCAGGCCCGGACTCGGGCGGCGACCCGTCGCCCGGACCCGCAACCGCACCGCCGGTCAAGCTCACGACCCCGATCGACGGGCCCCCGCCGAAAGTCGACCCGCCTGTGCCGCCACCGCCCTTGCACCCAGTCACCCCGGTTGGCCCGATTGTCCACAAGGCGGCCCCCGCGCCTGCCCGCATCGGACCCTGGCTGGCGATCGGCGGGTCGGCGCTCGTGGTTGCAGCCGGCGGTGTGTGGTTCGGTCTTGCCCGCTCGGATGTGTCGGCGCTGCAGACCACCTACGACGAGGCCAAGGCCAAGAGCATCCCCTTTGCCGGCATGGACCAAAAGGGCTACGCCGCTGAGAAGGCGCGTCTCGAAGACGCGTATTTCGCCAGTTCGACCGTGGCTCTGGTCGGCGTCGCCGGCGTCGCTGTGTCTGCGGCGTGGCTGGCGCTGGGGGGCGGCGACGGGCCAGCGTCCAATGTGGCGGTTGTGCCCAAGTTTGGCCCAGATGGCGACGGGGCTGCGCTGCTGGTTCGCTGGTAGGACTGCGGAGGTTGCGGTCCGCGCGCGGCGGCGGCGGGCATCGGACGGGCGCATCGGTCCGCGGGAGCGCCGCGATCTTGCGCTACCCCGTCGGACCTCCCGGCGGTATCGGTCTGGGCGAGGGCTTCGAACCAGATCCGGTCGAATGAACCTCAGCGGCCGGTGATTTCGGATGCAGATCCAGGGGATAGGAACCCCAAAGGCACTCCGCCCCAAACCTGCTCCGACGAAACGCCACCGTTCCGCCGCCTGCGCCCCGCCGGACCCTCCGGCGACAGCACGATTGCCATGCTGCGCC
Source organism: Deltaproteobacteria bacterium (assembly GCA_016875335.1). Taxonomy (GTDB): domain Bacteria; phylum Myxococcota_A; class UBA9042; order UBA9042; family UBA9042; genus SXRM01. Next base: position 140 of record VGRO01000365.1, on the reverse strand, counting down.
GGCAGATCATCCGTGTCGATGCCCTGCGCTACGCCGCCCAATCCAGCTCGACCGGGTCGTCCACGCCGTCGAATTTGTCGGCCGGCGTCTCGTCCACGTCCTCGTTGAACGTGCCCGGTGGCCCGCGATTGGCAATCGCG
>VGRO01000364.1 GCA_016875335.1 Deltaproteobacteria bacterium | reverse complement strand
AGCCGTCCCTGGTCCTGCACCTGCAACCCCGCTCCATCGCGGTGTCCGTGGTACTGCGGGACTCCCGCATTCGGTTTGCCGGCGGTGCCAGCCAAAAACGACCACGAAGGACCGGACCCGCTCAGATCCCCAGGGTCAGCCGCAGCGGAGTCGACGCTGCCCGGGGTGTCCCTTGGCGGCGCCGAGAAGGCCCATGGGAGCCACGGTCGAGATCGGCCAAGCCGTGCTTGGCAGGACGCCTCGGCCACGGCCCTGGACACCGGCACCAGGGCCATGTACACGGGCAGGCGACGCGAGCGCTCCGTCTCCCCGGGGTCGCGCACAGGAGACTGGGTGGCCATCAAGACCAAGGACTACGGGCGCCAGTATGCCGCGATCTGGCCCGAAATCATCTCCGCGATCACCGAAACCCTGCGGCACGACGATCCGGTCCTCGGCGCCGCCCTCGAGCGGTTCGAGTCGGACCTGGCTGCGTACCACTGCGTCAAGCACGCGATCGGACTTGGCAGCGGGACCGACGCCATTGTCCTGGGGCTGCGGGCCCTAGGCATCGGCCCGGGCGATGAGGTCGTTACGTGCGCGCACACATTCACCGGGGTGGTGTCGGCCATTCTGCAGGCAGGCGCGCACCCTGTACTGGTGGAACCAGAGGACGTGCACGGCCTGTTGCCGGCCGACGGCGCGGCTGCTGCCGTCACCTCGCGGACGCGGGCAATCGTTGCGGTGCACTTGTACGGCCATCCAGTGGACCTCGACGCGATCGTCGCATTGTGCGCGCACCATCAGCTCGCACTGCTGGAGGACTGCGCGCAGGCCCACGGCGCACGCTGGAAGGGACGGCCCGTTGGGTCCTTCGGACACCTTGCGGCGCTCAGTTTCCACCCGAGCAAGAACCTGGGCGCATTCGGGGACGCTGGCGCTCTGCTGACGAACGACACCGCGGTTGCCGATCGCGTCAGGGTGCTGCGCAACCTGGGAAAGGTCGACAAGTACCAATTCGCCGAAATCGCGCCCAATAGCAAGCTCGACACGCTCCAGGCCGCGCTCCTTGGCACCAAGCTGCGCTACTTGGAGCGCTGGGTCAGTTGGCGTGCCACGCTAGCGCAGCGCTATCAGCGCGGACTCTGCGAGTTGAGCGCGGTGCAACCACCACAGGTCGCGGCCTGTGCGCGCCACGCGTGGCACTTGTACGTTGTGCGGACACCGTACCGCGAGGCCTTGCGCCGCCACCTTGAGCGCGCGGGGATCCAGACGGGCATGCACTACCCTGTGGCGGCGCACCGCCACCCCGCCATCGAGCGCGCCGTCGGGCGGCTCACGCTACCGGCCGCCGACCAGTGGGCCGACCAGGTGCTGTCGCTGCCGCTATCCCACGAGCACGACGAGGGCGAAATCGACGCGGTTGTGGCCGCGCTGCGGACCTTCGAGACGTTGGCGCCGGCATGAGTTGCACACGCATCGCTGTAGTCGGCGCGGGGGTCCATGCCATCCCCCTGATTGAGGCGTTGGCAGATCGGCTGACCGGCAGAGCGGTTGACCTACGGCTTTTCGCACGTCGCGTCGATCGGGCCCAACTGGTAGCCGCCCAAGCTGCCCAGGCGATCGATAGGTGCCAGCCGGCGTGGCGGATCCGCGCCACCGATTCGCTCGGTGAGGCGGTCGAGGGAGCCACTGTCGCGGTGGTGGCGGTGCGCATTGGAGGCCATGCGGCGCGGGCGTGGGACGAGCAGTTTCCCGCACGCCACGGATCCGTAGGCGACGAGGGGCTTGGGTTGGGTGGGCTGGCCAATGCGTGGCGCTCGCAACCGGTGCTTCAGGAACTGGCTGCGACCTTGCGGGCGTCCGCGCCCTCTTGCCGGGTCGCCAACATGGTTGCGCCGCTCGGATTGACCACCCGATTGTTGTGCGATGCGGGGTTGGACGCTGTCGGGCTGTGCGAACTGCCGCTGTTGACTCAGCGCGGATGGGCGCTAGGCGCCGACGATCCCAACGCGGTGGTGTGGCACTACCTGGGCTTCAACCACCTGGGATGGACATGGCCCGCGTCGGCAGCCGCCCACCAAGCGCTTGAACGCGCGGTCGCCAACCGGACCGTCGACGGACCCACGCTTGCGCGATTCGGTGCAGCGCCGTTGTGGTACCACTACGCAGTGGTGGATCAGCAGGCCGGAGCCCGACTCGGCATCGCCGCGCGCCCGGGACGGGCCAGTTGGCTCGGTGCGTTGGCCGATCGCGCGATCGCGGACATGGCGGGTGGCAACCCTAAAGGCGCCCGCAAAGTCGTCGCACAACGCCCGACGCCGTGGTTCGACCAAATGGTGGCCCCAACAGTTGCCGCGTGGCTCGGTCGCGCGGCGTTCTCGGGCCATGTCAACACCCAACCGGCCCCCGACTGGCTCAACATCCCGAAAGGCGTGGTCGTTGAGACTGCGGCACAGTTCGACGCGACGGGCACGGGTTGCTGCTGGCCCAGGGACGTGCCCGAGCAGGTCCTGTCCTTCCTGGCCGAGTGGGGGCGCTACGAGGACCTCGCCTACGCCGCCGTGTGCAGCCGCGACGTGACACAATTGGCCGCCGCCGTCCGTGCGCTGCCCCTGCCGTTCGACCGCAACGAAATCCTTGCTATCGTGCGGGACATTGTCCAGGGCGAATCCCTCATGGGTCAAGCGAGTGCGTCACCCGGCTGAACGCACGCAGGTACGCTGCGCGCGCACGCTGGAGTCCGGCGGTGCCGCATGCGAACAGTGCGAACACGGCGTCGGCCGCGGGACCGAAGTGGCATGCGGGACCCACGAACTGCAGGACAGGTAGCATGCGCAGCAGTTCTGGCAACATCGGGACATCGGCCATTTCGGGCATGGCGGCCAACGCTGCCGGCCAGATCGGCAGCCGTACCGCGCCCCCGGCGGTCGCCTGCCAACCCGAACGAAAGTCGAGCACGACCTGGGCCAGCCAGGCTTCAACCCACCACGCCGCCGGCATGGCAAGCGGGTCGCCGCCAAACCTGACCAGCGCCCTCCGCAGAGCCAGGAGGTCCGCACCCGGCACCGGTCCGCGCGCCGCGCCGTCGAGGCGGACGGCGGCAACCTCTAGGACGGGCCGAGACGTAGCCGCAATTGGTGCGTTCGAACGTTCCGCATGGGTCGCAACGTCGCGATCCGGTGGCAATTGCAGCCGCGCAAGGACAGCCGACGCAATGCGACTGGAAATCGCGTCCATCGAATCGGCGGCGTCGAGCGTGTACTCGGTGTCGCCCTTGGCAAGGTCGTCGAAAACTCGCGCGTAGCCCTGCAACCCGGTGACGTGCTCGTCTGCTGTGCGCCGTTCTAGGCGCATTTCCAAGCGACGCATGGCTACCGCGGGGTCCACGCGAAGCCAGAACCGCAGATCCGGCTGCGGCAGGACGGTCCACAGCGGCACC
>VGRO01000363.1 GCA_016875335.1 Deltaproteobacteria bacterium | reverse complement strand
CGCCCACACCGGTGGCCGCACCGCCGTCGGTCGCCGCACCGCCCGCGCACGACCCGCCCGGGCCCGCTGCTGCCAAAGGGCCAAGCGGCACCGTCGCCCGAACGGCGGCGAAGCCAAAGGCGACCGAGGCGACTGCGGCGCCGACCCCGCCGGCTGTCAAGCCGCCGGAACCGCCCTCGGCAAAACCCCCGCCCAGGCTGCCCGACAAGCCGGTGGCGCTGGATTGAACCGGCGGCGTTGGACCGCGATGCGTCGTCGCTCGGTCAGAACCGCGCAGCCAATGTCAACCCGCTGCCGTTCGGCCACGGCGCCACCGTCACCTGGGCGCGCGGCGCGGTCGCCAGCAACACCCCGCCGACGACTCCGGCGACTGCTCCGCCAGCCAACAACGCCCAACCGGTGTAGAGGCGCGTGTTGATGCGGGCCTGCTCGGCGGTCGCAGTGGCGTGGTCGACGCCGACGATAGCGCCATTCTGGGTCTGCGCGAGCTTGGCATCGAGCACGGTCTGGTCAGCAGCGGCGCCCGCCAGCACCACGCCGCCGCCGATGGCGAGGCCAGCGCCGCCGACCAGCAACACCACGCCGCCGGTCGACCGGGCAGAACTGCCTGCGGGTCCGGGTCGCAGCGGACTGGCGGGCGCGGCGCGGGTCGCGGCTGGCCGCGGTTCGACCGTCGGTGCCGGCAGGGCCTTGGCGGGCGCAGGTGCGCTTGCCTTGCGGGCGGCCCGCACCTCGGCCAGATGTTGCCGGGCCTTGTCGAGCTCGACGTGGTCCGGCGGGGCCTCGTCGATGAACTGCTGGTAGTCCCGTTCGGCGGCCTCGAACTGGCCGGCGCGCTGCTCGGCCCTCGCCGCGTTGTACAAGTACAGCAACTCGCCTGGCCAGGTGCGCCAGGCCTGGGCGTAGAGCAGCGCAGCCCTGGCGAAATCGCCGGCGAGGTAGGCGTCGAGCGCGCGCTGCGACAAAGACAGGGCTTCCTGCTGCCGCGCCGGAGGATCGGCGCGCACAGGTTGCGCTGGCAGCGACGACCCCAGCATTGCCAGAGTCGTCAAGCAAGCAGAAATGTGTGGGATTCTCATGGGTTCGGGCAATTCTGGCTGGCGGTGGCGGCGGCTGTCAAGCCCGGGTGGGGGCCGGGCGCAATGGCCGACTTTTCGGCCAAGGGTGCTTGCAGCGCTGCCGGTTGTTTGTGCGCAGCGCGACCGGGCGCGGGCCTGGCGTCAGCCGCCTGCGGCGGGCAGGCACAGGCACAGGGGCAGGCACAGGGGCAGGCACAGGGACAGCGACAGGCACAGGCACAAGAGCAGGGAAAGGGACAGGCACAGGCACAGGGGCAGGGACAGGCACAGGGACAGGGACAGGGACAGGCACAGGGGCAGGCACAGGCACAGGGGCAGGCACAGGCACAAGGGCAGGCACAGGCACAGGGACAGGGACAGGCACAGGGACAGGCACAGGGACAGGCACAGGCACAGGAAACGCACTCGCAGCCGGGCGGTTGCCCCCCAGCCCGCCGTCGGCCACAATCGCCCCGTACCGCCGCGGAGTCCGCCATGCCCGACCCTTCGACATCCCGCTACTTCAAGCCAGACCACGTGTCGGCGTTCCGCATCCTGGCCGCCATCACCTGGGATGCGCCGACCGACCCGACGATTTACGGCATGACCGACATCGACGTCAGCGCCTTGGGCCCCTGGCTCGAACGCAAGCGCGCGGAAACGGGGCAGAAACTGACCTACACCCACGCGGTGGCCCGCGCGATGGCGATGGTCCTGCGCAGCTACCCGGGCCTGAACTGCATGATCCGCCGCGGCGCCATCTGGCAACGCCGCGATGTCGACGTGTTCCTGCAAGTGGCGGTGCCGAGCGAAAAAGCCGGCCAAGTCCAGGGCGCCGACCTGTCCGGGGCGATCATCCGCCAGGCTGATACCAAGAAGATCGAGGACATCGGCCGCGAGCTCGCCGAGAAAGCCGCCAAGATCCGCGCGCGTCAGGACCCGGAGCTCGCCCAAATCAAATCGATCATCGCGCGCATCCCGCCGTTCATCGCCAAGAAGGTGATGCGGCTGCTGGCGTGGCTCAACCTCGATTGGGGGATCGACCTGCGCTGGACCGGGATGCCCGACGACCCGTTTGGGTCGCTGATGGTGACATCGCTGGGCATGCACGGCATCCGCTATGCCTACGCGCCGCTTTTCACCAATGCGCGCAGCGTGGGCGTGGTGCTGGTCGGCGGCGTGTACGACGCGGCCGTGGTGCGCGACGGCCAAATCGTCATTCGACCGCTGCTACCACTGTCCCTGGCCGCCGACCACCGCGTCATCGACGGGTTCCAGGCGTCGATCCTGGCGCGCGAGTGCATCAAGATTTTGGAGAACCCGGAACTGCTCGACCAGGAGCCGCAACCGGCGAATTGACGGCCGGCACGGCGGCGGCGGCAGTGGCTACGGCCGGGCGTGCCACTCCGCGTAGTCCGGATGCGGCGCGATGCCGGCGGAGTTGGCGCGCCGCACCAGGCCGTTGAGCGTCTTGCTCGGCCAGCTTTTCTGGATGAGGTTGACCAGCCAGTTGGGCAGCATGCCCTTGGGGTCGGTCGACACCTCGACCACCAAGCGGGTTTTCTCGACGCCTTTTTGCGCCTCGAACCGGTAGTAGGTGCCCTTGGCCTCGGCGCGCACGCAGCAGTCATTGACCGGCGCCTTGGGGTGCTCGACGCTTTTGATCTTGGCCAGAAATAGCCCATTGGCCGCGTCGGCGGTGCCGTCGGCCTTGAACACGTAGTCGCGGTTGCTGATGCCGATCGGCAGCTTGAATTTGATCCAGTAGGTCTCGGACAAGGGGTTCGGTTTCTCCAGCTCCTTGGTGTCGTCGAAGCGGTCGACCCAGTGCTTGCGCTGGTTGCGGTCGAGGAACACCGCCAGGATCTTGCCGATGTGCACGTCGGCGGTGATCTCGCCCTTGAACGAGAGAAGCGGCGAATCGGGCGACTCGCGGCGCCAGACCTTGACGCCGTCGATGACGCCGACGAACTCCCAGTTGGCTTCGGCGGCGGCTGGGGCGGCGGTGGCCACCTGGACGGCGGCAGCAAAGGTGCACAGCGCCAAGAGGCGCAGCACGGGGGCAACGAGGGTTCGATGGTTCAAGAAACGCGGCATGGTCGGACTCCCGAAGAAGGTGCGGCAGTATCAGCCAAATCCGACCCGGCGACAAGACCCCGGCGGATTGCGTCGCCAACGGGCGGAGTTGCGCCGCGATTCAGGCGTTGATCTAGTACCTCAGGCCCGAAGTTCGCGCCGGGTTCCGGCGCGCAACAGGGCTGAGGTACTTCCGGCCGCGGCTGCGGCCGGCCGCGGGGGTGAGCGCGCATGGGCGCGCGAGGGGGCTGCGAGCCCCCTTCACGAAACAAGCAGCTAGTAGGCGAAACCGATTGAGGATTTGTTGCGGCATTACGGTCCGTATCCCGACGCGAGTTCGGGGTTTCGCCTACT
>VGRO01000362.1 GCA_016875335.1 Deltaproteobacteria bacterium | reverse complement strand
ACTCGGCGCCTTTCACCATCCGGCGCTGGTACTGGTCGATCCGTGCCTGCTGGCCACGCTTGACCCGCGGAACCTCTCAGCCGGAATCGCCGAGGCCGTCAAGGTGGCCATCTGCGGCGACCGAGCGCTTTTTGAGTTGCTTGAGGCCAATGTTGCACTGGTCATCGATCGCGATCCAAACGTACTGGCTCAACTCGTCCGTCAGGCGGCGGCGACCAAGGTTTCGCTGCTGGCCGCCGACCCTCTGGAACACGACCTGCGGCGCCCGCTCAACCTCGGACACACGTTGGCCCACCCCTTGGAGACGCAATTGGGCTACCGCAACCTCTTGCACGGCGAGGCCGTCGCCTTCGGATTGGCCGTGGCCACCAACGTGGCGCTTCGCCGCGGGATCTGCACGGCAGCAGCTGGTCAACGCATTCTCGAACTGTTGCACGCCTACGGCTTGCCGCCCGCAGTCCGCTCGGGCGACGTGCTCCAATGCCTCAACCACTTGGGCGCCATCCGCCTGGTCCGAGATGGGGCGATGCACTACGTGATGCCCGTGGACATCGATCGCGTGTGCATCGTGGCCGACATCGATCCTGCGGAAATCCGCGACGCTGCTCTTGGCGTGTGCGGGTCCGCGACACCGCGCGTCGCGACGGCCGCCCACCATGGCTGAAGTGGCTTTGGGCATCGACATCGGTGGCACCAAGCTGCAGGGTTTGGCCATGGACTGCGTTGGGCAGCCGGTCTCACCAGCTGTGCGGATGCCGACGGGGCGTGCCACCGACGCCGCGCGCATCGTCTCGGCGGTCTCCGCCATTTGCGCGGACCTGCACAGGGCTGGACATCGCGTCGTTGGCGTCGGTGTCGGTTTCCCAGGTTCGGTGGACACCCGCAGCGGCGTCGCCCGCTCGAGCGTCATGCTGGATGGGTGGCGCGACGTGCCGCTCGCCCGTTTGATCGGCAACGCAGTTGGGCTACCCTGCGCTGTGGACAACGACGTGCGTGCGGCAGCCGTCGCAGAGGTCGCCGAACTGGTAGGGGTGGGCGACGCCGCTGCGGCCGGCACGATCGTGGTGTGCGCGGTCGGCACGGGCATCGGCGGCGCGCTGGTCATCAACGGCACCCTCACGCACGGCGGCCACGGCATTGCCGGTGAGATCGGCCACGTGGTTGTCGACCCCCGGGGCCCGCTGTGCCGTTGCGGGCGCCGCGGGTGCGTGGGTGTCCTGGCTTCCGGGCCGGCAATCGAGCGTGCCGCTCGTCTGGGGCCCGGCGGACTTGCGGATGCCTTCGCGGCGGGCCAGCCAGGCGTGCGCAGGGCGGTCGAACGGGCGGCGCGATGGCTCGCCGCCGCACTTGCGGACGTCGTGCACCTGGTCGATCCCGACCTGATCGTGATTGGCGGCGGCGTATCCGCCCTCGGCCCCGCCTTCCTTGGCGCGGTAGCCGAGGGCGTGCGCGCGAATGTGTTTGAAGACTGCCGCCCCGTGCGGGTGCAGGCTGCTATCGCCGGAAACGACGCGGGTTCGCTCGGTGCGGCCCGGTTGGGCTGGCGGGCCGCAGGCCGCCTTGTCGGAGACCGAAAATGCAACTAGGTGTCTGCGCACAGGTGCTGTATGCGATGCCGTTCGAGACCGCGCTGGACACCGCGGCCGCAGAAGGCTTTGCTGCAATCGAACTGCCCGTCGATTCGAGCAATCCGTTCATCGACCTGGACGCTGCGCTCGATGGCGGCGCCGATGCGCTGTTGTCGGCACTGGATCGTCGCGGCCTGCGCTGCTCTGCGCTCTCGAACCACCAAGAGGGTCAGTTGCTGCTGGGCCCGCATGGCGAGGACACCGACGTCATCTGGCCGGGGTCGGCTGAAGCCAAGGCCGCGCGGGCTGCCGACCGGTTGGTACGCAGCGCGGAATTGGCGCGGCGAATGGGCGTGACGACCGTCATCGCGTTCACGGGCTGCCGCGAATGGGCGCGCTGGTTTCCCTGGCCACTGGCCGACGGCTGGGAGCGCATGCAAGGCGAATTTCGCGACCGCCTGCGTCCGATCCTCGACGAGTATGCCTGCCGCGGCGTCCGCCTTGCGCTGGAATGCCACCCAAAGCAATTCGCCTACAACCTCGAAACCGCCCGGTTGGCGTGGGAACTTGTGGATCGGCATGACGCGCTGGCCTTCAACCTCGACCCGGCCAACCTGCTGCTGGCTGGCATGGATCCGGTGGTTTTTGCCGCCGAGTTGGGCTCCCGCGTCGCACACGTACACGCCAAGGACGGCGAGCGCGTGCAGCACCACGTCGAGCGTTCCGGACTGCTTGCCCATGGACCGTGGGATCGACCGGGTCGCGGATTCCGCTTTCGGATCCCAGGTTGGGGCGACGTGCCCTGGCGGCGCCTCATCACCGAATTGCACCTGGCCGGCTTTGACGGCGTGCTCTCGGTCGAACACGAGGACCCGACCATGGGCCGGTTGGAAGGGCTGCGCCAGGCGCGGCGCTACCTCGAGCCGCTGCTGCTTCACGACCGGCAGGAGGCACGATGGTGGTGAGCGGCTTGGACGTAGTCGCACGATTGCAGGACCACCAGAGCAATCTACATCCCGCGGTGGCGAGACCGCGTGTGCGCCTGGTGGCGTTGCCTCCACCGTGCGCACTACCTGTCGTCGGCGGCGAGGCCTATCTCGCCGCGCGCAGCCAGGCATTGGCTGGGCTGGCCCAAGCCCTAGGAGGGGGCGACGGCCCCGTGCCGATTGTGGACTTGGCGGCTGCCGAAGTTTCGCTGCGTGCCGTACTGGATGCCAAGGATCCACCCATCGTTTTGGTCGGTGCGACAGACCAGCCAGGCTGGGCGCGTTTGGTCCGTTTCACGGCGAAGTCGGCGGTGCGCGGGTTGGGCCCCGAGGTGGGCTGGTTGTGCCAGGATCCGCTGAATCCGGGCGGCCCCGCAGGCCGGCCACTGCGACCTGGACAGCGCTGGATGGGCTGGTACCTCGCCGAGCCCGGCGGCGCAGTGCCGGATTGCGAAAGGCGCGTGCTCCTGCTGGTCGGCGCCTCCGACGGAGATCCGGCGCAGTGGACCGAGCCCTTGGTGGCGAGCGGCCGCGAGGTGGTGGCCCTGGCTCGCGACGATGCCAACGAGATGGGCAATTGGGCCGGGTGGCTGCCGCCAGAGGGGCGCTTTGGCAGCGCGGTGGGTGCGCGCATCCGCGCCACGTGGCAAAGGGCGTGGTCTGGCGCAAGTAGCCTCGATGGCGTGAGGCTGGCGGCAATTGGTTTCGACCCTACGCTGGAGGCGGCGCTCGCCAACGCCTCGTCCGTACCTGCGCGGGCCAGATCGCCAACTCGAGCGCTTCTGGTCGCCGTGACTGGCCTGGACGGTTCGGGCAAAACCACGCAAGTACAGCGCCTGGTGGCGGCTCTGACTGCAGCGGGCTACCGTGTGGCTGCGCTCAAGCCCTATCGGCAAGGCGAGTTCTTGCGCTTGGCCGACGAACTGGGCGCTCGAACGCGCTGCGGCG
>VGRO01000361.1 GCA_016875335.1 Deltaproteobacteria bacterium | reverse complement strand
CCTGCCCCCACCACTGCCTGCCCCCACCACTGCCTGCCCCCACCACTGCGCGCCGCCACCACTTCCCGCCACCACCATGCACTGAGGCCACCGATGACGACTTCGCCCATGGGTTCCCGCCGCCATGTGTGCCTGTGGGCGCTCGCGCTCGGCGTGCTGGCCGCCGCCACCGCCCAGGCCGCCGGCTTCGAGATCCCCGGAAACAGCGCGCAGGGCATCGGCCGCGGCATGGCGCTGACGGCCGCAGTGGACGACGGCACCGCGGTCGCACACAACCCAGGGCGTCTTTCGCAACAAAAGGGCCACCGCGCGCAGTGGTCGCACCAGCTGCTGTGGTCGCACGAGGCGTTCACCCGCGCGGCTTCGGCCTACCCTCAAGACCCGGTGCCAGGCGCCAACAATGCAGACGCGCTCAAGAAAAGTGAGAATCAGGCGTCCGTCTTTCCGCTCGGCGTATTCTTGTCGGCCAGCACCGATCTCGGCATGCCCGATTGGACGTTTGCGGCCGCGGGATACGGGCCAAGCGCCAATGGCTTCAAACAATTCGACACCCAGGGCGGCCAGCGCTACATGCTGACCAAGCTCGACGCCCTGCTCGCCTACGCCAGCCTCGCCGCCGCCTATGGCAAAAAGGACCGTTTCGGCATCGGGGCGACCCTGCAATGGGCGATGATGCCCAAGACCGACATGACGCTGGTGGTGGACGGCGCGACGGGCGGAGTCAACAACCCCTACTACAGCGGCAACGACGCGGTCGCCACCATTCGCCTCAAAGACATGACGGCGTTTTCGGCGATTGTGGGCGGCTGGTATCGCCTGACCGAGAACCTGGAACTCGCCCTGTCGGGCCGCATCCTGCCGGTCTCGTTCGAGTCCGAGGGCGACGTCCTGCTCGAAAACGACAAGGCCGGCACCGGCGCCCATTTCAGCGACAGCCACTTGCTCATCAGCAACTCCAAGTCCAAGCTCAAGATGAAAATGGCGCCCACCGCCGCGGTCGGCCTGCGCTATCGTTCGCCGACTGCCGATGGCCGCGACGACTTCGACATTGAGGCCAACGTGGTCTGGGAGGGCTGGAGCGTGCTCAACGAGTACAACGTCATCAACAGCGGCCAGATCAACTTGTTCAAGGCGAGCGCGATGCCCAATGTCCACATCCAGAAGCGATGGCAAGACACCTGGTCGGCGCGCTTGGGCGGCACCAAGTGGCTGTCGCCGGACCTGGCCGTCTCCGCCGGTGGCTACTACGAGCAGGGCGCAGCGCCGCTCGATTTTTCGCACCTGGACTTTCCGAGCTTTGACCGCTACGGCGTGGGCGGCGGCCTGCGCTACTCGGTGGGCGCTTTCCGGCTCAACCTGTCGTATGCCCACGTCTTTCAGCCGGACCGGACCGTGGACGAGCGCTGGGGCCAGGTCTACCAGCAGCGGCCGCTGGCTCCGTGCCCCGCCAACTGCGACGGCCAGGGATCGGTGGCCGCCAATGCCGGCACTTTCGAGACCGCCTACGACATGCTGAGCTGGAGCGTGCAAGCGCAGTTCTAGACCGGGTCGCTCCCCGCCGGGTCTCTGCCGGCGGCCGCTGCCCTGTCGCTGTACCGCTGTGCTCTGTCGCCTTACCTGGGCGCCCCCGCCTGCCGTTCCTTGCGGTATCGCGCCGCACGCTCGCGGTATTCGCCGAGCCGCCGGGCCGCCTCGCGGACCAATTCCAGCGCGCGCTCGGCCTCGCTGCCGTCGGCGTCCTTGGCCAGCGCCTTGGCGGCGTGTTCCACCGCACCAGCCCAATCGCCTTGGCGCATGTCGCAGTCGGCCAGGTTCAGCCAGGCCCGAAAGTGCTCAGGGTTGTTGCGGGCCGCCGATTGGTAGGCGGCCCGTGCCTGCTCGAACTCGCCCTTGACCCAGTGCAGGTCGCCCAGGCTATTCCACGCGCTGGCCGCGTACCATGGGTTGATGCGCAGCGCCTCGCCGAGCAGCACATGCGCGAGGTCGAGGTTGCGGTCGCGCCGAAACGCCACATCGCCGGCCTCGCCCAGCAGCATCCAGTTGTCGCGCTCTAGCTGTAGCGCGCGGCGGTAGCCGTCCATCGGTTGGCCGCCCGCCTGGCCGACCTGGGCGCGCGCCTCGTTCACCACGGTTTCGAGCCGGTCGAAGGCCCTCGGGTCGAACTGCAGCGCGAACGCGGCGCGGGTGGCGGGTAGGGCCGCCTTGCTGACCAGGCGGGTCTTGATCGACGCCTCGCCCTCGCCCGGCGGCACCGTGACCGTGGCCCGCGGCTTGCCGTCGTCACCCGGGGCGTGCAGCCACGCCTGCAATGCAAAGTGGTTGATCCCAAAGGCAGTCGTCGCGCCGTAGTGCTGATACAGGTGGTTGCCGTTGGCCCGTTCGGCGGTCGCGGGGCCGTAGTCGCGATAGACCAGGATGCCGTCGGGCCGCAGCACCTCCAGCGTGCGCTTGAGGCTGGCCTGGGCCCCGGCGGAGTGCAGCACCCACACGTTGTCGGCCGGGTCGGGCGGGTCGGCGATGGCGTTGCCCTCCGGGTCCACCTGCGGGGCGGCCGGCAACTGGCGCGCCACCAGGTCGGCGGCCGCGCGCACGTCGGCCCCCTCGGCGATGTCGGCCGGGTCGAAGCCGGCCAGCACCAACTCCAGGTCGAGCAGCGGATAAAGCGCCGCCAGCTGCGCCACGTCTTCGGGCCGGCCCGATCGCGCCAGCGCCACGACCTCGTCGACCGACAGGTTGGTGAACCACTTGAGCTCGTCGGGGTGGCGCAGCACGGTGCGGGCCATCACCGCGCCCCACCGCTCTTGGCGTTGGCCCGCCTCGTCGCGCACCCGCTGGCGCCGGAACAGGTTGGCGGGCAACACGCACAGCAGGTACGTGTGCAACACGGCCCGCAGGCGACCGGTCAGTTCCACGACCTCGCCGGTGTCCAGGCGCACCAGCCGACCCGGGTCGAGCGCATCGACCAGGCCCAGCACCACCCGGCCGGCATGCCGCGCGAACACGCCGTTGTCGCGGGCGTCGACGACCATGCGCGGGGTGCCGTCGGTGGCGAGGTAGGTCAGCCGCTCATAGTAGTCGCGGCCGTGCTCGCGGCACAGCCCTTGGAAGCGGTCGAGCACCTGCACCGCAAAAAGTCCCAGACCGATGGCCATTTCCATGACCAGGATCTCGGCTTCGAGTTCGCCGTGGCGGTCCAACTCGACGCAGTGGGCGAAAAGCACCTCGGCGCTGCGATAGGCGGCCAACCCGCCCTGATTGATGAGGTTGGGCACCTCTTGGGTCGTGAATGCCTGCGCCCCGCGCAATTGAAAGGCCACCTGCCCGAGTTGCCAGTCCAGGCACCGATACAACGGCGTCCAGTCCTGCAACTCGACGGGTTCGGTGGCCTGGGTCGCGTCGGGTGGCGGGGCAGCCGCGGGCGCGGCAGGGTCGTCAACAGGTGCGGTGTCGGCCATGGCGGCGGCTCGGGCGCATGCGGGGCGCGGCGCGAGCATGGCCCGGC
>VGRO01000360.1 GCA_016875335.1 Deltaproteobacteria bacterium | reverse complement strand
TTAGGGACTGGAAAATAACAAGTCGATCACTCTCACATCAGGACGGAGCCGCGAGTCGGACCTTTGGTCCGCGAGCTGGCGACCCACGGAGCAAGCAAACGGGCCCGAGAAATGATTGAGTAAATCATTTCCTGGCCCTGAGTCGAATCACCGCCCAACGGGCTGGGCCGGAGCCTCGAATTCGGCGACCGTCCGCTCGGCAGCGGGTCCGACCACGAAAAAGGTACGTCCGGCAGGTCGGGCTGCACGTCGCAGCGTGAGCGTTGTGATCATGGGCGAACACCTGGACTCCGCCAGCCTTGCACGCGTGGCCGACGCGGGAGGTGTCCGAAAACAGGTCGATGGCGCACCGCACGCCGCAGATGCCCGCAGCCGCGCGGCGGCTGGGCGGCAAGAGCGTGCAATTGGACCTGAGGTATTGGACCGCGGGGCTGAGACGCCAGCTACAGTTCCAGCACCAACGTGACCTGCTGGGTCTCGACGTGGCACTCGCCGTTGTCGACGACGATGCCGGTCTTGGTCGCCGACTTCAGGCCGGCCTTGGCGGCGACGACGGTGTAGGTCCCGGGCTTCTCGTAGGCGGCGGTGTACACGCACGGAGACCCTTGTGCCGACACCTTTTCGGTGGTGGCGCCGTCCGACACGGTCACCTCGGCGTCGCACAGCACTGGGCCATTGAGGCCCTGGGTCACGGTGATGACCAAGCCCGCGGCGGCCGAGGTATCGCACGCCAGGGTCGGCTCGCACGCCATGCTGACGGGCACGGCCAGCGCAGCGAGGCCGAGCGTCCAAGCGATGCGGCGCACGCGACGATCAGACATCGAACGTCTCTCCTTCCATGGCCGCGAGCACGGGCCGATCGCTCAAGGTCTGGGCCTCGGCGAGCAGCGCGTCGAGATCGCGGTCGGTGTGGTGGGGCGCGTGGTGGGTCAGCATCAAGCGCCGGGCACCGGCGAGCCGGGCGACCGCAACCGCCATCGCGGCCGTGGCGCCGCCCCAGCGCTTGCCGTAGTGGTCGCTGTTGCTGTGCCACGCGGCGTCGTGCAGCAACAGGTCCACGTCGCGCGCCAAGTCCACCGCGGCCGCCAGAGGGCCGCCGGCCGGGTGGTCGATGGCCGTGACGATGGCCACCGATTTGCCATCGGCCGCGATGCGCCAAGCCACGCCTGTCGCGCGACCATGCGGCACGCGCAGTGCGCGCACTTCGAATCCGTCGATCGCCACCGGCCCATCGACGACGTCGTGCACCGTGATGGTCGCATTGAGGTTCTTCTGGCTGTTGATCGGGCAGACGTGCGGGTCGAAAAGGGCCTCGAGGACATCGTAGAGCTTGTGTCCGTTGGCCGCCCCGAACACGTCGATGCGATTGCCGGGGATGAACACCGGCACGAAGAACGGCATGGCCGCGGTGTGGTCCAGGTGCGTATGGCTGAGCAGGACCGGCAACACGCCCTTGCCCGCGCCGAACCCTGCGCCGAGCAGCGCCCGGCCAAAGGGCACTGCGCCCGTGCCGAAATCGATGGCCAGCCGTGCGCCGCCGTCGCTGACGATCTCCAGGGCCGCGGTGTTGCCGCCGTAGCGCACGTACTGCGCTCCAGAAGCCGGGTAGAACCCGCGCACGCCCCAGAAGCGGATCTTCATAGGCCCGCCCGCACGCGGTGTGCGCTGCTGCGCGCCCGCACTCCGACGGGCAACGCCAGCCCCTCGCGCGCGGTCACGACCTCGATGCCGAGCGCCTCGCCCTTGCGGCGGTATTGGGCGTCGATCTCGTCCATCATGGTGTCCGAGTGGTTGGGCGCGTGGTGGAAAAGCACCAAGCGCGCGATGCCCTGACCGGCCACCAGATCCAGCGCGTGGTCGGGCGTCGAGTGGCCGTAGTGGGGAAACCGCGCGTACTCGTCTTGCGTGTAGTGCGTGTCATAGATGACCGTATCGCAGCCCTCGACCGCTTGCAGAAGCGAGGCGCGCAGGGCCTGCAACTGCCGGCGATCCGCGGGTGACAGCGGCTCCGGTCCCTTGAGGAAGTGCTTCTTGTGCAGCAACAGGTCGAACGGCGCGGTGTCGCACACGTAGGCGCAACTGGCGCTGCCGCCGTCGATGCGGTAGCCCACGGCGCCAAAGGGGTGGTTGAGCCGGAACGGCCGTACCGCGAACGCCGCCGCCCGGAAGCGCCGACCGGGGTGGACCTCGTGGAAATCGAACTGCGCCGCCATGTCGTCGAGCGCCACCGGAAAGAACGCGTGGCGCGCCACCCCGCGTACGATGTCGCGCAACTTGACGACGTCGGGTCGCAAGGCGTGGATGGCGACGCGCGCGGCCTGGTTGTGGCATGGCGCGAAGTACGGCAACCCCTGCACATGGTCCCAATGCAGGTGCGACAACAGCAGGTCGAACTGTCCGCCCGCCTGGTTGCCGGCCGCCAGCGCCTCGCCCAGGCGCGCCAGACCGGTACCGGCGTCGATCACGATCCGGTCGCCGTCCACCGAGCGAATCTCGACGCACGCCGTGTTGCCCCCATACCGGACCGTCTCAGGCCCGGGGGTCGGGTAGCTGCCGCGCACGCCCCAGAAAATCGCTTGCAATGTGGACCTGTTGAGCGAACGGAGGGAGCAGACGCCGGGCGCTCCGGCGCTTGGCAACGCGCGACTGTATCCGCATGTGGCAAGCTGCGCAAGAAACGGACCGCATTCGTGCGCGACGGGTCCACAATGCCGAGCGGAGCACGCAGGGCCGTCACCATTGCAGCAAACGACCGCGCGCCGGTGCGCGACCTTGCCGACGGGCAGGCCATCGACCACGGCCGGTTCGTGCGTCGATTCCAGGACCGGCACGCAGTACACTGCGCGCAGGAGAGGTCGCGCGATGACTCCAGTGAGGTGGTTGTTGGTGGTCGCGGTCGCAGTGGCCCTGCCGTCGGCAGTCCTGGCCGCGCCGCCGGGCCTGCCGTCGGCTGCGACCCGCCTCGCGGCCGAGGCCCGGATTGGCGCCGCCTACGACGATCATCCGCTGGTGGCGGCCATCGCGCAGCGCGGCTGGCTGCAGGCGGACGAGCGCCATGCCGTGCTGGCCCCGGGCTGGCCCATGGACCGCGCCTGGGCCGCCATCGATGCGCTGGGCGGGGACCGGTTGCGCGCCCACGGCGCGCTGCGCTATTTGCTGATCGGCGCGGCCGCCCGCCTCTCGCCCCAGGTGTCGGCCGGCCCCGCAGCGGACGAGGTGCGCACGGCGCAACTCGACGCGCGCTCGGCCCTGCTGGTCGGCTGGGTCAAGGTCTTGGCAGAACCGGCGGTCGCCGCCCGCCGGCGCGACGACCGCGCCGAGCGCACCGGCGCCCTCGATCTGCTGGCGCGCGCTCGCGACGGCATGCCAGGGGTGCAGGCCGCCCACCTGGCGTGGGCGCTCGCCGAGGCCAGCGCGGCCGATGCGCCGAACTGTGCGGACGCCCTGGCGATCTTGGCCGCGGCCCGTCAGCCCGGCCAGCAGGCCGTGCGCCTGGCAGCCGCCGAGCGCGCCGACGCCGCC
>VGRO01000359.1 GCA_016875335.1 Deltaproteobacteria bacterium | reverse complement strand
ACAGGCACAGGGACAGGCTCAGACACAGGGACACGCACAGGCGCAGGCGCAGGCGCAGGCACAGGCGCAGGCACAGGGACAGGGGCAGGCACAGGAGCAGGCGCAGGCGCAGGCGCAGGCGCAGGCGCAGGCGCAGGCACAGGCACAAGCACGGGCACAGGCACAGGGACAGGCTCAGACACAGGGACACGCACAGGCGCAGGCACAGCCACAGGCACAGGGGCAGGCGCAGCCACAGCCCCGGGGGCAGGCACAGCCACAGGGACAGGCTCAGGCACAGGGACAAGCGCGGGTGCGCTACCCACCCCGGTCCGCTTCGACAAAGGGCGTGCCGGCGGGTCGTGGCCAGAGCGCATGCAGGCCGTGCTGGGCACCGTGATCATGATCGCGCTGTGCTGGCAGTTCCGCGAGCGCAAGCCGGGCCAACGGTTTCCGTGGCGGGTGGTGCTGGCAGGCACGGCCATGCAGTTGGTGCTGGCGGCGCTCATCCTCAAGACCGCGCTGGCCAACCGGCTGTTCACCGCGATCAACGACGCATTCGTGTCGCTCATGAACTTTTCGAACGAAGGCGCTCGCTTCCTTTTCGGCAACACCATGGACGCGCCATTTGCGCTGGTGGCGTTCCAGGTCCTGCCGACCATCATCTTTTTCTCCTCGCTGATGACCATCGGTTACCACAGCGGCGCGATGGTGCAGATCGTGCGATTCTTCAGCCGCTACCTGGCGCGCTGGATGGGCACGTCGGGCGCCGAGTCGCTGAGCACGGTCGGAAACATCTTCCTGGGCCAGACCGAGGCGCCGTTGATGGTCAAGCCGTTCCTGAGCCGGGCCACCCGCAGCGAACTGCACTGCATCATGGTCGGCGGGTTTGGCACGGTGGCAGGCGGCGTGCTGGCGGCCTACGTCGGCATGCTCAACAAGCACTTTCCCGACATCGCCGGTCACCTGCTGACGGCCTCGATCATGGCGGCACCATGCACGGTGCTCGTCAGCAAACTCCTGGTCCCAGAAACCGAGAAACCGGCGACCGGCCCCGAAGATCGCATCGAAGTGCCCAAGCTGCACAGCAACGTGCTCGACGCCGCCGCGTCGGGGGCCAGCGATGGCATGCAGCTGTTGCTCAACGTCGGCGGCATGCTGTTGGCGTTCATCGCGCTCGTCGCCCTGGCCAATGCTCTGCTCGGCTGGACCCTTGGACTGGTGGGCATCCAGGGCGTCACGCTCCAGGACATCTTCGGCTGGATTTTCACGCCGATCGCCTGGCTCATCGGCATCGGCGCCGGCGAGGCGCAAGAGGTCGGCAAGCTGCTCGGCGTCAAGATGGTCGTCAACGAATTCGTGGCCTACCTCGATCTGGCCAAACAACTGAGCAGTGCGGATGCCTTGTCGCCGCGCGCCGCGGTGATCACGGCCTACGCGCTGTGCGGTTTCGCCAACTTCAGTTCGATCGCCATCCAGATCGGGGGCGTCTCGGGCATGGCGCCAGAGCGGCGCAAGGACCTGGCAGAGTTGGGCTTTCGCGCCATGATCGGCGGCAGCGTGGTCGGGTACATGACCGCGGCGTTGGTCGGGTTGATGGTGTGACGACGCCCGACCTTGCATCCAGGGCGGCCCGCGCTACCCTGCCCGCGTGCCTGCCCCACCGCTACTGCCGCCGCTGCCTGTCGCCCGCAAAGGCACGGTGTACCTGGTGGGCGCCGGTCCCGGCTCCGCGGATCTGGTGACATTGCGCGGCTGGGCGATCCTGGCCAGCGCCGACGTGGCGGTGGTCGATGCCTTGGCCGATCCCCGGCTGTACCGCGACCTGCCGCTGCGCGTCGTCCACGCCGGCAAGCGCGGCGGCGATCACGGCATGGCGCAGGCCGACATCCACACCGCGCTCATTGGTCTGGCGCGGCAGGGGCTGGCCGTCGTGCGCCTCAAGGGGGGCGACCCGTTTGTGCTCGGCCGCGGCAGCGAAGAGGTGCTGGCGATGGCCGCGGCGGGTGTGCCGTGCGAGGTGGTTCCAGGGGTGTCGAGCGCGGTGGCGGCGCCGGCGCTGGGCGGCATCGCCCTGACCCATCGCGGGGTGGCCGAAGGGTTCGCGGTGGTGTCTGCGCACGTGGCAGACGGTCAGCCGCCATTCCCGCCATACACCGGTCGCTTGACGCTGGTGGTGCTGATGGGCGTCGCCAACCGCGCCGATTGGCTGCCGCAACTGCTGGCGTTGGGGTGGCCCGCCGACCTGCCCATGGCATGGGTGACGTGGGCCGGTCGGCCGGATCAAGCGGTGCTGCGCTCCACGCTCGGCGCCTGCATGCGGGCTGGCGAGGCGATGGCGCTGCGCAGTCCGTCGGTGGCGGTGCTGGGCGAGGTCGCCGCCCTGGAGTTGCCGTGACGCGCGGCGAACCGGGCCTTGCAGTCTACCTGCTGATGCGCGGCCGCCGCGTGCTGGTGGTCGGCGGCGGTCGGGTGGCAGCGGCCAAGGTCGCCAAACTGCTGGCCGCACACGCAGAGGTCGTGGTGGTGGCGCCCGCGCTGACGTCCGACCTCGCCGGACGCGCTGGCCGACGCGAGATCGCCTGGCTGGCCCGCGAATTCGAGGCGGACGACGTTGCCGATGTCTGGTTCGTCGTCGCTGCCACCGGCAACCCGGCGGTGGACCGCGCGGTGTTCGCGGCGTGCGAGGCCCGTCGGGTGTGGTGCAACGCCGCGGACGTGCCGGCCGCATGCAGCACCTTCTGGATGGCGCAGCGCCAGGCCGGCGATGCGGTGGTGGCGGCGGGCACGGGTGGGGCGGCCCCCGGATTGGCCGGACGCATCGCCGACGAGGCGCTGGCGGGGCTGCCCGGCGATCTGGCCGCCCTGGTGGACCACTACGCCCAGACGCGCGCCGCCGTGCTGGCCTCCGTGCCGGGCGATGGGCCCGAAGCCCACGTGCGCACCAAAGCACTGCGGCGGTTGGCGCGGCGGCCGTGGGCCGCATTGCGGGCGGCACCGGGCCCATTGACCAGTGCCGTCGTGGCAGACATCGCCACCGAGTTGGGCGGCGCCGCCGGCCCAAGCGACGATGGCGACGGGCGCGCGCCTTGACACCGCCGCCCGCGATCCCGACCATGCCCGGGCGCCAGCCCGGCGCTTGAGCCTGCCCCAACCATGCTCTCCGTCCCACGCCCCTGGCGCATTGCTTGTGCGGTCGTCGTTGCGATCGTGGTCGCGAGGTGCTCGGACGACCCCGGCCCCCAGCCGACGCTGTCGCAGGGTTCGGCCGGCAGCGACTCGGCCGCATTGCGCCTGGCCGACGCCGCGAGCGCCCAGGACGGTGCCACACTGGACGCCCTCGCCGACTTCGGCCCCGCCGACGCGGCCACGCCCGGCGACTCCGCCCGCGCACTGCCCGACCCGGATGCGGGGGCCGCTCTGGGCGACCTCGACGGCGTGGACACGGCGGTCACCGCCGACGCCGGGGTGGACGCAGGCTCGGCGCCGGCCGACGCCGCGACAGCGGGGGAGATGCCGGCCGCGGGCCCCGACGTGCCACCTCCGCCCCCGGACGTGGCAGCGCTGGC
>VGRO01000358.1 GCA_016875335.1 Deltaproteobacteria bacterium | reverse complement strand
GCAGTCTGCCTGCGGCGGGCAAAAACGCGCCTTGACACGGATGATCAGGCGGCGCAGGCTGGCGATCGCGCGGTCGCCGGAGGGTCCGGCGGGGCGCAAAGCCGGTTTCGGCCGGCGCGGCCTCGGGGCCAACCTTGTTTGCGGTTCCTATCCCTCACCCCGACTGCGGCGGCGGGCAGCACGCCTGCGCGACCCGTCGCGGACGTGAGCCAGGTGGAAACCAGCCTGCGCAAGCGCGGATTCGAGGTCGTGCGAGCGTACACGCCCATCCTGTTGAAGTCGGCCGGCATGACGGTGGTGTTGTCGGTGCTGTCGTTTCCGCTGGCGATCCTGATTGGCTTGCTGGTCGCAGTCGGCAGGCTTTACGGTCCGCGGCCTGCGCGGTGGGCCCTGACCACCTACGTCGAGTTCATCCGCGGCACGCCGATGATGCTGCAACTGTATTTCCTGCCCAATCTATACGGGCAGTCGCCGCAGCGACCAAGGAACTCCACGGGTCTCCGTTCCGGCCGGAAGGGTGGGCGGCTTGGCGACCGCCGGCTCGGGTGCAGCTTGCGCGTTGGGTTGTCGGGGCAACAGTTCAAGGTTTGGCGTTCCTGCGGGTTGGTTCTGGGCCAGTCTGGTTCACGCTGCTTGCCGCGGTTGGCGAACCGGACTTCGCCGGCGCGGGTTCGCCTCCGGCCGCGGCTGCCGGTAGCAGACTTTGAGCTTGCGGTCGCCGGGTTTGAACTCGACGCCGTCGCTGATGGCGAGCTGCCAATTGGTGGCGCTGAGGTCGAAGGCGATGTACAGGTTGCCGGCGTTCCGGCTAGCACTGGGGCCGGCGGTCTGTCCGACCGCAGGTCGGCGCACGCAGTTGGTGACGACTGTCTGCTTGGTGCTGAACCGTTACGGCGCAATTGGGCCCCACGCCCGCGCGCCGGTGAGAGCGTGGCCCAGCCGCCGTTTGTTTCCAAGCCGCAGCTGCGCTGCGGATCGGCGTTTGGGCCCGAGAAGGCATCCCCCGCGGATTCCAAAGGCCGGCGAGGCCTTTGGCGCCGGCCGCGCCGGCCGCGGGGTCCGGGGCAAGGCCCCGAAGGTTTGGCGCAGCGGCAATTTGCCGTTGCGCGGAGGCCGTCGTTGCTGGCGGCGGTGCATCGCATCTACCCCCACGCATCTGCGTCGTTGTCAACCTTGTGTGACTGCACGGCGCCCCATTGCTTCCCTCTTGCTTGGCCGAACATGGGCGCTTTGAGCTTGGCGACGAGGCGGAGGCCGCGTTTCGCTCCTGAATTCCATGGCCTGTGCGGCCCTTCCGTTTGCCTTGGCCGCGGGCCGCCAAAATCACCGCAAACCCACCTTGACCTCGCGCCGCGCAAGCGCAATCCTGCCGGTGCGCCGGTCTTCCTGCCGGGGCAGAGGCCGCATGACCCGCCTGCTCGCGATTCGCCCTCTGTTCACCCATGCGCTTGTCGCCGTAGCCGCCACGGCCGCGCTGCTTGCCGTTCCCGCTGCCGCCGTGCCCACTGCGCTTACCGCGGAAGGCGCGATTCTGTCGAGCGGCGGCGCCGTGGTCGACGGCGACTATGCGCTGACGTTTCGGCTCTACGCGGCCCAGCAGGGCGGCACGGCGGTCTGGGAGGAAGGGCCGCTGGTGGTCACCGTGTCGGGCGGGCGCTTCACGCTCGGCTTGGGCGCCAAGGTGCCGATTCCGCAGGCCACGTTGACGCAAGTCGCCAGCCCGTGGTTGGGCGTAAGCGTGGGCAACGATCCGGAGCTGCCGCGCACGCCGCTGCGGTCGGTGGTGTTTGCGCTGCGCGCCGCCGCTGCGGAGGCGTTGGAGTGCTCTGGTTGCGTCCAGGCCGCGCACCTCGACCCCAAGGTGCTGCAGCCGTACGCCAAGCTCGCGGACCTGCAAAAGATCGAGCTGACGGACTACGCAAAGCTTAGCGACCTCGCCAAGATCGACCTCTCGCCCTACGCCAAGGCCGCAGAGCTGGCCAAAGTGGCACAAACGGGGCAATACGCCGACCTGCTCAACCCGCCCAAGTTTGCCGATGTGGCCAAGACCGGGGCCTACGCCGACCTGGTCGGCCTTCCGACGCTGGTCAAGACCGGCGCGGCGTGCGGCACCGGGTTGGTGGTCAAGGGCATCAAGGCCGACGGCAGCCTGGACTGCGTGAGCACCGCGCTGGACCCGAGCGCGCTGCCCGCCAACGGCCTCGCCGCGATCTCCAATGGCCTGCTGACCAACGTGTTCAAGGACACCTTTGCCTTGGCCAAGCCCTTGGACATCCCCGACGCCAGCCTCAAGGGCGTGACGGCGCAGGTGGTGGTCGCCGACATCGGCAAGGTGCAGAACATCGCCGTCGCGGTGGACATCGCCACCAGCAGCACCGGTCAAATCCAGGTGACGCTCACCGCCCCCGGCGGCGCGGTGTATCTGCTGCACGACAAGTCCGGGACGGCGACTGCGCTCAAGGCGACGTACCCCAAGCCTGACAGCCCGGTTTCTGGCGACCTGTCCACGTGGATCGGCAAGAACCCGGCCGGCACCTGGACGCTGCAGGTCATCGACAACGTGCCGGGCAAGGAAGCCAACGACGGGCAAATCAACGCGTTTTCGGTTCAGGTAGAGTACGTTTCCGACAAGAAGGTCGCCGCCACCGGCGCCTTGCTGATGCCAGGGTCGCCCTCCAACCTCGGCCCGTGCGGGTCCGGCAACAAGGGGCAGATGGCGGTCAACACGGCCAAGGCCGGCCTCGACGTCTGCGATGGCGCCGACTGGCAGTTCATGCCCTTCGTGCCGCTGTGCGGCAACAAGGCGCTCAACACCGGCGAAGAGTGCGACGACGGCAACAACGTGCCCGGCGACGGCTGCCACCTGTGCAAGCTGGCCAAGTGCGGCGACGGCATCGTGCAGGCCGGCGAAGAGTGCGACAACGGCAGCAAGAACAGCGACAGCGCGGCCGACGCCTGCCGGACCACCTGCAAGCTGGCCAAGTGCGGCGACAACGTCGTGGACAGCAAAGAGGGCTGCGATGACGGCAACAGCAACGACAGCGACGGGTGCACCAACAGCTGTCAGAAGCCGTGCTCCGGCGGGTGGATGTACGACGGCGTCTGCCTCAAGAGCAACACCTTGAGCGCCAACGCCGACGCGGTCCCCGGCGGCTGCACGCCGTACCAGCCGGTCAAGAACTGGCAGAAGGCGGACTACGTCAACATCTGCAACCAATTCAAGGTGCAGGGCACCACCTGCGAGACGCCCGACACGGACGCCGACGGCGGCCTGTGCGCCAACTACCAGGCCTTGGCGTCGTGGGAGAACAACAGCACACCGGACGTGTGGCTGAACAAGGCCTCGTTCAACTGGACGTGGGTCGGCGGCAACCCGAACTGCAGTCTCAAGAGCGATTTCGCCTCTGTGGTTGTGTATGCGTGCAAGTAGGGTGCACGACGCGGCCGTCCGCGGCAGGTGTCGCCGGATCTGGCTAAAGAACCAGTGGAAGGGGGGCAAAAACGCTGTCCTGCTGACCCGGCGGGAGCTTGCCGTCCGAATTCTGGCACAAATTCCTTTGCCAAAACGAGCTTCAAGCCATTACCACGGAATTTGGGCACCCGGCGCGCACGACCGCGACCTGGTGGTGCCGGCCC
>VGRO01000357.1 GCA_016875335.1 Deltaproteobacteria bacterium | reverse complement strand
CGTGGGTCGCCAGCTCGCGGACCAAAGGTCCGACTCGCGGCTCCGTCCTGATGTGAGAGTGATCGACTTATTATTTTCCAGTCCCTTACCGGCTGCACATCGGCGAGGCCGCCTTGAGCGAGGCGATGCGATTGTGCTGTCGTCGTCGCGGTCGCCGGCCTCGCGCCACTCGCCGATGTGCCGCAGTATCTTCTCCACTTGGACCGGGTTGCGGATGACGGCGATCATCTTGCGCCGACCTCCGGCGCGACAGGTCGGCAAGACCACGCTCCTGCGTCAGGCCGCCACACTGGGGCTAGGCGCTGCCGCGTCCGAGCGCAAATTCGTGACTTTGGACGATCCCCTGACCCTGCAACTCGCGCGCGAGGATCCTGGCCTGTTTTTGCAGCGTTTTGCCGCGCCGGTGCTGATCGATGAGATTCAGTATGCACCAGGTCTGTTGTCGCACATCAAGATGGCGGTCGATGCCAACCCCGGTCGCGGCGGGCAATTCTGGCTGTCGGGTTCGCAGCCGTTTCACTTGATGCGCGGCGTGTCGGAGTCGCTGGCTGGCCGGGTCGTACTGGTGGAGTTGCAAGGGTTGTCGCGGCAAGAAGCGCTGGGTCAGGGCGAGCATGTACGCCCATTTCTTCCCGATGTTGAACAGTTACTCAACGCCGCCGACAATCCGCCGCTGTTGGCTCCGGCCTTGTACGAACAGATTTGGCGCGGCAGTTACCCGGCGATTGTGACCCGGCCAGAGTTGGACCACGACCGATTTTACGCTTCGTACGTGCAGACTTACCTGCAACGCGACTTGCGCGATCTGGCTCGCGTGGGCGACGAGATGGCCTTCTTGCGCTTCTTGCGTGCAGCGGCGGCGCGAACGGCGGGCCTGGTCAACCTTGCCGACATGGCGCGTGACGCGGACATCTCGCCGGTGACGGCCAAGGTCTGGCTGTCGATTCTGCAGGCGTCGGGCGTAGTTACCCTTCTTGAGCCGTGGCACACCAACGTGTCGAAGCGGCTGGTCAAGGCGCCGAAATTGCACTTTGCCGATACGGGGTTGTGCGCGTGGCTGACGGGCTGGACCAGCCCCGAGACGCTGGCCGCCGGCGCGATGGCGGGGCCAATACTCGAGACGTGGGTGGTCGGCGAAATCCTCAAGACCTGGAAGCACAACGCCCGAAGCGTGCAGGCGTATCACCTGCGCGACCGCGATCAGCGCGAGATCGACCTGCTGCTGGTGCGCGACGGCAAGGCGTGGCCGATCGAGGTCAAGCGCTCGGCGGCGCCAACTCGTCAGGATGCAAAGCATTTCGGCCTGCTCGACCAGTACGGGCTGCAGCTGGCGACGGGTGCGGTCGTGTGCCTCGTGCCGACGCCGATGCCGCTGACGGCCAACGTCTGGGCGGTGCCTGTCGGCGCGCTGTAGCGGACCAGCGGCTACTAGGGCGCGATCGGGCCCGCTGGCCGCCGCGGCAAGAACAAGTCGCTGACGGTGATGTCGAACTCGCCAAACGGCGGCAGCACCAGCTTGTCATCGTCGCCAAAGACCCCGAAAACGCGCCACTTGTCGCCCGACAGCTCAAGCACCTCGACCAGCCGCTCGCTCGGGTCGACGATCCAGTAGTGCGGGATGCCCGACGCGGCGTACAACTGCGCCTTGGTACTGCGATCGTAGCGGGCGGTGCCTGGCGAGAGGACTTCGCACACCCAGTCCGGGCGCACGTCGAGCGGCCAGTCGTCGGGCAGCTCAGGCAGGCGGGCCTTGCGCCAACCGGCGAGATCCGGGCCGACGATGTTGTGCGGTGACAGGCGCACCGACGGCTCGACGCTGATCCACCAGCCGTCGCGGACATCTGGCGAGTCGGCGCGACCGACCTGGCGCGAGAGTTGCGACACAATCCGGCCATGGGTCGTGCGCGCAATCGCACGGACGAACGGCTGACCTCCAATGATTTCAGGCTGCTCCATCTCGGGCAGGTGCACAATGTCCTCCCAGGTCCACAGGTGCGCCTTGCTCATGCTGGCCTCGCCGACCGCCGTGGTCGCGGGCCCAGCATAGGGGGCGCGCGGGACGGTTGCAAGGTGGTGCAAGGGGCGTGCCAGATGGGGTGTTCTGTGGTTTTAGGGAGTTAGCGCGGCGGAGAAGTATCACTTGGGACGGACATGAGACTCGATTGAGACGGGGTGAGACTGTCACCGATACAGCGCCGCCGCCTCTGTCTTGGCCTGGGCCACTTCACCGGCCTGCGCATCGCGCAACTGCTTCTGATACTTCGCTACTTGCGGGCGCAGGTCCCGGTCAGGCCTGGGCACGGCTCTCGAACGTGGCGAATGCCGCTTCAGCAGACTGCCAATCGGCTCCGTAGAGCTCGGCAAGCCGCGCGGTCGTCACGGTGAGCGCTTCTTCAACCTCGCCCTCGATCGCTTGGCGACGTGCCTTGGCCGCATCGACCCCTGCGATTCTGCCGTATGGCACGAAGTACACAAGTGCCGCGACCACGCCCCATATCAGCAAACCACCCTCAACATCCAGCGACTTCTTATAGAACTCTTGGGCGATCCCCACAATCACGAAAAGTGACATTACCACCACCACCCAACCCAGCACGACTAGCAAGGCCTTATAACCTTCAGCGGCCCTCTCTGCCGCGATGGCCTCGGCCCACTTTGGCGAGGATGTCTTGTTGTCGTCCTCCACTGGCGGGAGTGGAGAGGCCTCGGCAAGCCCCCCGTCGAATGCGGCCACTTCGTACACGCCGCGGCTAGTCCGGAGCCGCGCCACCTCGACGCCCAGCGCGATGGGCTGCCACGCCACCTCGACGTTGGGCTGAATGTTCTTGGTGAGGTCACCCTGAGCCAGAGTCTGTGCCACCCTCAGAATCTCCTCATTCAGCTCCTGCTTGCCCATCTCGGACCAGGCCTCTGCCGCAGTCAGCCCGAACGGTTCATGCCCCGGCCAAGCCTGGCCACCGTGGAGAGCGTCCGGCAGGACTTTTTCCCGATTGATCGAGAGCGCCAGCCTCACGGAGCGGGCCATTGCTTCCTGGTTGGCGTCCGCGTCGCCGACCGTGAAGGCGTGGGACAACCGCAGCTGCGCGGAGAACGGCTGCCACTTCACGTCGAAGCCGTCCCTGACGCCTACCATTGCTGTGAAACCGCCTTTGGCCTGGGCGGTAAAGCACCACAGCCGTTGCGTGAAGCGCTCCAGTCGCGCGTCGGCGATGGATCGTATGAACGCGGCATCCAGACCCGGCTGCGCCGTCCAATGCTTGAGCAGGTACAGATGCAACTCCGCATCCGGCGTCTGCTGGGGCAGAAACAGACTCGCCGGGCGTTCCTTCGACGCGATCTCGGACTGGGCTCCGCCGTCACCCTCAGGCAGGACCGCCATTACCGCCTCGCAGAATTCGCACTTGACCGTCGGCCCCCGCGGTTGCGGCAGTGCCGCCCCGCAACTCTTGCACGTCAGAGAAACCGTCTGCATCGAATCCTCCCCACTTGAAATTCTGGCATTGCGGCCACCCGGCCGAGGTATGCCGCGGCACTTTGCCGTTCCCGGTTCAGGCGCTGACAGTCCGCGTCGTCGACTCGACGTGGTCCAGCGTGCGGGCCAAGCCACCACCCAGCTCTTGAACCTGACGACGCAGTGTTCTGACGAGCAGTGCAAAGGGATAG
>VGRO01000356.1 GCA_016875335.1 Deltaproteobacteria bacterium | reverse complement strand
CTGCGACGCCTTCAGGCGCAGACCGGTCCAGAAGGGACGCCCCCGGAGCGCCAGGATGAGGTTGTTGCCCAGCGTATTGAAATTACGCAGAACTTGGCGATCCTAATCCAGTGGGCCTCACCCACTTCCCCCCGCCCCCACCTGCGCTATGCTCCGCCCCCCGCGCCGCGCTGGCGCACGAGCCCGCCCGTGACCTTCCGGCCCAATGACCCTTCCACCGCCGCGTGCATGCCGCAGTTGTTGGGTTTGCCCACCTTGCACCTGCGCGGCTCGCCGCGCCACATGGGCGAGGCGCACGGCGCTGAACTGGCCGAGACCATCCGCGCCTTCGTGCAGATGCGGCTGGAGGCGGCCATCTTGTGGGGCAATGCGTTCGCGCCAGTCGTCGGAGGTGAACCGCTCGGCGTCGGCCAGCTTGTAGACGTGGGGCGCCAGTGCCTGGATGCGTACGCCCGCTGGGACGGCGACGGGCACACGGAGCACTGCGCCATCGCCCGGGCCGCTGGCGTAGATGCGCGCGAGTTGTACACCGCGGCCAACATGACCGATGTGCGCGATGTGGTGGTTTTTGGCGACGGCGGCGCCGATGTCCGCGGCATGAGGCCCGACGCGGAGGGCTGCTCGGCAGTGCTGCTGCCGCCCGGTCGGACCGTGAACGGCGCGTTGGTGGCCGCGCAAACCTGGGATCTCAATCCGCAGGATCTCGACTACGTGCTGGCCGTGCACCGCACCCCAGACAATGGACCTCAGACGTGGAGCGTGACCTGCACCGGCTGCCTGTCGCTGGTCGGCATGAACGACCGCGGCCTCGCCGTGGGCACCACCAACGTCAAGACCACCGGTTCGCGGCCGGGCGTCGGCTACATGGGCATCTTGCACCGCATGATCCAGTCCGAGCGCTTCGACGACGCGGCCCGTGCGTGCGAAACCGCGCCGCGCGCCGCAGCCCACACCTATTGGCTGGCCGGCGAGGACCGCGCCGCAGAATGGGAGACGACGGCCTGGTCCGCCGTGCGCCGCGACCTCGGCGACCAACCGATCTTGCGCACCAACCACTGCCTGGTCGGCACCCACCAGGCCCGCGAAGGCGAGGCGGCTTCGTCGTCGAGCCTCGCCCGGTTGCGCCGCCTGCACACCGCCACGCCGCTGGGGCGGCTGCACGACGTTGCGAGCCTGCGCGCGCTGATGGCCGACCGCGCCGACGGGGTCGACAGCATCAACCGTTTGCCCGAAGACGCGCAAGGCACGGCCACCAACAGCGTGGTTGTGTGCGTGCCGAAAACGCGCGAAATTTGGGCGTGCCGCGGTCCAGCCGATCGCGGCGCGTGGCAGCTCTTGCCGTTTGAGGCGTGACATGGGTTCGTTGCCTACCCCGGTTGTCGTGGTCCTGGTGGTCCTGGCCGTGCTGCTCGGTTGGAAGATCTTCGGGCTGGTGCTGGGCCTGGTGTGGACCGTGGCCATCGGGGCCGGCGTCGGCTTTCTGGCGCGGCACCTGCTGCCCGGCGCCCAGCCGCTGTCGTGGTGGGCCACCATCGGCTACGGCATCGCGGGAGCTGTCATCGGCAAGGCCATCGGCCACAGCGTCTTTCATTTCGGCTGGCTGCTGACCTTTGCGACCGAGGTCGCCACCGCGGCCCTGCTCATCGCCGCGCTCGGCAACAAGCGCCTGCCGAGGCCATGACCGACCGCGCGACCGCTGCGACCGGCAGCCACGCCCCCTGTCGGCACTGTTCCGCGTGGGTCGAGCCGCGGGCGCAGCATTGCCCGATTTGTGGCGTGACGGCGCCGCTTTCGGTCTGGCGTAAGCACGTGGCGGCGGTCGGTTCGAGCGCGGACGCGGGCTCGGTCGTCGGCGGCGGCGCAGGGGTGGGTCTGGCCCTGGCGGTGACTGCGGCCTTTTCGGCGGCGGGCGCCGGCAGCGTGGCGTTGGCGGCAGTCGGCACCTTGGGACTGGCGCTTTTGGGCGCGCGGCTGGGCCGGCGCCACGGACCCGCGCTGGCCGAACGCTACCTCGACGCCCGGCAGCCGCGGTCCCTGCTGACCGTGCGAGACGACCTCAACGCGCGCGTCGCGGCCCTGAACGAGAGCGGTAAACGCATCGCCGCCCTGCGCGCCAAGCTGACCGCCGATCTTGCGGGTGCCCAGACCAAAGGGGCGCTCGAGGTCTTGCAGGCGGCCGCGCAGGCGTCGCTGCGGCAACACGACCGGCTTTCGACCGAATTGTGGCGCGTGTCGCTCGCCCAATGGCAGAACCAGTTGCAACCGGCGCTGGCGACGTGGCGCACGCTCGACGACCGCGGCGCCGAAGCCGAGATTGCGCGCGTCGAACGGGCCCGCCTGGAGCTGCAGCGCCTGGTCAGCGGCTGGATGGCGCAGCCGCTCGCCAACACCGACTCTGGCAAGCAGGTCCTGGTCCACGCCGGCAAGCTCGACCAAGCGTGCGAGGCGCTCAAGCGCGCACTGCTGTTGCGGCAGGCCCTGGCGATTGCCGAGGCCGCGCCCGGGGTGGCCGACGCCTTCGACCGCTCGACCGCCGCGCCCGACGTCCAGGGTCAACTCGACGTGTTGCGCGAGCGCGAGGAGCTTGGCGAGTTTCTGAGCGGCGGAACCGACTCGGCCGATGAAGTGCACCGCCTGCAGGCCGAGCAGGAGGCGGTCGGCGAAGTGGAACGGTTGCTGGGAGCGGACAAGTAGGCACAGGCTGGCGGTGGCGCTGCGCGCTCAGGCCCCCGTTGGCGAGCGGAAGG
The DNA here is from genome assembly GCA_016875335.1 of Deltaproteobacteria bacterium. Lineage (GTDB taxonomy): Bacteria > Myxococcota_A > UBA9042 > UBA9042 > UBA9042 > SXRM01. The sequence goes on along the minus strand of VGRO01000356.1, from coordinate 962 downwards.
CGATGCCCTACCGCGGACTGGCGTTGTGCGCTCTCGCCGCTCAAGAACGCGCAAGTGCCGGGGATGCACAAGCCGCCCGCGCAGCCGTCACCGTCGGTGCACAAGTTGCCGTCGGTGCAACTTGCCGCCGCGGGCAGGTGGACGCAGCCCTTGCCAGGCTGACATGCGTCGTCGGTGCAGGGCGATCCGTCCTTGCAAAAAAGCGTCCAGGCCGTGGTGCAGCCGATGAGCTTGAGGTCGCCGCAGTCGGCGGCACAGGTCATCGGCGTCTCGCCGAGCGCATCGCACAGGCTGCAGACGCCGTCGCCACAGTGGCCGCAGTCCAGCGGGCAGGAGTCAAAGCTCTCGCCCTTGTCGCAGGTACAGTTGCCGCAAGCGCTGGCGCAGTCGCCCGGACACATGGTGGGTCCGCCGTCGCCGACTTCGCACACGTTGTTGCCGCACACCTGCTTCTGGCAATCTGCGGGGCAGAGGCTGGGCGACTCGCCCTTCTCGCATTGCTGGTTGCCGCACGCCTGACCACAGTCGGCAGGGCAGGTCTGCGGGTTCTCACCGCATTCGTAGCCCACGCACTTGCCGTCGCCGCAGCCGCCGCAGCAGTCGGCCTTGCAAACCTTGGGGCTCTCGCCGGCCGAACACACGCCGTCGCCGCAAGTGTGGCAGTCGACAGGGCACAGCAGCAGTGTCTCGCCGCACGCAGTCGCGCAAGCACCGTCGCCGCACACCGCGGCCGGCAGGTGGCTGCACGTGCCGGCTGTGCAGTAGTCGGCGGTGCAGGGGTCGCCGTCGTCACAGGCCAAGGAAGCGCGAGCGACTGCCGCCAAGCGCGCTAGGAGCAATGCCATTCACATAAGCGGCGCTGGGGGCGTCGGGCCGGGCAGTGGCGCTGGTGCGGGGTTGAGGAAGTAGCCAGGGGTGCCTGGGTGCCGGTTTGGGCGCGTCCGGCCTCGGAGGCCGGAGCG